>USAK01000012.1 GCA_900552565.1 uncultured Selenomonas sp. | reverse complement strand
GCGATATTAAAAGTGGCAAGAGAGTATTCCCTTGAAAAAACTCGTAACATCGGTATCATGGCTCACATCGATGCCGGTAAGACGACGACCACGGAACGTATCCTCTTCTACACGGGTGTCAACCACAAGATCGGTGAAGTACATGATGGTGCTGCAACGATGGACTGGATGGTTCAGGAGCAGGAACGTGGTATCACGATCACGTCCGCTGCAACGACCTGCCATTGGAAAGGTCATCGCATCAACATCATTGATACGCCGGGTCACGTGGACTTCACGGTAGAAGTTGAGCGTTCCCTGCGCGTACTCGATGGCGCTGTAGCAGTCCTGACTGCTCGCGGCGGTGTTGAGCCTCAGACTGAGACCGTTTGGCGTCAGGCTGAGAATTATAATGTTCCGCGTATGGCATATGTCAACAAGATGGATATCACCGGCGCGGATTTCTACAATGTCATCAAGATGATGAAGGAGCGCCTCAATGCAAACGCAGTTGCAATCCAGCTGCCGATCGGCGCTGAGGATACCTTCAAGGGGATCATCGACCTCGTCAAGATGGAAGCCATCGTTTATGAAGACGACCTCGGCAAAGTTGAAGACGAAGTTGCTATCCCGGATGACATGAAGGACAAAGCTGAGGAATACCGCGAAATCCTCCTCGAGGCTCTTTCCGAGCTCGATGATGACTTCATGGAGAAATACCTTGGCGGCGAAGACATCACGGAAGATGAAATCAAGGCAGTAATCCGTAAGGGTACGGTCGCATGCAAACTCTGCCCGGTCACCTGCGGTACTTCCTATCGTAATAAAGGCGTTCAGCCGCTCCTCGATGCAATCGTTGATTACATGCCGGCTCCGACGGATATCCCGCCGATCGCTGGTGTCAACCCGGAAACGGGCGAGGAAGATCATCGTCCGGCAAGTGACGAGGCTCCGTTCTCGGCACTCGCATTCAAGATTATGACGGATCCGTTCGTTGGTAAGCTCGCATTCTTCCGCGTTTACTCCGGTATCCTCGATGGAGGCTCTTACGTGTACAACTCCACGAAGGGCAAGAAAGAGCGTATCGGCCGTATCCTGCAGATGCATGCAAACCATCGTAAGGAAATCGAGCGCGTATACAGCGGTGATATCGCTGCAGCTGTCGGCCTCAAAGACACGACGACTGGTGATACGCTCTGCGATGAAGAACATCCGATCATTCTCGAGTCCATGGTATTCCCGGATCCGGTTATCTCCGTTGCGGTTGAGCCGTCGACGAAGAACGACCAGGAGAAGATGGGCGTCGCTCTTCAGAAACTCGCTGAAGAAGATCCGACCTTCCGTGTCCGCACGGATCAGGAAACGGGCCAGACGATCATCTCCGGCATGGGCGAGCTTCACCTCCAGATCATCGTTGACCGCATGAAACGCGAATTCAAAGTTGAATGCAAAGTCGGCGAGCCGCAGGTTGCTTATCGTGAAACGATTCGCAAGACTGTTGAGGCAGAAGGTAAGTTCGTTCGTCAGTCCGGCGGTCATGGTCAGTATGGTCACTGCTGGCTTAAACTCGAGCCGCAGGAACCGGGCGAAGGTTTCGCATTCGAGAACAAGGTTGTCGGCGGTGCTATTCCGAAGGAATTCATCAAACCGATCGAAGATGGTGTCAAGCAGGCTATGGAAGCCGGCGTTGTTGCTGGTTATCCGATGGTCGACATCAAAGCTACGGTCTATGATGGTTCTTTCCACGAAGTCGACTCCTCTGAGGCAGCATTCAAGGTTGCCGGCTCCATGGCATTCCGCAATGGTGCTGAAAAAGCAAATCCGGTTCTGCTTGAGCCGTATGTTAAAGTCGAAGTCACTGTACCGGAAGAGTACATGGGCGATGTTATCGGCGACCTGAACTCTCGCCGCGGCCGTATCGATGGTATGGAAGCGCGCAACGGTTCTCAGGTCATCACTGGCTTCGTTCCGCTCTCCGAGATGTTCGGTTACTCGACTGACCTGCGTTCCAAGACTCAGGGCCGAGGGAACTACAGCATGGAAGTTGCTTACTATGATGAAGTTCCGAAAAATATTGCTGACAAGATTGTCGCAAAGAACAAAGGTGAATAAGGGAGGAAAAAATCACAATGGCTAAAGAAAAGTTTGAAAGAACTAAACCGCATGTTAACATCGGTACCATCGGTCACGTTGACCATGGCAAGACGACGCTGACGGCTGCAATCACGAAGGTTCTCTCCGAGACTCCGGGCTGCAAAGCTTCTTTCGAAGATTACGCTGATATCGATAAGGCTCCGGAAGAGCGTGAGCGCGGTATCACGATCAACACGGCACACGTTGAGTATGAGACGCCGAAACGTCACTATGCACACGTTGACTGCCCGGGCCATGCTGACTATGTCAAGAACATGATCACTGGTGCTGCTCAGATGGATGGTGCTATCCTCGTTGTTTCCGCAGCTGATGGCCCGATGCCGCAGACGCGTGAGCACATCCTGCTCGCTCGTCAGGTCGGTGTACCGGCAATCGTTGTCTTCCTGAACAAGGTTGACCAGGTTGACGATCCTGAGCTCCTCGAGCTCGTTGAGATGGAAGTTCGCGAGCTGCTCTCCAGCTATGACTTCCCGGGCGATGACATCCCTGTTATCGCTGGTTCTGCTCTGAAGGCCCTCGAAGGCGACGAAGAGCAGAAGAAGAACATCCTCAAGCTCATGGAAGCTGTTGATGAATACATCCCGACGCCGGTTCGCGATAACGCAAAACCGTTCCTGATGCCGGTCGAGGACGTCTTCACGATCACTGGCCGTGGTACGGTTGCTACGGGCCGTGTTGAGCGTGGTGAGCTCAAGATGAACGATACGGTTGAGATCGTTGGTCTGCAGGATGAGCCGAAACAGACGGTTGTTACGGGTATCGAGATGTTCCGTAAGATGCTTGACTTCGCTGAAGCAGGCGATAACATCGGTGCTCTTCTCCGTGGTATCGACCGCAAAGAGATCGAGCGTGGCCAGGTTCTCGCAAAGCCGGGCACGATTCATCCGCACACGAAGTTCAAAGCTCAGGTCTATGTCCTGACGAAAGAAGAAGGCGGCCGTCATACTCCGTTCTTCTCGAACTACCGTCCGCAGTTCTACTTCCGCACGACGGATGTTACGGGCGTTGTCAAACTGCCGGAAGGCACGGAGATGGTTATGCCTGGCGATAACGTCGAGATGGAAGTTGAACTCATCACCCCGATCGCTATCGAGAAGGGCCTGCGCTTCGCTATCCGCGAAGGTGGTCACACGGTTGGTGCTGGCCGCGTAACGGAAATCGAAGGCTAATCTTCAAACTTAATCTTTACTTAAGAGCGGCGCTCGCGTCGCTCTTATTTAAAGGTTAAAATAAATATGGTACCCCCCAATGCGATGACGTGGCAGATGGCTCGGGTGTACCCGAGGGAACTGTTACGGAGAAATGTTTGGGCCAAGAGCCTGGACGATAAGGAGGAAAACAAATTGTCAAAACAGCAGAAAATCAGAATCCGTTTGAAGGCTTATGATCATAAAGCCCTCGATCAGAGTGCCGTAAAGATTGTCGATACGGCAAAGAAGACTGGTGCAATGGTATCCGGTCCGATTCCTCTTCCGACGGAAAAGAACATTTACACGATCCTGCGTTCCCCGCATGTCAATAAAGACAGCCGTGAGCAGTTTGAAATGCGCACGCACAAACGTCTGATCGACATCCTGCAGCCGACCAACAAAACGGTTGATGCTCTGATGCGTCTTGACCTGCCGGCAGGCGTAGACATCGAAATCAAACTTTAATCCGAGGAGGTGGAATGAATGTCTAAAGCTATCTTAGGTAGAAAACTTGGTATGACTCAGATCTTCACGGAAGAAGGCAAGGTTGTCCCGGTTACGGTCGTAGAATCTGGCAACAACGTTGTTATCCAGAACAAATCGGTTGAGTCCGACGGCTATAACGCTGTACAGCTCGGCTTCGGTGAAGTTAAAGATAATAAAGTAAACAAACCCCTGAAAGGCCATTTCGAGAAGGCTGGCGTTGCGCCGGTAAAATTCATTCGCGAGATGCGTCTTGCAGATGCTTCTGAATACAAAGTCGGTGACACCATCGGCGTTGACATATTTAGTGCTGGAGAACTTGTTGATGTTACAGGTACTTCCAAGGGCAAGGGTTTTGCCGGCGGTATCAAACGTCACAACTTCGCTCGTGGTCCTATGGGACATGGTTCCAAATCCCATCGTGAACCGGGTTCCACTGGTGCCATGATTTCTGGTCCTGGCGGACGTGTCCTCAAGGGCAAGAAACTCCCGGGCCGCATGGGTGGCGAGCGTGTTACGGTTCAGCGCCTCACGGTTGTCCGTGTAGATGCAGACCGCAACCTCATCCTCATCAAGGGCGCTATTCCGGGCCCGAAGAAGAGCTTTGTTGTGATCAAGAACACCGTTAAACCGGGCAAAAACTGATTGGAAGGAGGACACCAACAATTATGGCTACAGTAGCAGTTTATGACATCACCAACAATCAGGTTGGCGATATCGAATTGAATGACAGCATCTTCGGCGTAGAGATGAATGCAGGCCTCCTGCATCAGGCCGTTGTAATGCAGCTCGCAGCTCAGCGCCTTGGCACGCATGCCACGAAAACGCGCGGCTTTGTCCGTGGCGGTGGCCGCAAGCCTTGGAAGCAGAAGGGCACGGGCCGTGCTCGTGCTGGTTCGACGCGCAGCCCGCTGTGGGTTGGCGGCGGCACGGTCTTCGGACCGCATCCGCGCAAGTATGCGTTCAGCATGCCGCGCAAGCAGCGTCGTCTCGCACTGAAGTGCGCACTTTCCGATAAAGTCAAGAGCGGCGACCTCATCGTTCTCGAGAGCCTCAACTTCGATGCTCCGAAGACGAAACAGGTTGTCAAGATGCTCGGCGACTTCAGCGTAGATTCCAAGGCTCTCTTCATCACGGCTGATGAAGCTGAGAACGTTGAGAAATCCGCACGCAACATTCCGGGTGTAAAAGCCATCAACGCGCTTGGACTGAATGTCTATGATATCCTGAATCATAACAAGCTGTTCATCACGAAGGATGCCATCACCCGCATCGAGGAGGTATTCGCATAATGGAAGCACGTGATATCCTGATCCGTCCGCTGATCACAGAGAGAACGACTCAGCTCATGGCTGAAGGCAAATACGTCTTCGTTGTTGCGAAAGCAGCCAACAAGATCGAGATTGCCAAAGCAGTCGCTGAGATCTTCAAAGTCAAAGTTGAGAAAGTCAATACGGTTAACGTACTTGGCAAAACGAAACGCATGGGCCGCACGTCTGGCAAGCGCCCTGACTATAAAAAAGCTATCGTAAAGCTCGCTGCTGGCGAAAGCATCGAGTTCTTCGAAGCATAATATAGAAAAGGAGGTAAATTTAAGTGGCAGTAAAGAGTTTTAAACCATATTCTGCAGGCAGACGCTTCATGACGGTCGCATCGTTCGATGAGATCACGGCAAGCAAGCCTGAGAAGTCCCTGACGGAACGCCTCAAGAAGAACGGCGGCCGTAACCAGCAGGGCCGTCTGACCGTCCGTCATCAGGGCGGCGGCCATAAGCGCCTCTACCGCGTAATCGACTTCAAGCGCACGAAAGACGGTATCCCGGCTCGCGTCGCTACGATTGAGTACGATCCGAACCGCAGCGCCCGCATCGCTCTCCTCAACTATGTTGATGGTGAGAAGCGCTACATCCTCGCACCGAACGGCCTCAAGGTCGGCGATCAGGTCGTTTCCGGCCCAGACGCTGATATCAAGGTCGGCAATGCACTTCCGCTCAAGAACATCCCGGTAGGTACTACGGTACATAACGTCGAGCTCAAGATCGGCAAGGGCGCACAGCTCGTCCGCAGTGCTGGTGCTTCCGCACAGCTCATGGCTAAGGAAGGCGATTATGCACTCCTCCGCATGCCGTCTGGTGAGCTTCGCAAAGTTCACATCAACTGCCGTGCTACGATCGGTGAAGTTGGCAACCTCGAGCATGAGAACATCACGCTTGGTAAGGCCGGCCGCAACCGTTGGCTCGGCGTTCGCCCGGAGAACCGCGGCGTTGCCATGAACCCGAACGATCATCCGCATGGCGGCGGCGAGGGCCGTTCCCCAGTTGGCCGCAAACACCCTGTTACGAAATGGGGCAAATGCGCTATGGGTGCAAAGACCCGTCGCAAGAAAGCTTCCGACAAGCTCATCGTCAAAGGACGTACGAAATAATACAAATCGACAGGCAGCCTAGTGCCGCCTGACGAAAGGAGGAGACACTTTGTCAAGATCTATTAAAAAAGGACCTTACGTTGCAGAGAGCCTGATGAAGAAGATCACGGCCCTGAACGAGGCTAACGATAAGAAAGTTGTTAAGACCTGGTCGAGAAGTTCCACGATTTTCCCGGATTTCGTTGGTCATACGATTGCCGTTCATGATGGCCGTAAACATGTACCGGTCTACATCACGGAAGATATGGTTGGCCACAAGCTCGGTGAGTTCGCTCCGACGCGTACTTTCAAGGGCCATGCCGGCGAAGAGAGAAAGACCTCTCTGAAATAATTTTGCGAAAGGAGAATCCTTGTGGAATCTAAAGCAGTAGCTAAATATGTTCGCATCGCTCCGCGCAAAGTTCGTGTCGTCATGGATCTCATCCGTGGCAAGAACGTCGCTGAAGCGTTCGCGATTCTGAAATTCACGCCGAAGGCTGGTGCCGAGGTAGTCGAGAAGGTTCTGCGTTCTGCTGTGGCAAACGCTGAGAACAACTTTGATATGGACGTCGATAAGCTCTACGTCAAGACGGCATTCGCTGATCAGGGCCCGACGCTCAAGCGTATCCATCCGCGTTCCCGTGGACAGGCCTTCAAGATTTTGAAGCGTACGTCCCATGTAACCATCGTCGTTGACGAGAAGAACTAAGCAAGGAGGGAAACGGTTTGGGTCAGAAAGTAAATCCGCATGGCATTCGTCTTGGCATCGTTAAGACTTGGGATGCTAAGTGGTATGCAGATAAAGATTTTGCAGATAACCTGCATGAAGATATCAAAATCCGTGACTATCTGAAGAACAGCCTTCAGGCAGCCGGTGTGTCCAGAATCGAGACGGAGCGCAGCAAAAACCGTCTGAAGCTCACGATCCATACGGCAAAGCCGGGCATGGTCATCGGCCGTGGCGGTTCGGGCATTGAGCAGATCAAAGAAGGTCTGAAGAAGTACACGACGAAGCGCGTGGACATCAACATTGCAGAAATCAAACAGCCGGATATGGACGCAACGCTCGTTGCTGAGAACATTGCTCAGCAGCTCGAACGCCGCATCGCTTTCCGCCGTGCGATGAAGCAGGCCGTTGGCCGCACGATGCGCCTCGGCGCCAAGGGTATCAAGATCGCCTGCAGCGGTCGTCTTGGCGGCGCAGAAATCGCACGTAAGGAATCCTATCGTGAAGGAAGTATTCCACTTCATACGCTCCGCGCTGATATCGATTATGGTACGGCAGAAGCTCATACGACTTATGGCCGCATTGGCGTAAAGGTATGGATCTTCAAGGGCGAAGTTCTTCCGGAAAGAAAGCAGCAGAAGGCTGCAGCTGAAGGGAGCGAAGCTTAATGTTATTACCAAAGAGAGTCAAATACCGTAAACAGTTCCGTGGCCGCATGAAGGGCAAGGCTCATCGCGGCAATACGCTGAGCCATGGCCATTATGGTCTCGTAGCACTCGAGCCGGCATGGATCACGAACCGTCAGATCGAGGCAGCTCGTATCGCTATGACGCGTTACATCAAACGTGGCGGCCAGGTCTGGATCAAGATTTTCCCGGATAAGCCAGTAACGGCAAAGCCGGCTGAGACGCGCATGGGTTCTGGTAAAGGTTCGCCGGAGTACTGGGTAGCCGTTGTTAAACCGGGCCGTGTGCTCTTCGAGATGGATGGCGTCACGAAAGAGATCGCTATGGAAGCAATGCGCCTCGCAGGCCACAAGCTCCCGATCAAGACGAAATTCGTTATGAAGGAAGACAATAAAGCAGAGGGCGGTGAAGTAAATGAAGGTTAATGAGATTCGCGAGATGAACGCAGAGGAGCTCAACCAGAAGCTTGCTTCGCTCAAAGAGGAACTTTTCAACCTCCGTTTCCAGCTCGCCACCGGCCAGCTTGAAAACCCGATGCGTATCAAAGAAGTAAAGAAGACGATCGCCCGCATCAAGACGATCCAGCGTGAGAACGAGCTCAAGGCTTAATCACGAATACTGATATGCAAAAGGAAGGAGGCTCCCTGATGAGCGAAAGAAACGTACGTAAGACTAAGATTGGTAAAGTCATCTCCGATAAGATGGACAAGACCGTTGTTGTTGCAGTCGAGGAACTCGAGCAGCACAAGCTTTACAAGAAGCCGGTCAAGAGAACGGTAAAATTCCACGCACATGACGAGAAGAACGACGCACATGTAGGCGACAAAGTTGCGATCATGGAAACGCGCCCGCTTTCGAAAACGAAGCGCTGGAGAGTCGTTGAAGTCATCGAACGTGCAAAATAATCCCAAATTATCGAAGAAGGAGGTCAAACAATGATCCAACAGCAAACCATCCTGAATGTTGGTGACAACACTGGTGCAAAAGAAATCATGTGCATCCGTGTTCTCGGCGGTTCCTACCGCAAATACGCCAACATTGGTGATATTATCGTAGCTGCAGTTAAGTCTGCTGCTCCTGGCGGCACGGTCAAGAAGGGCGATGTCGTAAAGGCAGTCGTCGTCCGCAGCGTGAAGGGCCTGCGCCGTGCAGATGGCTCTTACATCCGCTTCGATGAGAACGCAGCTGTCCTCATCAAAGACGACAAGACGCCGAGAGGCACGCGTATTTTTGGACCGGTAGCCAGAGAGCTCCGCGAAAAAGACTTCATGAAGATCGTTTCCCTGGCTCCTGAAGTACTTTAATTGTGAGGAGGTGCTATTTTGTCACTCGTAAAACTGAACGTTAAGAAGGGCGACACGGTCGTCGTACTGTCCGGTAAGGATAAAGGCAAGCAGGGCAAAGTCATCGAAGCTCTGCCGAAGAAGGGTAAAGTGGTCGTCGAGGGCGTCAACAAGGTAAAACGTCACACGAAGCCGAATCAGAAGGCTCCGCAGGGCGGCATCCTCGTCAAAGAAGCTCCGATGCATGCATGCAAAGTCATGCTCGTCTGCCCGGCCTGCAAGAAAGCAACGCGCGTTGCTCACAAAGAGGTCAATGGCAAGATGGTTCGTGCCTGCAAGAAGTGCGGCGAAGTCATCGATCAGACGAAATAATTGAAGAAAGGAGGAGCATAAGTGGATAGATTACAGGAAAAATACCAGAACGAAGTTTGCAAAGCCATGACGGAGAAGTTCGGCTACAAGAACGTAATGCAGCTTCCGAAAATCGAGAAAGTCATCATCAACATGGGTGTCGGTGAAGCCGTTGGCAACCCGAAAGCCCTCGATGCTGCAGTCAATGATCTGACGATCATTTCGGGCCAGAAACCGCTTCTGACTCGCGCAAAGAAATCCCTCGCTGCCTGGAAACTGCGTGAAGGCATGCCAATCGGCTGCAAAGTAACGCTGCGCGGCACGCGTATGTATCAGTTCCTCGATAAGTTCATGAACGTTGCACTCCCGCGCGTCCGTGACTTCCGTGGTGTTTCTGACAAGGCTTTTGACGGCCGCGGCAACTACGCTGTTGGTCTCAAAGAGCAGCTCATCTTCCCGGAAATCGAATACGATAAGATCGATAAGATCCGTGGCATGAACATTGTAATTGTTACGACGGCACAGACGGATGAAGAAGCCAGAGAGCTCCTGAAACTCATGGGTATGCCGTTCAAAGCATAAGGAGGTAAGGAAACTTGGCTAAGAAGTCTATGGTTGAAAAGTGGAGCAAGGAACCGAAGTTCTCCACTCGTAAGTACAACCGCTGCAAGATTTGCGGCCGTCCGCATGGTTATATGCGTAAGTTCGACATGTGCCGTATCTGCTTCCGCGAGCAGAGCTACAAAGGTGCAATCCCTGGCGTAACGAAAGCCAGCTGGTAATTCTTAACATTTGAAAGGAGGATATCGGTTCACATGGTAATGACTGATCCTATTGCAGATATGCTGACCCGTTTGCGCAATGCAAACTCTGTATTCCACGAGAAGGTGGAAATCCCGGCTTCCAAAATCAAGACTGCTATTGCAGAGGTCCTGAAGGAAGAGGGCTTCATCAAAGACTACACGTTCACGGAGGACAACAAGCAGGGCGTTCTCACGATCGACCTCAAGTATGGTCCGCAGCGTGAGAAAGTCATCTCCGGTATCAAACGCATTTCGAAACCGGGCCTTCGCCAGTACGCAAAGCACGATGAGCTTCCGCGTGTTCTGGGCGGCCTTGGCATCGCCATCATCTCCACGTCGAAGGGCATCATGAGCGACAAGCAGGCCCGCAAG
Organism: uncultured Selenomonas sp.; assembly: GCA_900552565.1. Taxonomy (GTDB): domain Bacteria; phylum Bacillota; class Negativicutes; order Selenomonadales; family Selenomonadaceae; genus Mitsuokella. Next base: position 39,632 of record USAK01000012.1, on the reverse strand, counting down.
GCTGGTCTCGGCGGCGAAGTCATCGCTTACGTTTGGTAATTAGTAGTCAGGAGGTGTACAGATGTCAAGAATTGGTAGAGCACCGATTGAAATCCCAGCTGGCGTAACGGTTACGCTCGGCGAGGACAATCTGGTGAAAGTAAAGGGCCCGAAAGGTGAACTTTCCCGCCACATTCATCCGGATATGAAAGTAACCGTCGAAGGCAACGTTATCACGGTAACGCGTCCTTCCGACGATAAAACGCACAGATCGCTCCATGGTCTTACTCGTTCGCTGATCCACAACATGGTTGTCGGCGTAACGGAGGGCTTCTCCAAGAGCCTTGAAATCAATGGTGTTGGTTATCGTGCCCAGAAGAAGGGCAAGAACCTCAACCTCTCCCTTGGTTTCTCCCATCCGGTCGTTGTTGAGCCGCCGCAGGGCGTCGAATTCGACGTTCCGTCGGCCAACGCCATCACGGTCAAGGGCATCGACAAGGAAGTTGTCGGCCAGATCGCTGCAGAAATCCGCAGCTTCCGTGAGCCGGAGCCGTACAAAGGCAAGGGTATCAAATACGCTGGTGAGCACATCCGCCGCAAGGAAGGTAAAGCCGGCGCCAAGGGTAAGAAATAAGGACCAAATACAGGAAAGGAGTGAATCTCTGTGCTTCTTAAAGCAGATAAGAACAAGGCACGTCAGAAACGTCATCTGCGTGTTCGCAACCATATCGCAGGCACGGCAGCTCGTCCGCGCCTCAACGTTTATCGCAGCCTCGCAAACATCTATGCGCAGGTCATCGATGATGAGAAGGGCGTAACGCTCGTCTCCGCCAGCTCCCAGGACAAGGGTTTCGAGAACTACGGTGGCAACATCGAAGCTGCAAAAGCTATCGGTACGGAAATTGCCAAACGCGCTCTTGAAAAGGGCATCACGGAAGTCGTATTCGACCGTGGCGGCTATGTTTATCATGGCCGTGTCGCCGCACTCGCTGAAGCAGCCCGCGAAGCTGGGCTGAAATTCTAAGACAACGTCCAAAGGAGGTAAATGAATGGCTAGAAATATGGACAACGAAACTCCTGAGTTCGAGGAGAAAGTTGTATATATCAATCGAGTTGCGAAAGTCGTCAAAGGCGGCCGCCGTTTCTCGTTCAGTGCCCTTGTTGTCGTCGGCAACAAGAAAGGCAAAGTAGGCGTCGGCCTCGGCAAAGCTGCTGAGGTTCCTGAGGCTATCCGCAAAGGCGTCGAGGATGCTAAGAAGAACCTCGTCGAAGTTGCACTCTATGACAACCGCACGATTCCTCATGAGATGATCGGCATCTTCGGTGCCGGCAAAGTTATGATGAAGCCGGCTGCTAAAGGTACTGGTGTTATCGCCGGCGGCCCGGCTCGTGCCGTTCTCGAGCTCGCAGGTATCCGCGATATCCTGACGAAGTCCCTTGGCTCTGCTAACCCGAACAACATGGTTCGCGCAACGATGGAAGGCCTCAAGGCACTCAAGCGTGCTGAGGCTGTCGCTGAGCTCCGTGGCAAGACGGTTCAGGAAATCTTAGGTTAATAGGAGGCTCACAAAATGGCAAAAGTTAAAGTCACGCTGAAGAGAAGCTTGATCGGCCGCCCGGAAACGCAGCGCAAGACCGTTCGTGCTCTTGGACTGCGCAAGATCAACTCTGTTGTTGAGCTTCCGGATAACCCGGCCATCCGTGGCCAGCTCCACAAAGTAGAGCATCTGATTCAGGTAGAAGAAATCGCAGACTAAACGAGACAGGAGGTGCACTAGATGAAGTTAAATGAATTACAGCCAGCAGCTGGTTCCCGCAAGGTCCGCAACCGCGTCGGCCGCGGCCTCGGCTCCGGCAATGGCAAGACGGCTGGCCGCGGCATGAAGGGCCAGAACTCCCGCAGCGGCGGCGGCGTACGCACGGGTTTTGAAGGCGGCCAGATGCCGATTTACCGTCGTCTCCCGAAACGCGGCTTCAAGAATGTCTGGGCTAAGACGTTCGCTGAAGTCAACGTTGAGACGCTGAACCGTTTCGAAGACGGTACGACGGTTGATCCGGTTGTGCTCGTAGAGTCCGGCATCCTGAAGAACGTTCAGGATGGTATCCGCATTCTCGGCAACGGTGAACTCACGAAGAAGCTGACGGTCCGTGCAAACGGCTTCACGAAATCCGCAGAAGAGAAGATTACGGCAGCAGGTGGCAAAGTCGAGGTGATCTGAGGTGCTTTCCGCCCTTAGCAACATCTTTAAGATACCCGAACTGCGGCAGAAGATCATCTTCACGTTGATCATGTTTGCCATCTTCCGCATGGGGACGCATATCCCCGTGCCGGGAGTTGACCCGACTGCGATTGAGAAACTCTTCGCAAACGGCAATCTGTTCGGTCTCTTGGACCTTTTTTCCGGTGGTGCGTTCAGTAAGTTCTCCATCTTCGCGATGAGCATTACGCCGTACATCAATGCGGCCATCATCATTCAGCTCCTCAATGTCGTCATCCCGACGCTCGAACAGTGGTCGAAGGAAGGCGAAGAGGGGCATAAGAAGACGACACAGGTCACGCGCTATCTCACAGTTGTGCTGGCATTCCTGCAGGCCATCGGCATGTCGATTGGCCTCAAGGCTGCCATTTTGAACCCAAACCCCGTCAACATCCTGATCATCGCGATCACGCTGACGGCCGGTACGGTGTTTCTCATGTGGGTTGGTGAGCAGATCACGGCACAGGGTGTCGGCAATGGTATCTCTCTGATCATCTTTGCAGGCATCGTCGCCGCGCTGCCGAAGAACCTCGGAACGATTTACCACTATGTGCAGGCTGGCACGATCAGCTATTTCAGTGTGTTCATGTTTGGCATCATCGCGCTTGCGATGGTCGTCTTCGTTATCTACATTGAGACGGGCTTCCGCCGCATTCCGATTTCCTACGCGAAGCGCGTAGTCGGTCAGAGAGCTTATGGCGGTCATTCCAGCCATATCCCGCTCAAAGTCAATCAGGCGGGTGTCATTCCTATCATCTTTGCGTCATCCGTGCTGATGTTCCCGGTGACCATCGCCCAGTTCATTGATGTGCCCTGGATCAAGACGGTCGCCAGCTACCTCGAGTGGGGCAAGCCGCTTCAGACGGCGCTTTACGTCGGTCTGATCATCTTCTTCACTTATTTCTACACGGCCGTTACGGTAAAGATTCCGGATATGGCAGACAATCTGAAGAAATACGGTGGCTTCATCCCGGGCATTCGTCCGGGCCAGCCAACGGCAGATTATTTGGATCACGTCATGACACGTATCACGCTTGCCGGTTCCGTGTTCCTGGCCTTCATCGCCGTACTCCCGAATATGATTGCTGCGGCAACGCATATTCAGGGTGTCTACTTCGGCGGTACGGCCCTGCTCATTGTCGTCGGTGTTGCACTGCAGACGATGAAGCAGATTGAGTCCATGGTCGTCATGCGTCATTACGAAGGCTTCATGAAATAAATGAAGTAAAAGACGTAAGAGAAATGAGAGAAACAGAGGAGGAAGCATCATGCATATCCTGTTAATGGGCCCCCCGGGTGCCGGCAAAGGCACGCAGGCGGCTGAGCTTGTCAAAGCATTCGACATCCCGCACATCTCTACGGGCGACATGTTCCGTGCTGCTGTCAAAGAGGGAACGGAGCTCGGCAAGCAGGCAAAAGCATGCATGGACGCAGGCAAACTTGTTCCGGATTCTGTCACGATCGGCATCGTGCGCGAGCGTCTTGCGAAAGACGACTGCAAGAAAGGATTCATCCTCGACGGCTTCCCGCGCACAGTCGAGCAGGCCGATGCTCTGACGGGCATCCTCAAGGATCTCGGACTCAAGCTCACGCGTGTCCTCAACATCAACGTACCGGCGGAAGACCTCATCGAGCGCGCCGTCGGCCGCCGCATCTGCAAGAAGTGCGGTGCTACGTATCACACGAAGTTCAACCCTCCGAAGAAAGAGGGCATCTGCGATGTGTGCGGCAGCGAGCTCTTCCAGCGTGCGGATGACAACGCTGAGACGATGAAGAATCGTCTTTCCGTGTACGAGGCTTCGACGAAGCCGCTCATCGACTACTACGAAAAAGCCGGTGTCTACACGGAAGTCGATGGCAGACAGTCCATCGAGAAAGTCACGCAGGACCTCATTGCAGCCCTGAAGGCTTAACCTCGGTTTAAGATGTACTGCCGGTGAAAAATCACCGAATGATAGATGTTATTGTAAGGGCGGCCTATGGCCGCCCATTACAATGATATATGCAATTTTTTGAAGAATAACCTGTTGTTGGGCATGGCGTTTGGCCCAACCAATTTTCACAAAGGGAGAATGACATGTCGAAGCAAGATGTTATTGAAGTAGAAGGCAAAGTCCTGGAGGCACTGCCGAACGCAATGTTCCAGGTGGAGCTGGAGAATGGTCATGTTGTACTGGCGCATGTATCCGGTAAGATCCGCATGAATTTCATCCGTATTCTTCCCGGTGACAAAGTCACGATCGAACTCACGCCTTATGACTTAACGCGTGGCCGTATAACCTACCGATTCAAATAAGTCGTATTGTTCATTTTGCCCATCGCGAAAAAATATTTGACTTTTTTTGCGTCTGCCCCTAGGCAGAACCGCAGAAACATGGTATACTAGCAAAATGACAAGACTGACAATATCGAAAAGGGGGCATATCACGATGAAGGTAAAACCGTCAGTAAAGCGGATTTGCGAGAAATGCAAAATCATCAAGCGCAAAGGCCGTGTAATGGTCATCTGCGAAAATCCGAAACACAAACAGAGACAAGGTTAATGAATGAATAAGGAGGTGCTTTATTAATGGCACGTATTGCCGGTGTAGATTTACCCCGTGACAAGAGAATTGAAATTGCTTTGACGTACATTTTTGGTATTGGTCTCAAGACTTCTCAGGATCTCCTGAAAGCTACTGGCATCAATCCGGATACTCGTACGCGAGACCTCACGGAGGACGAAGTTGTAAAACTTCGTGATGTCATCGATAAGAACGTCGTGGTCGAAGGTGACCTTCGCCGCGAGCGCCAGATGAACATCAAGAGACTCGTTGATATCGGCTGCTACCGTGGTCGTCGCCACCGTCTTGGTCTTCCTGTCCGTGGACAGAACACGAAGAACAATGCCCGTACGCGTAAAGGCCCGAAAAAGGCTGTAGCAGGCAAGAAAAAGGACGCATAAAGGAGGGTTAACTGGTGGCAGTTAAGAAAGCAGTTCGCACGAAGAAAAAAGTTCGTAAGAACATTGAATATGGCGTAGCACATATCAGCTCTACGTTCAACAACACAATCGTTACGCTCACTGATAAGAGCGGTAATGCACTTTCCTGGGCCAGCGCAGGCGGCCTTGGTTTCCGCGGCTCCCGTAAGAGCACGCCGTTCGCTGCACAGATGGCAGCTGAGACGGCTGCAAAGGCAGCTATGGAACACGGCCTCAAGCAGGTCGAAGTTTACGTCAAGGGTCCTGGTGCCGGCCGTGAAGCCGCAATCCGTTCCCTGCAGGCAACGGGCCTCGAAGTTAACATGATCAAAGATGTTACTCCGATTCCGCATAACGGATGCCGTCCGCCGAAGCGTAGAAGAGTATAATAGGAGGTGCATTTAACCGATGGCAATTGATAGAGTACCAGCCCTGAAGAGATGCCGTGCACTTGGCATCGAGCCGGCTGTTATTGGTCGTTCCAAAGAATCGAAACGTCAGCTCCGCCGCACGAACCGTAAGGTTTCCGAGTATGGCACGCAGCTGAAAGAAAAGCAGAAAGCAAAGTTCATCTACGGTGTGCTTGAGAAGCAGTTCCGTGGATACTATGATAAAGCGAAGAAGATGCAGGGCGTTACGGGTGAAAACCTCCTCGGCCTTCTCGAGCGCCGTCTCGACAATGTCGTTTACCGCCTTGGCCTCGCTAATACGCGCCGTCAGGCCCGTCAGCTCGTCCGTCATGGCCATTTCACGGTCAACGGCAAGCGCGTTGATATCCCGTCCGCACTCGTAAATGCAGGCGACGTCATCGCTGTAGCTGAGAAGAGCCAGAGCAACGCATTCTTCAAGGAGCTCAAGGAGTCCAGCAACGCACTGTCCGCTCCGGCATGGCTCCAGGCCGATCAGGCCAACCTCACGGGCACGGTAACGCGTTTCCCGAACCGTGACGAGATCGATGTTCCTGTCAATGAGCAGGCTATCGTCGAGTTGTACTCCAAATAATGAATATTTGTGCCTGTGCGCATAGTGTTATTGAGGAGGTTCATTCCAGATGATAGACATCGAGAAACCGAAAATTGAAATTGCGGAAATCAGTGAAGACAATCGCTATGGCAAGTTTGTCTGCGAGCCGCTCGAGCGTGGCTACGGCACGACGTTCGGCAACAGCCTGCGCCGCATGTTGCTGTCTTCCCTCGAAGGTGCTGCGATTACCTCCATCCGAATCGATGGCGTACTCCATGAGTTCTCCACGATTCCGGGCGTCCGGGATGATGTGACGAACATCGTCCTCAACCTCAAAGAGCTCTGCCTCAAGATGTCAGGCAACGAGCCGCGAATCATCCGCATCGATGTTGAGGGAGAAAAAGAGGTAACGGCTGCCGACATCATTTGTGATGCCGACATCGAGATCCTTAACCCGGACCTCCACATTGCAACGGTCAACGAAGACGGCAAGCTCAAGATTGAGATGACTGTCGAGCGTGGCCGTGGCTACGTTCCGGCTGACAAGAACAAGAAGCCGGACGACACGATTGGTGTCATTCCAATCGACTCCATCTTCTCCCCGGTAAAGCGCGTGAACTACACGGTACAGGATACGCGTGTAGGCAATGTCACGGACTATGACCGCCTGATCCTCGAAGTCTGGACCGATGGTTCGCTTCGTCCGGAAGAGGCCGTCAGCAAGGCCGCTGGCATCCTTGTCATGCACCTTAAGCTGTTCCAGAACATGGACGGCCTGCCGGAAGAGGAGGAGGAAGAGGAAGCATCCTTCCCTGAGGAGGAAGAGGATAATTCTTCGAAGGTCCTCGACATGACCATTGAAGACCTCGACCTCTCCGTACGTTCCTTCAACTGTCTCAAGCGCGCCAATATCAACACGGTCGCTGACCTTGCTGAGAAGACGGAAGACGACATGATGAAGGTCCGCAACCTCGGACGCAAATCTCTTGAGGAAGTCAAGAAAAAGCTCGAGGAACTCGGTTTAACGCTCAAGAAAAACAACGACTGACAGGAAAGAGGGAAATCAATGAGCTACAGAAAATTAGGACGTAACTCCGCAGCCCGCAAGGCGCTGTTCACGAGCATTCTCACTTCCTTCTTCAGATATGGCCGCATTGAGACGACGGAAGCTAAGGCAAAAGAGCTCCGCAAGTTCGCTGAGAATCTCATCACGCTCGCAAAGCGCGGTGATCTCAACGCTCGTCGCCAGGCAATCGCTGAGCTGGCTGATGAAGATGTAGTAAGAAAGCTTTTCGATGAGATCGCAGGCAAGTACGCTGACCGCCAGGGCGGTTACACGCGTATCCTGAAGCTCGGCGTTCGCCGCGGCGACGCTGCTCCGATGGTTATCATCGAGCTCGTATAATCTGATACGGAATCTTAAAAGACTGTCTGCCTTTGCAGGCAATGTCATTAAGTTAAGGCTTTTTGGCATCGAAAACCACCCTACGACGATTTTTTCGAAAAGTAGGGTGGCTTTTTTATTGAAAAATGACCATGTTTTGTCCATCAGGCACGGGCACAAAGGGCAGCCTCCGTTTCGGGAGACTGCCCTTTGGTATGGGATATGATTTATTTGGTGGCGGGACTAAGGGAATCCAGCCTTGCGGTCAGAGCTTCCATCCGGGAATTCATCTCAGCAAGTTGCTCTTTTAGAGCAATGTTCTCCTGCTTGACAGTTTTCATATTGCCAGACATCTCGGAAAGTGCATTCTTCAGCTCCTCATCCGTCATTCCATCGAATCCAGATACCTCACCGAACCGCTGAGAGTATCCGAAGCCGACCATGTTGTCATTAGCACCGATGGAACCCGAGAAGTTGATCATCGACTTGGAATCAGGGCGATAGAACACGCCAGCCAATCGTGCCGCTGACGGGGCTCATCATTGTGCTTATAAGGTTACTCGCTCGTGGTTGAAGGAGTCTTTCAGTGCTGCCAGCTTCGTATAGTACGAACGATATGATTCAGAAACAGCTACGCCATCCTCTGTATTGGCAGGTACAGGGATGAGGATGTCCTTGTATCTATCACCAACATCCTCCCTATTGGTCTGCATGAAGATGATTCGCTTCCACTCGTCTTTCACTGGCTGCAAATCCAAAGCCCACATCAGATAGAAATTGTCGAAGTCGGCCTTTTCTCCTACTGTGAATATCAGGACTTCCTTCGTGATGACGACATCGACCTGCTGGGGAAGGAGCATGACAGGCTCGCCGATGTTGCTACTGGCACGGCTGGGAGTGATAACGGAGTACGGCTGCAATCCGCTTGTATCGCCATGCCACATGCGTTGTGCCACTCCATACGGCACGAGGTTCGTGCTGTTGACGTTGACAAGCCCTGCACGAAGGTCAGATACCTTGATATAGGGTATTCCACCGTTACGGACATCCGCTGATGGGCTGCCATGCCCTATGCGGACATTGACTTTGCCCTGTTCGATGAGCGTGCCGATTCGCTCCAGCTTGAACCTAGGCAGTTTCTGGCTGACAAGGCGTCGGATGGTCGCCTCGGTCGAACGGTCGCAATACTGGGGAACACCAAGATAGTCTGCTCCATCCATTTTGACAAACCCAGAGGTGTCAGTATCTCTGCCCTCCAGCATGGAGACTACATCTGCCAATGCACGGTCATCGATTTCCTTGCCACGATTACCGTCTTCGTCTACAACGTACAGGTCATAACCATCTTTGTTGATGCCGATAGTAGGGGCGAAGGAGACCCAGCACTCGCCGTTCCTGAACCACTTGGGAACATGGACGGAGACAGTAGGCTTGCCAACCTTCTGCAACACATAGAAATTGGTCTTGGCACGGCAGAACTCCTGAAAAGCCTCCATAGGGATGTTCATCACGCCTCGCAGGATGAACCGCTCCTTGAGCCACTTGCGGAACCATGTGTAGGATTTCGAGAAGAAATAGGTCTCAGGCAGGACGATGCCGAGACGTCCGCCCTTCTTCAGCAAGCGGTAGGCGAGCTCGACGAATACGATGCCAATCTCGGTGCTGGCGTAGTTCTCGCTGTCGTCACCTCCAGGGGTGTGCCTGCATATCGTGTATTGGCCCAGCCTGGCATCACTGGCTGATATGCGTAGCTGCTTTCCGAAAGGCGGATTCGTAACTACGACCGTGAAACTTTCCTCGTTCATGGCTTCCAGCTTCATGGTAGGGTATTCCGAATCCCATTTCGCTGTGCGGATGGAGTCACCGATATACACATGGGCAGAGCCATCTCCGATAGCCACCATGAGGGCCCTCGTGAGCTTCACGTTTATGGAATCCCTGTCTATTCCGAACAACCTGTCATGCGCCCATGTGCGGGCTTCGGGCTGGCTGCCCATATCGTCGCCATAGCACTTCGATGTAGCCTCGTAAGCCTTGTAGAGGAATCCGCCTGTCCCGCAGGCGGGGTCGATGACCTTGTCCCTGTCGTCGATGCAGAGCATCCTGATACCGGCCTCGATGACCCTGTGATGCGTGAAATACTGTCCGTCGCCGATTTTGAGATTGGCGGTACGGAAAATCTGGAACGCTTTAGAAAATGCAGTGTGGGAAGACTTGTTGAAATTGAACCCCTGCATCTCCGAAACAGCCCAGTGAATCGTCCAGTCGTTCAGCCGGATAACGTCGGCATCATCAGTGAGGAACAGCTCCGGTCGCAATGATTTGTAGTCCTGATACAGCTCGTTGATGGCGGCCGCTGTTGCTTCTACCGTCTCCCGTATCTGGAACGTCAGGGGTTCGTCCTTGTGCGAGATGCCTCTCTTATCTGATTCAAGTTTGACGATGAGCAGGCTGGCAATCTCGTTCAGACGCTGCTCGGGGCGTGTCGCAACCGAGTCGCTGGCAGCTATCGTGTCCAGCAGGCGCAAGAAGAGCATGGAAAGCTGCGCGGCGTTGGGAGTGTCCAGGTCGTTGTATGTCAGCGGTTCCTTGCCAGCCCGGCGCAGGTTGTCGCTGGGTTTCGGCAGGGAAGCCTCTTTTGCGACCTCGTAGGTTCCGTCAGCAAGTTTATAAACAAGGGCAGTGTCCTCGCTGTTCGTCCAGAAGCCGAAGCGGCATCTGGGCTCAAGCCCCATATATGTCTCAAGCTGGGTTACGCCAGCTTCTACATCAGGTTTCTTGCACTCGATAATACCAAATAGGTGGTCATACTCACCGGCATGCTCTATGCTGTCAAAGATAGCTATGTCAACCGGGAAGTAATCGAACGAACGTCCCATCTCCCTTTTCGTCGCCTCGGAAGGAGTTTTTGGAACCCTCCATTCGGTATCAGCGGAATCCGCTGACGGGCAGATAATCTGCTTCCTGTTCCAGCCAGCCTTAATCAGTGCTTTCAGCGTAGGGATGCGTGTACGCTCGTGCTCCGGACCTTTCTTTGCCATCGGTCAGCCACTTCCTCTCAAAGTAGATATTCTGGTATTAGTATATCATGGAAACTTGAGCTGCTCAAGTTTCCATGATCGTAACTACCAAAGATACCATGAGAGAATCTGTTGCTGCCAGAGTTGCAGATGAGATGTACCAAGGCGCATTACCGTATGCCGATAGCGGGCTTACAGTCACGAATCAGTATACAAGATATCCATATCTTATTGCCAGCAACCACAAGATATTGATTCAACTGCCTTCATCCGCCCCTTTTCGAACAGTAGCCCTACAATTTTTTACCTGTTTTTCCAGTAAAAACAGGCTTTGCGGCCCCATTTTGGCCATTTTTCGCTGGTCGCGGATTTGCCCGCCGGGCCAGTCTTCTCGTGTATGATGAAACCATCAGAACGAGCAGGGAATGGTTCCGAGGGGAGGGCTGGCAAATGGCGAAGGTATCACGCAAAGGCAGCGATGCAGCTGCCGGAAAGGCTGCCATGGTGAAGCATGCTCTGGACAAGACTATCTCGGCCATCGTAGAGAACCCCGCCGAGTTCGTTGTCAACCCCGGCAAGGACTTCACCCGGAAGCGCACATTGCCCCTCGGGAGAATGTTGCACATCATCCTCGGTATGGGCGGCAACTCCCTCCAGAAGGAGATTTCCGACTACTTCGAGGGCAGCAAGGAATTTGCGACCAAGTCTGCCTTTGTGCAGCAACGGAGCAAGATTAAGCCCGAAGCACTCAAGTATATGCTGCACCAGTTCAACAATGCCTGCCACGACAGCAAGACCTACATGGGCTATCATCTCTATGCCTGCGACGGAACCAAGGTGACGGTAGCCACCGACCTCGATAATGCAGATACGCATGTAAGGGGCGGCAGCAATTCGGACGGCTTCAACCAGTATCACATCAGCGCATTCTACGACCTCATGAACAAGACGTATGTGGATGCCATCGTCAAGGGCGTGAACAGCACCGACGAGCCGCAGGCCGCTGTCGATATGATAAACAGCCTTGACTTTCCCGAGAAGAGCATCCTCATCTGCGACCGGGGCTATGCAGCCATGAACCTCATGGAGCACTGCAATCGCAAGGAAGGGCTGGACTACCTGATCCGCGTCAAGGAGAGCTGGATTCTCGAGGTGAAGGCACTTCCAATGAAAAAGCTCGATACGGATATCCATATCGAGCTGAGGACAACCCAGACCAACGAGGATAAAATTGCTTACAGGAACCGGACAGCCAAGTACATTCCCGGCAAATCGAAGTTCGGCAAAATCAAATCTTCGCAGTGCTGGGATTTCGAGTCTCCGCACCGGATGACCATCCGCATCGTGCGGTTCAGGATAACGGAAGACCGCTACGAGACCATCGCCACATCTCTGGACAGGTTCGCTTTTCCAGCAGAGCGCATCAAGGAACTCTATAATATGCGCTGGGGCATCGAGACCTCGTTCAGGGATCTGAAATATGCCATCGGTATGGTGAACTTCCATGCCCGCAAGGAAAACTCCATTCTACAAGAGATTTATGCCTCCTTGGTTATGTATAATTTCAGCGAGAGGATGACTTCCTGTGCCGTCGTAGTACAGGCAGGCGGCTGCAAACACACATATCGGGTCAATTTTGCCATGTCGGCATACTCCTGTAAGAAGTTCTTCTGGGAGCGCATCGCAACCGCCATTCTTCTGCTCGATGAAATCCTGCGCTACGTCGAGCCAGTCCGCGAGGGCCGGTCGGACAAGCGCAAGATGAAGACCCAGTCGGCAGTCAATTTCATATATCGCGTAGCATAGACTCAAAAATCAAGAACCCAGCCTATGCTAATTGGTATGTCCAAAAACAGAAAAATTACATCAGAAACGGCAAAAAAGACACTCGAGCGCCGGTATCTACCGGATTTCGGGTGTCTTTTCCTATCGGACGGTCTTAACTTAACGGAAACTGGTCGATGTCTGATAAGCAAGCGGGAAAATGAAATTTTCCCCGCTTAACTTAATGACATTGGCCTTTGCAGGCGGTCTTTTTTTCTGCTCTTTTTACCGGTTGGTGGGCAGAGAAACTCAGCTATTCTTGTCAACTGATTTTATTATTTGTGTTGACCATATATCTGCGGTATAATGAGACCGTTGCAGAAATTATGTTCAGGGGGGAAAACTATGGCCTTTATCGAGCTCGAGCATCTTTCGCATGACTACCATGCGGGGGCGGAGCAGGAACGCAGGGCACTCGATGATATCACGCTGCAGATTGAGGCAGGGGAGTTTGTCGTCATCCTCGGCGCAAATGGCTCCGGCAAGTCGACGCTCGCGAAGCATCTCAATGCGCTTTTGCTGCCGTCGTCGGGCAGTTGCCGCGTGGCCGGCATGGATACGGTGGATGAGGGCGAACTCTGGAAGATTCGTCAGCAGGTCGGCATGGTGTTCCAGAACCCCGACAACCAGCTCATTGCGGCCATCGTCGAGGATGATGTGGCATTTGGCCCTGAGAACCTCGGCATGCCGCCGGAGGAAATCCGCGAGTCGGTACACGAGGCGCTGGAGAGTGTCCACATGACGCATTACCGCAAATTTGCGCCGCATCTTTTGTCCGGCGGCCAGAAGCAGCGCGTGGCCATCGCCGGGGCTCTAGCGATGAAGACAAAATGCCTCGTGCTCGATGAACCGACGGCCATGCTCGACCCGCAGGGCCGCGCGGAAGTCATGGAGACCATCGAACGCCTGCACAAAGAACGCGGCATCACGATTGTCCATATCACGCACTTCATGGAAGAAGCCGTGGCCGCTGACCGCGTGCTCGTCATGGATCACGGCCATGTCGTCATGGACGGCACGCCGCGCGCGGTCTTCGCCCAGACGGAAAAACTCAAGGGGCTCGGCCTCGACGTGCCGCTTGCGGCAGAGCTTGGATTGGAGCTGCGCCGCGACGGACTGCCGCTGCCGCGGGACATCCTTACGGACGAAGAGCTCATCGGGGCAGTCCTGACGTATTATCAAGAAGGAAATGAGCAGAAGTCAGAGGGGAGGGGCTGAGTTGGCCATAGAATTACAGCATGTCGATTACATCTACATGCCAAAGACGCCGTTTGAGCATCAGGCCCTGCACGATGTGTCGCTCTGCATCGAAGAAGGTTCGTTCACGGCTATCGCCGGCCATACGGGCTCGGGCAAGTCGACGCTTCTGCAGCAGTTCAACGGCCTGCTGCAGCCGACAAAGGGCCGCGTGCTTGTCGATGGCGTCGACATCAACCCCAAGAATAAGAAGGAGCGCGCAGAAGCCAAGCAGGCACGGCTCAAGGTCGGCATGGTGTTTCAGTATGCGGAGCAGCAGCTGTTTGAAGAGACCATCGAGGCCGATATCGCCTTTGGCCCGCGCAACCTCGGCCTGACGGAAGCAGAGGTCACGAAGCGCGTGCAGGAAGCGATGAAGCTCGTGCATCTCGACTATGCGACGTACCGGCAGCGCTCGCCGTTTGCGCTTTCCGGCGGGCAGCAGCGCCGTGTGGCCATCGCCGGCGTGCTCGCGCTGCAGCCGGAGTACCTCGTGCTCGATGAGCCGATTGCGGGCCTTGACCCGCGCGGCCGTGAGGAGCTCGTGAAGACCATCCGCTACCTGCATGAGAAGAAGCATGTCACGATTATCTTCGTCTCGCACAATATGGACGATATCGCGCGGCTCGCCGACCATGTGCTGATTATGAATCAGGGACAGCTCGTCTGTTCGGCCGCACCGCTCGCGGCCTTTGCGGACAAGGCGATGCTCAAAGCGGCCGGCCTGCAGCCGCCGCATGCCATGACGCTCTTAGAGCGCCTCGCCGCAGCCGGCCTGCCGGTAAAGACCGACGGCCTGACGAAAGAAGATGCCCATCAGCGCATTCTCTCTGTCTGCAGGGAAGCCGCGCAGGCACAGAAATACAGGAAGGGGGGCTGCTGAGATGCTTTCCGATATTACGATTGGCCAGTATTTTCCGGGCAGTTCCATCCTGCACCGCCTCGACCCGCGCACAAAGGTCGTACTGCTGTTCTTCTACCTCGTCCTGATTTTCGTCTGCCGCAGTGCCATTTCGTATGCCATCCTGTCGGCCCTGACCTTTGCACTCATGGTGCTCTCGAAGGTGCCGCTGCGCATGATGCTGCGGTCGCTGAAGCCGCTCTGGTGGATTATCCTGTTCACGTTTGTCATCCATGTGTTCAGCACGCCGGGCGAGGAGCTCGCGAAGGTTTGGATATTCAGCGTGACTTGGGAGGGCATCGTGCAGGGCTTCTACGTATCGCTGCGTCTGGTCCTGCTGATTCTCCTGTCGTCGCTGCTGACGTTCACGACGAGCCCGCTGAAGCTCACGGACGCCATGGAAGCACTGCTCGCGCCGTTCAAGCGCATCGGCGTGCCGGCCCATGAGCTCGCGATGATGATGACAATCGCCCTGCGCTTCGTGCCCACGCTGATTCAGGAGACGGACCGCATCATGAAGGCCCAGCAGTCGCGCGGCGCGAATTTCACCGATGGCAGCATCGCTAAAAGGCTGCGCGCGTTCGTACCGGTGCTCGTGCCGCTGTTTCTTTCCGCGTTCCGGCGCGCCGATGACCTCGCGATGGCCATGGAGGCGCGCTGCTACCGCGGCGGCGAAGGCAGGACGCAGATGAAAGCCCTGAAAATCACGAGCATCGACTACGTGGCCTGGGGCTTTACCATCGTGCTCATAGCAGCGGTCATCGTACTGCGCTGAGCAGAGACGCCAGAAAGGATTTTATGAAACGAGAACACAAGGCAGAGATGAAAGCACGGGCGCGCAATGTCGTCCTCAAGGTCGCCTATGACGGCACGGACTATCACGGCTTTCAGCGCCAGACGCCGCCCATCATCGCTGTACAGAATATATTGGAAGAAAAGCTTGAGGTCGTCTTTGGCGACAGCATCGAGCTCGCGGCGGCGGGCCGCACGGACGCGGGCGTTCATGCCTACGGGCAGGTCGTCAACTTCTTTACGAATGGACGCATCCCCGTGGACCGCATCGTGCGGGCCGTCAACAGCCTGCTGCCGCAGGATATCGTCGTCGTGGCGGCGGGCGAGGCGGATTTTGACTTCAGCGCGCGTCACAGCGCGAAGAGCAAGACGTACAGCTACCGCATCCAACAGGGCGAAGCGCCCAACCCCATGACGGCGCGCTACGCCTGGTACATTAGGCGTCCGCTCGACCTCGGCGCCATGCGCGAAGCCCTCAATATCATCCTCGGCACGCACGACTTTTCTGCGTTCCGCGCGAGCGGCGGCGCACCAATGAGCCCCGTGCGCACGATGTACGACGTATCCCTTCAAGAAATCGGGGGCGGGCAGCTCGAATGCCGCATCCACGGCAGCGGCTTCCTCTACCACATGGTCCGCAACATCATCGGCACGCTCGCGAGTGTCGGCCTCGGCTATATCACGCCCGCAGGCTTCCAGAAAATTCTCGAGGGCAGAGACCGCACGAAAGCACCGGCCACGGCGCCGGCCTGCGGCCTGTTCCTTGATTCGGTGGATTATGGGAGTGCATTTCACTTTTAAATAATAATATCTATTGATATTAGCAGAAAAACAGGGATTTTGAGCTCTGCCATAAGGATTTTGGCAGGGCTTTCTTTTTGGTCAGTAACTTCTGGACTTGCACAGGCCTTGCAGATAGGCTAAAATAAAATGTGACCCTGTAAAAGGTCGATAAGTCAAAAAATTTCAGGGTCTTTTCAGAATATATTCCATACTTTAATCCAGAAACACTAGGTGGTGTAAAAATGAAATCAGTATTGAACGTAGGGATTGATGTCGGCTCAACGACCATCAAGCTCGTTGTGCTCGACCATGAGAAGAAGATTCTCTACAAGAATTATGCACGTCATTTTTCAGAGATCGGCAACGCCCTGCAGGAGAATCTGACGCATCTGAAATCCATCGTTGGTGACAAGAAATTTTCTTTCGCCCTGACGGGCTCGGCTGGCATGGGCATTGCCCAGCGCATCGGTCTGCCGTTCGTGCAGGAAGTCATCGCCTGCGCGGCTGCCGTCAAAGAGCTGATCCCGCAGACGGATACCGTTGTGGAGCTCGGCGGCGAGGACGCGAAAATCACGTACTTCGGCGATGCGCCGGAGCAGCGCATGAACGGCGTCTGCGCGGGCGGTACGGGCTCGTTCATCGACCATATGGCGTCGCTGCTTTCCACCGATGCCAAGGGGCTCGATGACCTCGCAGCCAAGGGCAAGCAGATTTACACGATTGCTTCGCGCTGCGGCGTCTTTGCCAAGACTGATATTCAGGCCCTCATGAATGATGGTGCAGAGAAGGCCGATATCGCCCTGTCGATTTTTCAGGCCGTCGTCAACCAGACCATCGGCAACCTCGCACAGGGACGCCCCATCAGCGGCCATGTCGCCTTTCTCGGCGGCCCGCTGCACTTCCTGCCGGAGCTGCGCAAACGCTTCATCGAGACACTGAAGCTCGACGATGAGCATGTGGTCAATGTCGATTACGGCAACTACTTCGTCGCCATGGGCGCGGCCCTGTCGGACGAGACGGAAGTCATCGATGTCAAACGCCTCGAGGACAGCATCGCGAAGGCCAAGGAAGCCGCGGCCCGCGAGACGCGCAAGGCCGACTTCACGCTGTTTGAAAGCCGCGCGGACTACGAGGCCTTCAAGGCCCGCCACGATAAGGACAAGGTAAAGCGCGGCGACCTCAAGTCGTACCGCGGCCCGGTCTACGTTGGCATCGATGCTGGCTCCACGACGACGAAAATCACGGCCATCGGCAAGGACAAGGAAATCCTCTACACGTCGTACGGCAGCAATCAGGGCTCGCCTTTAAAGACGGTCGTCAAAGAGATGAAGGGGCTTTATGCGGCCCTGCCAGAGGGCACGTACATCGCGGGTTCGATGACTACGGGCTACGGCGAAGCCATCGTCAAGGCGGCGCTGCATGCCGACGGCGGCGAAGTCGAGACGTTCGCGCATCTGCGCGCGGCACAGGAATTCTGCCCTGAGGTCACGTTCGTCCTCGATATCGGCGGTCAGGACATGAAGTGCTTCTTCGTCAAGGACGGCAGCATCGGCAACATTACGCTCAACGAAGCTTGCTCTGCCGGCTGCGGTTCGTTCATTCAGAACTTCGCCGAGGGCCTGCACATGACGCCGGCTGAGTTTGCGGCCAAGGCCATCGACTCGAAGGCTCCTGTCGACCTCGGCACGCGCTGCACAGTCTTCATGAACTCGAAGGTCAAGCAGGCGCAGAAAGAGGGCGCCGAAGTCGCTGATATCTCGGCCGGCATCGCGTTCTCCGTCATCAAGAACGCGCTCTTCAAGGTCATGCAGCTCAAGGATGTCCGCGAGCTCGGCGACCACATCGTCGTACAGGGCGGCACGTTCTACAACGACGCCGTGCTGCGCTGCATGGAAAAACTCCTCGACCGCGATGTCATCCGTCCGGATATTGCCGGCCTCATGGGTGCCTATGGTGCGGCCATCCTTGCCCTCGAATCGGGCAAAGAGAAGTCGGACCTGCTCTCGGCAGAAGAACTCGACCACTTCTCCGTGGCGACGAGCTCCTACCGCTGCCGCGGCTGCGGCAACAAGTGCCTGATTACGATGCAGAAGTTCCCCGACGGCGGCAAGTACTTCACGGGCAACCGCTGCGAGCGCGGCATCGGCGGCCAGAAGAAGGACTCCGATACGCCGAATATCTATCAGTATAAATATGACAGGCTCTTCAAGTACTACGAGCCGCTCGAGAATCCTTCGCGCGGCACCATCGGCATCCCGCGCGTGCTCAACATGTACGAGGACTATCCGTTCTGGTTCACGTTCTTCACGAAGCTCGGCTATAAGGTCGTGCTCTCGGGAAAATCGAGTGCCAAGATGTACTACAAGGGCATGGCCACGGTGCCGTCAGACTCGCTTTGCTATCCGGCCAAAATCTCGCACGGCCATATCATGGACCTCATCGAGAAGGGCATCACGAAGATTTTCTATCCGTGCGAGCCTTACAACATGGTCGACGACAAGCATCCGTCGGAAAACCACTACAACTGCCCAATTGTCGCTTCGTACGCCGAGAACATCCGCGGCAACATGGATATTCTGCGCGAGAAACACATCGATTTCATCGAGCCGTTCCTGCCGATTAACGACGAAAAGCGCATGGCCCAGCGCCTCTATGAAGAGCTCGGCAATCGCGAGGGCCTTGGCAAAGAAGAGATTGCCGAAGCCGTTGACGAGGCCTACAAAGAGCTGGCGCAGTACCGTCAGGATGTGCGCGACTACGGTAAGAAAATCCTCGAGCGCGTCGAGAAGACGGGCGAGCAGGTCATCATGCTCGTCGGCCGTCCGTACCACATCGACCCCGAAATCAACCATGGCATTCCGGAGATGATTCAGAGCTATCATCTGCCGATTATCTCGGAAGACGCCGTCTACCATATGCCGGTCAAGGCAGCGAAACTCAAGATTGTCAACCAGTGGAGCTACCATGCCCGCCTTTACCACGCCGCCCAGTTCGTCGCGGAGCATCCGAACTTCACGCTGATACAGTTCAGCTCGTTCGGCTGCGGCCTCGACGCTCTGACGACGGGTCAGGTCAAGGATATCCTCGAGTCGCACCGCCGCATCTACACGATGATTAAGCTCGATGAAGTCTCGAACCTCGGTGCAGCCCGCATCCGCCTGCGCTCGCTCATGGCTGCGCTTGCACGCCGCAAACCTGTGCCGTATCAGGAAGTCAAGCCCATCGAGCGCCCGCATTTCACGGAAGAGTGCAAGAAGACGCATACGATTCTCGCCCCGCAGATGGCGCCGATTCACTTCGAGCTCATCAAATCTGTCATGCGCGACTATGGCTACAACCTCGTCGTGCCGAAAATGCCGGACAAGGCGGCCATCGACCTCGGCCTGCGCTATGTCAACAACGACATGTGCTATCCGTCGATTGTCGTCATCGGCCAGTTGCTCGCGGCCCTGAAGTCGGGCAAATACGACCCCGACCACACGAGCATCGCCATGTTCCAGACCTGCGGCGCCTGCCGTGCGACGAACTACATGAGCGTGCTGCGTCAAGCCCTCAAGTACGCGGGCTTCCCGCAGGTGCCGGTCTTCGCCGTGCACGGCCTGCCGGAAGAGACGGATTCCTTCAAGCTCACGCGCCCAATGCTCACGGCGGCCATTAAGGCTGCTATCTTTGGCGACCTCCTGCAGAACGTCAAGAACCGCATGATGCCGTACGAGCTCCAGAAGGGGGAGACGCAGCGCCTGTTTGACAAGTGGATGGCAAAATGCAAGGACGTCCTCAAGGACGGAGGCTACTTCAAATTCCAGCGCACGGTCAAGCAGATTGTTAAGGAATTTGACAACATCCCGATTGATGAAGACCTTTGGAAACCGAAAGTCGGCATCGTAGGCGAAATCCTCGCCAAGTATCATCCGGTGGCCAACAACCACATCGAGAAGGTCCTGATGGAGGAGGGCGCTGAAGTCGTCATGCCGGATTTTGTGGACTTCTTCCTCTATTCGGCCTACGACCCGATTGTCAAGCACCGCCTGCTCGACGGTCAGAAGAAGGACAGCTTCTTCGGCCGTATGTTCATCAACATCATCAACTTCTACCGCGCGCCGATGCGCAGGGCCCTCAAGAACAGCCGCCACTTCCGCGCGCCGCATAAGATTGACGAAACGGCTAAACTTGCTTCGCGCCACGTCAGCCTCGGCAACATGGCCGGCGAAGGCTGGTTCCTGACCGGCGAAATGGTCAAGCTCATCGACGAAGGCGTGCCCAACGTCGTCTGCCTCCAGCCGTTCGGCTGCCTGCCGAACCACATCACCGGCAAAGGCGTCATGCACGAGCTGCGCGAAAGCTACAAAGGAGCCAACCTCACCGCCATCGACTGCGATGCAGGCTCCTCCGAAGTCAACCAGCTCAACCGCCTCAAACTCATGCTGTCCGTAGCTAAAGAGCGCGGACCCAAAGGCGAAGAAATCGCCGAAGAAGAGAGCAGCGGCATGGGACGCTGAGATACGCGAAACTGAATATATGGGATGAAAGAAGGAACTGCCAGCAGTTGAGGCAGTTCCTTCTTTTGGTTTGCGGTGTTTGCGGATGATGAATTTTGTTCGGAGCGGGCGGAGGGACATGTTTCGTTCGGCGGCGGAGTTACGTCAGCAAGGGCGAGTACCTAATACTCTCTTCCGAGTCAGGAGACCCATTCATCCCTTCATCGATGTCAATCGAATCAAGAAGCAGAGCGTAACTAGGACGGGGATCTGTATTTCGCCTGCAGGCGAAGAGCGACTGCCCGCAGGGCTGGCCCCTGCCAAGTCCCTGCAAGGATGCGCGATGTCAAAACGCCGCGGCCGGCGGCGAACCCGCAAAGCCATAAAAGCCCAAAATAGGGGCCATTTAGCGATGAGCCGAAGCCGAAATACAGGTCCCCGCCCCCGCCACGATGTAAACTCATCCTTCCCTCGAACCCGATACCCCCGTATCTCCCTTCCTCCATCCTGTCATCCTACACAAGGACATACGTCCCTTTTCTTGACATTTTTTTCATCTGCCGTTATGATGGATATGTGAAAATCCTATCTATTCGTATGTGACGGGAGACGATAAGAAATGAAAGAGTACAAGCCGTTCAAATCCGGAAAAGTTCGCGAGGTTTACGATGCAGGAGACAGCATCATCATGGTTGCCACGGACCGCATCTCGGCCTTTGACCACATCCTCAAGAACAAGATCACGAAGAAGGGCAAAGTCCTCACGCAGATGTCGAAATTCTGGTTCGACTTCACGAAGGACATCATTCCGAACCATATGATCTCGGTCGACAACAACGACATGCCGGAATTCTTCCAGCAGCCGCAGTTCCTCGGCAACAGCATGAAGTGCAAGAAACTCACCATGCTGCCGATGGAGTGCATCGTCCGCGGCTACATCACGGGCAGCGGTTGGGCAAGCTACAGGGAGAACGGTACGGTCTGCGGCATCAAACTGCCGACTGGCCTCAAAGAATCCCAGAAACTGCCGGAGCCGATCTTCACGCCGAGCACGAAGGCAGAGCTCGGTGACCACGACGAGAACGTTTCCCTCGAGCAGGGTGCTGCCGTCTTCGAGAAGGAATTCCCCGGCCATGGCATGGAGTATGCAGAAAAACTCCGTGACTACACGATTGCCATCTATAAGAAATGCGCCGAGTACGCTCTTTCGCGCGGCATCATCATCGCCGACACGAAGTTCGAGTTCGGCCTCGACGAGAATGGCCAGATTGTCCTCGGCGACGAGGTCCTGACGCCGGACAGCTCCCGCTTCTGGCCGCTCGAGGGCTACGAAGCCGGCAAGCCGCAGCCGTCGTACGACAAGCAGTTTGTCCGCGACTGGCTCAAGGCAAATCCGGACAGCGATTATCAGCTGCCGCAGGACATCATCGACAAGACGATTGCCAAGTACCTCGAAGCTTACAAGATGATTACGGGCAAAGACCTCGACTGATTTTGAAGTAGTTTGCTCTAAGGAGCTCCCAGCCAGACTGGGGGCTTTTCCTTTTCACAGGCTGGCAGAGATTTGACAAGGACATGTGTCCCTGTTTTTATTGACAGCCCAGATTTTTACCGTTAATATTAATGTATAGAATGGTTTCTTGTAATATATCATAGGAGATGATTATCCATGAAAGTAGCTGTTATCATGGGAAGCGACTCCGACTGGCCAATCCTCAAACCGGCCGTCGAGCTCTTGAAACAGTTTGGTATTGAATCGGAAGTCACGGTTGCCTCGGCGCATCGCACGCCGGCCAAGGTCCGCGATTTCGTCCTCGCTGCTCCGGATAAAGGCATCGGCGCCTTCATCATCGGTGCAGGTGCTGCGGCACATCTCGCTGGTGTCGTGGCAAGCTACACGACGCTGCCGGTCATCGGCGTGCCCATCAACGCAACGTCCCTGAACGGCATGGACGCCCTGCTGTCGACGGTGCAGATGCCGTCGGGCATTCCTGTCGCAACGATGGCCATCAACGGCTCGAAGAACGCTGCTATCTTTGCGGTAGAGATGTTCTCCATCGCCGACGAAGGCCTGCGCCAGAAACTCGCGGACTACCGCGCGAAGATGGTACAGGAAGTCGATAAGAAGGCAGCCCGCGTGGCCGCTCAGCTTTGATGAAGTGTCTGAAAAAGACGTTCATCTGGATGTGGAATATAAGTTCAAGCGTACAAGAGAAAAGGAAGAAACAAAATCACCATGTATGATAATGGCTACAACCCAGAACCGAAATGGAAAGAGGAATGCGGCGTTTACGGCGTATACTCTCACACGGAGGATGTCTCTGGACTGACGTATCTTGGCCTTTATGCCCTGCAGCACCGCGGGCAGGAAAGCACGGGCATCGCCATCACGGACGGCGCCTGGATGGATGTGACGCGCGGCATGGGCCTCGTCAATGAGGTTTTCCGCCATCAGGTCCCGCACATGGAGAATCAGTGCATTGCTGTTGGCCATGTGCGCTATTCGACGACGGGCTCGAGCCTGCTCGCGAACACGCAGCCGCTGCTCGTCAACTACGCGGGCGGCAAGATTGCGCTCGCACATAACGGCAATCTCACGAACGCTGCGGAAATCCGCCATAACCTCGAGCAGGAAGGCACGATTTTCCAGACGTCCATCGATTCGGAAGTCATCGTGAACCTCATCGCGCGCTCGCACAAGGAAACCATCGAGGAACGCATCATCGAGAGCCTCAAGAAAGTCAAGGGCTGCTACTGCCTGACCATCATGACCGAGGACAAGCTCATCGGTGCGCGTGACCCGCAGGGCTTCCGTCCGCTCTGCATCGGCAAGACCGAAGAGGGCAGCTGGATTCTTTCGTCGGAGACCTGCGGCCTCGATGTCGTCGGCGCTGAATTCGTGCGCGACGTACTGCCGGGCGAGATGGTTGTCATCGATGAGAACGGTCTCAAGTCGTATCCGTTCGCTACGGAAGAGAAGAAGGCCGGCTGTATCTTCGAGTACATTTACTTTGCCCGTCCGGATTCCGTCATCGACGGCCAGAGTGTCCATGAGGCCCGTTTCCTCATGGGCCGCGAGCTCGCGCGCGAGTCGGGCTTCAAGGGTGATATCGTCATTTCCGTACCGGACTCCGGCACGACGGCTGCCACGGGCTTTGCCTATGAAGCCGGCATCCCGTTTGTCGAGGGTCTCATCAAGAACCGCTACATCGGCCGCACGTTCATCCAGCCGACGCAGAAGAAGCGCGACACGGCAGTCAAGCTCAAGCTCAATGCCATCCGTTCCGCCGTCGAGGGCAAATCGGTCATCATGGTCGACGACTCCATCGTGCGCGGCACGACGAGCGGCAAGATTGTCCGCATGCTCCGCAATGCCGGTGCCAAGGCCGTCCACGTCTGCATCAGCAGCCCGCCAATCGGCTATCCGTGCTTCTACGGCATCGATACGAGCGTCCGCAAAGAGCTCATCGCCGCGACGAAGTCGGTCGAGGAAATCCGCCAGTTCATCGGCGCTGACTCGCTGCACTTCCTGAGCATCGAAGGCCTCAAGAAGAGCGTGCCGCATCTCAATGCCGATGACATGTGCTACGCCTGCTTCAACAGCTCTTATCCAATCAAGGATGGGGCCAAGCCGGCCGGCGACAGCAAATACGTTTTTGAACAGCGCAAAAAGTGCTGAGCGTGTAAATAGGAAAGGAACCACAGGGAAAAAATGGCAGAACGACTTACCTATAAAGATTCCGGTGTCGATATCGACGCTGGCAACTACTCCGTCAAACTCATCAAGGACAGCGTCAAGGCGACGTATCGTCCGGAGGTCCTCGGCGACCTCGGCGGCTTCGGCGGTCTCTTTGCGCTGAATTCCGGCAAATACAAGGAACCGGTCCTCGTTTCGGGCACGGACGGCGTCGGCACGAAGCTGCGCCTTGCCTTCATGCTCAACAAACACGACACCATCGGTCAGGATGCCGTCGCCATGTGCGTCAACGATATCCTCGTACAGGGTGCCGAGCCGCTGTTTTTCCTCGACTACCTCGCTGTCGGCAAGCTCGACCCGGAGCAGGTCGCTTCCGTCGTCAAGGGCGTGGCCAATGCCTGCAAAGAGTCCGGCTGTGCGCTGATTGGCGGCGAGACGGCTGAGATGAGCGGCTTCTATCCGGTCGGCGAGTACGATATCGCTGGCTTTGCCGTCGGCGTTGTCGAGAAGTCGAAGGTCATTACGAGCGAGCGCGTCAAGGAAGGCGATGTGCTGCTCGGCCTGCCGTCCTCGGGCGTTCATTCGAACGGCTATTCGCTCGTTCGCAAGATTGTCTTTGACCACAAGGGCTTCAAGGGCGACGAGTACATCGACGAGCTCGGCAAGACGATTGGCGAAGAGCTCCTGACGCCGACGCGCCTTTACCCGAAGACGTGCCTGCCTCTCATCGAGAAATTCGACATCCACGGCATGGTTCACATCACGGGCGGCGGCTTCTACGACAATATCCCGCGTGCCCTGCCTGAGGACATGGCCGTCGAGATTGACAGCTCCGTCTGGCAGATGCCTGTCATCTTCAAGCTCCTGCAGCAGTGGGGCAATGTCGACTGGCATGAGATGTACCGCACGTTCAACATGGGCATCGGCATGGTCATCATGGCCAGCCCGGAGGAAGCGGAGAACATCAAGAAAGACCTCAAGGCCAAGAACGAGACGGTCTACCAAATCGGCCGTGTCGTCCGCGGCAACCACGATGTAACGATTAAAGGCGGCGTGTTCAATGCATAAGGAAATTCTCGGCGTACTCTGCTCCGGTCGCGGCACGGACCTGCAGTCCATTATCGATGCCATCGGCCGCGGCGAAGTCTCAGCGGAAATCGCCATCGTGCTGACGGACAAGCCCGATGCCTACGCGCTCACGCGCGCCGAAAAGGCCGGCATCAAAGCCGTCTGCATCGACCGCAAAAAGTTCGACGGCCGCCAGCCGTTTGAGGAAGCCCTCGTCAAGGCCCTCGACGAAGCCGGTGTCACGCTCGTCGTGCTCGCAGGCTTCATGCGCATTTTGACGCCGTACTTCGTGCGTCATTTCGCCGGCCGCATCATGAACATTCATCCGGCGCTGCTGCCGAGCTTCCCCGGTGCCCACGCGCACCGCGACGTACTCGCCTATGGCGTCAAGGTCAGCGGCTGCACGGTCCATTTCGTCGATGAAGGCACGGACAGCGGCCCCATCATCCTGCAGGCCGCCGTGCCTGTGCTCGATGACGACACGGAGGAGACGCTCGGTGCCCGCGTGCTCGAACAGGAGCACATCATCTACCCGAAGGCCATCCAGCTTTACTGCGAAGGGAAGCTTGAGGTCGACGGCCGTCATGTCCGTATCCGTAAATAACAGGGAATAGAGGGAAAAAATCATGCAGATTAAACGCGCGCTCATCAGCGTATCGAATAAAACGGGTGTTGTCGAATTCGCCAAAAAGCTTCACGAAGCCGGTGTTGAAATCGTTTCGACGGGCGGCACGATGAAGGCCATCAAAGAGGCCGGCATCCCCGTCACCTATGTCAGCGACGTCACGGGCTTCCCGGAAATCATGGACGGCCGCGTCAAGACGCTGAACCCGTACATCCACGGCGGCATCCTCGCCGTCCGCGACAATCCGGAGCACGTCAAAGAGATGGAAGAGCACCACATCACGGGCATCGACCTCGTTGCGGTCAACCTCTATCCGTTCAAAGAGACGATTGCCAAACCGAACGTCACGCTCGCTGAAGCCATCGAGAACATCGATATCGGCGGCCCGGCCATGGTCCGCGCTGCTGCGAAGAACTTCAAGTTCGTCACGGTCATCACGAATCCGGCCCGCTATGACGCCATCGCCGAGCAGGTCCAGAAAAACGGCTGCGTCGATGACCGCACGCGCATGGAGCTTGCCCAGGAAGCCTTTGCGCACACGGCAGCTTACGACACGATGATCAAGGATTATCTCGCTGAGCAGCTCAAGAAATAAAAAATAAGAGCCTTCCCCCGCAGATGCAGAGACGTCTGTGGGAGAGGGCTGTTTTTGTGGAGGGATGAAGCATGAATATCTTAGTAATCGGTTCGGGCGGACGTGAGCACACGCTGGCCTGGAAACTCGCGCAGTCGCCAAAAGCCACGAAGCTCTATGCCGTACCGGGCAATCCGGGCATGAAGGACATCGCCGAGTGCATCGAAGGCGTTTCCATCACGGATAACGACGCTCTCGTCAAGCTTGCCAAAGAAAAAGACATCGACCTCGTCGTCGTCGGTCCGGAAGTGCCGCTGACGAATGGTGTTGTCGATGCGATGAACGCGGCCGGCATCAAGGCCTTCGGCCCGACGAAGCGCGCCGCTGAAATCGAGGGCTCGAAGTCGTTCTCGAAGAACCTCATGAAGAAATACGGCATCCCGACGGCCAAATACGAAGTCTTCACCGATGCCGATGAGGCTCGCGCCTACGTTAAGAAAGAGGGCGCTCCAATTGTCATCAAGGCCGACGGCCTCGCTGCCGGCAAGGGCGTCATCGTCGCCATGACGATGGACGAAGCCCTCGACGCCATCCATGAAATCATGGACGATGCTGCGTTCGGCACGGCCGGCAGCCGCGTCGTCATCGAGGAGTTCATGGACGGCGAAGAAGCTTCGCTGCTCGCCTTCACCGATGGCAAGACCATCTATCCGATGGTCAGCTCGCAGGACCACAAGCGCGCCTACGACGGCGACAAAGGCCCGAACACGGGCGGCATGGGCACCTATGCACCGGCACCCGTCATGACGCCGGAGATGGTCAAGACCGCGACCGAGCGCATTTTGAAGCCGACGATTGCCGCTATGGCCAAAGAGGGCCGTCCGTACAAGGGCTGCCTCTACGCCGGCCTCATGATTACCAAAGAAGGCCCGAAGGTCGTCGAATTCAACGCACGCTTCGGTGACCCTGAAACGCAGGTCGTCCTGCCGCTCCTTGAAAGCGACCTCGTCGACATCATGCTCGCCTGCGCCGACGGCACGCTCGAAGACGAAGACATCCAGTGGAGCAATGGCGCCGCCGTCTGCGTCGTCATCGCCTCGGGCGGCTATCCGAAGTCCTACAAGAAGGGCTTCGTCATCGACGGCCTCGAAAAGGCAAAGACCGCAGGCACGCTCGTATTCCATGCCGGCACCGCTGAAAAAGACGGCAAAATCGTCACCAACGGCGGCCGCGTACTCGGCGTTGTCGCTAAGGCCGACGATGTACGCAGCGCGGTAGATCAAGCCTACAAGGGAGTCAATGCGATTTCGTTCGAGGGTGCCTTCCACCGCAACGATATTGCCCACCGTGCACTCGAGAGACTCGCGAAATAAATTATAGTACGCGGGACAGGGGAGAGTGCGATTGAGCGGGGCGTTCGCAGGGGCCAGAGAAATATTTTTCGGCTTCGTCGCTCCTGCAGGCGAAAAACATTCCCCCGACCCTAGTTACGTCGTTATTAGCAGAAAAAGCTGCCCTTATGGGCAGCTTTTTTGCTTAGTACGCGGGAATTCTGAGGTGTGTGTTAAGGCGGAGAAGTACCTAGGGCACTAGGGCAGGGGACACCTATTCCGTCGGCAGGAGCGAAACTTGGACAGTGAACCGATAGCAGGCAGTATAACTAGGCCAGGGAGCTCTATTTCGCCTGCAGGAGCGAAATGACTGCCCGCAGGGCTGAACACCAAACGCCATGATGAAAGACGATGATGTGAGAACGCCGCGGCAGGCGGCAAAACAGCTTTGCATCGAAACCTGAACTTGGTGTTCATTTAGTTGAGCGACGAAGCCGAAAAAGAGCTCCCCGGCCTCTTACTGAAACTTACTCATCTCCTCGAACGCCATCTCTGTAATTTCAATACGAAAAAAGCCATCAACCAAACGTTGACGGCTTGAACATTCAAATGGTCGGGATGACAGGATTCGAACCTGCGGCCTCTTCGTCCCGAACGAAGCGCGCTACCAAACTGTGCCACATCCCGTAGTTACAAAAAACATTATACTGCCTGCCACGTTCTTTGTCAACAAATTTTTAAAAGAAATTTTGAACAGACACCAGTCAGTAACTAGGTCGAAATAGGGTGCCTCGGCTCTTTGCTGACCTACCTTATTTCTCCGAACCCAGTCCCCGTAATTTATAAATTCATATACGAAAAAAGCCATCAACAAACGTTGACGGCTTAAAATTTCAAATGGTCGGGATGACAGGATTCGAACCTGCGGCCTCTTCGTCCCGAACGAAGCGCGCTACCAAACTGTGCCACATCCCGTAGTCACAAGAAATATTATATGCATTTCCGCGCCCCTTGTCAACAACTTTTTTTGATATTAGCAGCTTTTTCCAGAATTAGCCCGCAAAAAAGCAAAAAATATGTTCGTATCTCAAGAAAAAACTTGCGGAAAAGAAGGAATTTCCCCCCGCAGGCACGAAATACTCCATATAATCAGAAATCTACTTCGATAAGGAGGTTTTATTATGGGCAGAATCCAGAAAATCCTTGTGCCAGTTGATGGTTCCGTCAATGGCTGCAAAGCCGTCGATGAGGCAATCTTCTTTGCTCAGAAATGCCATGCTGACCTTGACTTCGTCTATGTCGCCAGCAATATCAACAAAGACATCCCAAGCCATATCGTCTTTGACCGCATTTGGGAGAAACTGCCGGAAGATCTCAAAGCAGCAAAACACGTTGAGACCGGCAATATCCCGAAGGCCATCATGCGTGTAGCAGCAGAAGAGCACAGCGACCTCATCATCATGGGCAGCCGCGGCCTCGGCCTCTTTAAGGGAGCCCTTATCGGCAGCGTCAGCCAGAAAGTCGTCGAAGAATCGCCGATTCCGGTCATGGTCATCAAATGACCTGACCACGGCCACAAAAACATGAGACCGTACGAAAACAGCCAGTTTGCGCCGAGACGCAGCTGGCTGTTTTTGCGTCTGACTTTTGCTTGACTTTTGCGTCCTGCTATAGTATCATTTTATTAAATAATAGAAAACATAGCAGTTTAGTATATTTTAGAAAACACAGATGGGAGCGATTCGATGGCTGGGCTCAGATTAGCAGCGGGGGAAATCCCGCCTAAAGCGATGAAATACATCCTGCACGGACTCTGCACGATAGGGTACGGGGAGATGGTGCTCGTCGCGCAGGACGGCGTGCTCATGCAGGTGGAGTGGAACGAAAAGCGGCGGCTCGACTGCTGGCACGACACCGAGGACACGGACTGCCTGTATTCTGACCGGGCTCTCTCCGAGCTCTCCGCGCGCATCCGCAAAGAATTCCGCCTGCTGCAGTACGGCAAACTCGTGCTCGTCATCCGCAAAGGCCGTCTGATGCAGCTCGAGCGCACCGAAAAACAGCGCTTCACCGGCCTCGACGGCGAGGGTATCTGAGCCCTGCCGCAGGTGCGGGAAGCGCTGTCTAAAAAATCGATAGCCAATCAGTCATCTTCGTGCTTGTTCTTGGTGAGCCACCGGGAAGCACGAAGTTTTTTTTGCATTTCGACGCGGTCTTTGTAGATATCCTCGATGACGAGCTTGCAGATGACGATGAACGGCACAGCAAGGAACATGCCCGCAGGGCCGAGGAGTTCGCCGCCGAGGATGATGCCGAGGATAATTGCGACGGGGTGCAGATTCAGCGATTTGCCAATCAGCGTCGGATAGACGACGTTGTGGTTGACCTGCGTGAGAATCAGGTAGAAGAGACCGGTCTGGACGGCTATCCACGGGTCGACCGTGGCCGTCAGCAGAATACCGAAAATCGACGCGACCGTCGGGCCAAGCACGGGCACGAACTCGCTGATGCCCGAGACCATGGCAAAGACCGAGGCATAGGGCAGGCTGCGCGCCGTGTAATAGAGAAAGACCACGGCGCCCGTCAGGCAGCAGATGATGAGCTGGCTGCAGATGTACGTGCGCAGCGCCGACAGGATGCGGTTGAAGAGTGCGAGCACGCGGCTGTAATCGCGGCGCGGGAACAGGCTCGCGAGGTAGATTTTGATGTCGTCGCCGTCTTTTAAGAGGTAGAACGTCACGAACAGGATGATGACCATGTCGATGAACTTGCTGAAAATCGAGAGCAGCACGGTCAGCGACGATTTGAGCGCGTCGACGCTCGCGGCCTTGAGTTCGAGCCAGAACTCCTCAAACTCCTGCGTCAGGTAGATATTGTCGCGCAGCAGCGAAGAATTCTGCAGTTTTTCCGTGATTTGCGGGAAGTCCGTGACAAAGCGCGTGAACGTCGGGATGAACGTACTCGAGACGAGCACGAGCAGCCCTGTGCAGATGGCAATGAAGCAAAACAGCACAAGCGCCGCCGCCAGTCCGCGGTTCATATGGAGCTCGAGCCGGTCGACGAGCGGCGTCAGCAGCAGCTGCAGCAGCATCGAGATGAATATGATGAACGCCAGCTGGGGCAGATACCAGAACGTCGACAGCAGAATCGTGAACGTCACGCCCAGAAGAATAGAAGTACGGTAATTTCGTAGATGCATAATGATTCCTCAATAAAACTACAAAGAATGGAATAGATACTTCCAGTATAGCATAAAGCCGCCAGAAAACCCAGTTCAGGCAGGTAACAGAAAGATACAGAAAAATCATCAGAAAATATTTATAGAATCAACATAAATATCATTGATTTTGCCATGATTATGCTTTATAATAGAGCTTGTGAAAAGATTCCTTAACGGTAACCAGCGGTGGCCGTTGCTGCGGGGCGGTGCCATCGTCAATTTGTGAAATCGTGAAATAGGAGGGTGTTTCTCATGGCAAACCGTATTGTACTCAACACCGTATCGTATCATGGCAAGGGCGCGATTGAAGAGATTCCGGGCATCGCCGAGCGCGAGGGCTTCAAGAAAATCTTCGTCTGCTCCGACCCGTCGCTCGTCAAATTCGGCGTAACGGCTAAGGTCACGGACCTGCTCGAAAAAAATAAGATTGACTATACGCTTTATTCGAACATCAAACCAAATCCAACAATTGAAAACGTCCAGACGGGTGTCAAGGCCTTCAAAGAGGCCGGTGCTGACTCCATCATCGCCATCGGCGGCGGTTCTTCGATGGATACGGCCAAGGCCGTCGGCATCATTATCGCCAACCCGGAATTTGAGGACGTGCGTTCGCTTGAAGGTGCTTCGCCGACGAAGCATCACGCCGTCAAGACCATCGCCGTACCGACGACGGCCGGCACCGCTGCTGAAGTCACGATTAACTACGTCATCACGGACCCCGAGAAAGTCCGCAAGTTCGTCTGCTGCGATGAGCACGACATTCCGGCTTACGCTGTCGTCGACCCGGATATGATGTCCTCGATGCCGAAGGGCCTGACGGCTTCGACCGGCATGGACGCCCTGACGCACGCCATCGAAGGCTACACGACGAAAGGCGCTTGGGAAATGACCGACATGATGCACTATGAGGCCATTCACCTCATTTCGAAATACCTGCGCCTCGCCGTGGCGAACGACCCGAAGGGCCGCGAAGGCATGGCCCTCGGCCAGTACATCGCTGGCATGGGCTTCTCGAACGTCGGCCTTGGCATCGACCATGCCATGGCCCATACGCTTTCGGCCCATTACGACACCCCGCACGGCGTTGCCTGCGCGATGCTGCTGCCGATTTCGATGGAATTCAACAAAGAATACACCGGCGAACGCCTGCGTGAAGTCGCCCGCGCCATGGGCGTCGAAGGCGTCGATGAGATGAGTCAGGATGAGTACCGCACGGCTGCCATCAAAGCCGTCGAGAAACTCTCCGAAGACGTCGGCATCCCGAAGACCCTCGACAAAATCAAGGAAGAAGACCTCGACCAGCTCGCTGAAGACGCCCTCAAAGACGCCTGCTACCCAGGCAACCCGCGCGAAGCCACGAAAGAACAGGTCAAAGACCTCTTCCGCAAGATCATGGCTTGACACAGAAGCACAGAATAGAAGAAGAGACTGCCCCGACGGGCAGCCCCTTTTTTTTGTTTGTGTAATCCAGTAACACGACTTTTTTGACAGCGCGTTTTTTCTCTGGCTTTTCTAGGACCTGCACGTTATAATGAAGATGAAGAAATATATCATTTTGTTTTATCTGCAGGTGACATAAAGATGACATATAAGAACGAAAAAGCACAGGGCATCGTCGAATACGCACTGATTCTCGCCTTCATCGTCGGCGTGGCCGTGGCACTTTTTAACAGCAATGGGCTGGCCAATGCCATAGGTGAAGCATTCTTCCATGTATCAGAAACGATTAACAATGCCATGGATGACTCGCCGAAAGCTAAGCAAAAACGTTTGCAGAATCGTATGGAGAACGGATTGATTAATGCAATCAAAGCAGGCAGTATTGAAATGAAAGCCGGCGATTGGATAGAAATAGATGCACAGGCGGATTATAATTCTAAAAATAATGGATATATCAATGGTGGGGTAAGACTGGGAAGTGATACATTAAAAATTAACGGAAATCCAGTCAAAGGTCATTATGGTGGCTTTCGTACCTTATGGGATGCAATTTCCAGCGAGCTCCCACGCTATACAGTTGAGTTACAGCAGGATAGTGGCTGGGTTGGTGTGCGAATAGAGTCAAAAGGCAATGGAAACTATGTTTCGCATTATTATTCAGGATCGGAATCAAGTCCGGGTAATGTATTAAATTATGCTAATACAACAAATATGAATGCGAACTATCGTCCTGATGGTGATGCAAGCGATCATTTATGGACTTGGACTGGAAAATAAACAGCATGTACTTACTCGTGAGAATATAATGATGCCATGGCATGAGGCCCACGAAAACGATATAATCTAAGTTACAAAAAAGGCCACCGTAGACGGTTGCCCTCTACTTAGGTGTCAAAAATGACCGCAAAGTTTGAGCGCTTGGGCGGTCATTTTTTGTGTTTAAAATTTAATTTGACAGTTTCCGCAAAATAATGTAGTCTTATTTTTGTAAGACTATGATTTGTTTTGGAGGGACAGAAATATGAAAAAATCAGCACTGCTGACGGCGGCACTGCTCCTCGTCAGTTCTTCGTATGCCATGGCGCAGCCGATTAACCAGATGACTGGTCATGAGACGGCTGTAGGCGTGGGCACGAAGGAAGATTATATCGAGCACAAGGTCACGGACAAGGCCACGGTCGGCTTCCAGTATGCGGACCGTGACGAGAAGGGCGACCACAAGGATGCTTACCTGCAGTATGACATCATCGGCTCGGAAGTCAAGGTCATCGGCGGCTACCGCTGGAACCTGCCGAACGACAAGGACAACGCCTTCGCCGGTGTGGCAGTCAGCACGCCGCGCGTCATGGGCTTTGATGCCTACGCTTCGTACATTGCCGGCAAAGACTTCAATGAGACGCAGGTCGGTGTCAACAAGAACGTGCTCCTCAACGTTGACCTCAATGTCAACTACCACAACTTCAAGCCGGACGAAGGCAGCCGCGAGAACGGCGTCGGCGTCGGCGTGTCGGTTAAGTTCTGATTGTTTCAGTCTGTCCGCATTTTTGCATAAGAAAAAACCCGCCTTGCAGCGGGTTTTTGTCGTATCTATGGCTGTAAAAACTTACTCGGCGTCGAAAAGCGGCAGCGGCTCAAGGAAGATGATGTCCTTGCGCTTGGCAGCGTCGCCTTCGGCGAGCACGCAGGCCTGACCGCAGACTTTGCCGCCGGCTTTTTCGGTGAGCTCGACGAGGGCCTTCATGGAGCCGCCGGTGCTGATGACATCATCGAGCAGCAGGACGTTCTTGCCCTTGATGCGCTCGATGTCGGTGCCGTCGAGGCAGAGCTTCTGCGTGCCCTTGGTCGTGATGGAGACGTCGTCGACCCAGAGGGCATTTTCCATGTAGGCTTTGACGGACTTGCGCGCGACGATGTAGCGCTTCATGCCGAGGGCGCGGGTGAGTTCTTCGGCCAAGGGGATGCCCTTGGTTTCGGCCGTCAGGACGTAGTCGGTCTCGGGCGGGACTTTTTTGGCGAGCTCGCGGGCGCAGGCGTCGGTGAGTTCGAGATCGCCGAGCATGACGAAGCCGGCGATGGCGAGCTTGTCGGTGACATTGAGGACCGGCAGCTCACGCGTGAGGCCGGCAATATTTAACGTATAAAATCGATTTGCCATGGTAGCACCTCTTCATTTCAGTAGATATCTTCATTATACTATGATTGAGGAAAGGGCGCAATTGTGTTCAAGAACGAATGCGATGGGGATGGCTTTTAAGAAAGGATGGAAAAGATGAGCGAGAATTACAGTGAGGAACAGAAGGCTGTGGAGGAGATTACGCATATTCTGCTGCATGCATTGACGGAGGAGAGCGTCGGGGAGAAGCTTGACGGGGCGAAGTCGCAGCAGGAGGTGTACGAGGCGCTGAAGACGCTGCCTTATTTTAAGCTGACGATGGAGGAGTTCCGGATTGGCATCGAGGCACTGCGGCAGCAGCAGGCGGAAGTTCATCAGCATAGGCATGGCGAGGGGGACGATGCAGACTGACAGGGGACGGTCGGCAAGGGGGGCGGTGAAATATTTTCGGCTTCGGCGCTTCGCTGAATGGACCCCATGGCTTGGCGGATGAGCTTAGGAAGTTCGCCGCCTGCCGCGGCGTTCGTACATCGTGGCGGTCTGGCAGGGCTTTTTTGGGGACCCAGCCCTGCGGGCAAAACGCGAATCGCCTGCAGGCGAAAATATTCCCCGCCCCTAGGTACGGATGGCGTACATCGTGTTTTTTTGTCAGGTTCCGTGTGCGTCTGCATCGATAGCAAAAGCGGCTGCACTCGTTTTGGAAACGAGTACAGCCGCTTTTTGATGGCTTTTTTCGGGGGATTGCGGGGCTCGGAGCGGTGGAACGAGAACAGCGTTTGCTTCGCTCCGCTTTCCCTTGCGTTTTTCATGGGCGGGACTGCGAACGAGCCACTTTTATTGTCGGAGAGAGGCGTGGTCGCCAAGCCCAGCTCATTTCCTCAAGCCCGCGAGCGTATTTTCTCCCTTTATCCAGCCTTGCTCAGCTCAACCAATCCTTAAAGTTTCTTCTCTGTCAGTACCATCTCGAGGGCGTTGAGTACGTCGTTGATGTTCTGTTCGGTGATGACGAGCGGCGGCTGGAAGGCCATGACGTTGCGGGCAATGCCGTTTTTGCCGATGATGAAGCCGCGGTCTTTGAGGGTTTCGAGGACGTCGTCGAGCTCGGCTGCGGCCGGGCTCTTGTCGGCGTGGACGAATTCGGCGCCGGTCATGAGGCCGAGGCCGCGGACGTCACCGATAATTGGGTGTTTCTTCTGGATTTCACGCAGGCCGGCGCGCAGCTGTTCGCCGCGTTCCTGTGCGTTTTGGCAGAGATCGTGTTTCTCGATGTAGTCGAGCACGGCGAGGCCGGCGGTTGTCGATACGGGGTTGCCGCCGAGCGTCGAGGCGCCCGGGCGGGTGTAGGTGTCGGCGATTTCGGCGGTCGATATGAAGGCGGAAATCGGGGCGCCGTTGCCGAGGGCTTTGGCGACGGCCATGATGTCCGGCACGACGTCGAAGTTCTCGATGGCGAACATCTTGCCCGTGCGCGCGAAGCCCGTCTGGACTTCGTCGGCGATGAACAGCGTGTTATGCTGCTTGAGGATTTCCTTGACGCGCTTGAAGTAGCCCTTTGGCGGCACGACGATGCCGGCGTTGCCCTGAATGGTCTCGGCGATGAACGCGCCCGGATGACCGGCGGTGCTCGTCTGAATCAGGTCTTCGACGGCGTTGGCGCACGCGAGGTCGCAGGTGTCCGGCTTTTTGCCGAGCGGGCAGCGGTAGCAGTAAGGGTTCGGGGCGAAGTGGATGCCGCCGACCGGATTTTCATCCGTGCGCCACATCTGGATGCCCGTGACGCTCATGCCGAGCTTCGTGCGGCCGTGCAGGCCGTTTCTGAGGGCGATGATTTCGCTGTTGTGCGTGTAAATCGACGCGAGCAGCAGTGCACCCTCGGTGGCCTCGGAGCCCGTCGAGCAGAAGAAGGTCTTCTGCAGTTTGCCAGGCGTGACTTCGGCGAGGCGTTCGGCGAGGTTGACGAAGTTTTCCGTCAGGTAGATGTTGCAGACATGCTGCAGCGTGCCGACCTGCTCCTGCACTTTCTTCGTGATTTCCGGATTGCAGTGGCCGCAGTTCATGACGGACACACCGGCGAAGCAGTCGAGGTACTTGCGCCCCTCGCTGTCGTAGAGGTACTGCATCGAGCCCTTGACGATTTCGCGCGGTTCCTTGTAGAAATGCGCAAGGCACGGCATGATGTATTTCTTCTTCTTCTCAATGATGGCTTTCGGGCCGATATAATGTTTCTCAGCCAAAAAAATCCCTCCTAAACTTTGGCAGCGCGGTATCCCTATGCGCTGCCCTCTATTTATAATACATTCTCCAGTTTAGATTCTCTCTAAAAGGCCGGGCCGTCAGATGGAGTTGCGGCTCTGGCGGAAACGGTACGTGCCGAGGCCGAGCTCGCGCGGGCTCTTTTCCTTGACTTCGTCAAACGCGCGCAAGTCGAGGAAGCCTTTGGCCGTCTCGCTGCTGCTGAGCTTGTCGAGGGCGTCGCGGTAGAGCTTCGTCACGAGGCCCGTGAACTCCGGCGTGTAGTCCTGTGCTTCGATGCGGTACGAGGCGAGACCGTTGAACTTCGCGAGGTACGGATAGAGGCAGAGGTCCTTGGCGAAGTAGATGTGGTTGCGGCCGTACTGGTCAATGCGGATGCTGTGCTTTTCGCCGGCCGTGTCAAGAAGTGCATAGCGGCGGTCGAGGATTTCCGGATTGTCGAGCTCGTTGTACTCCGGCAGGCTCATGGCTGGGAAGTTGTGGTCGCAAATCATCGACTCATACGAGCCGTGCACGATGGTCTCAAGCGGCAGCTCAGACGTCTCGACGATTTCGCGCAGCTGCTCGAACGAGAGCTCGTACGACGTCGCGGCCATCGTCAGGCCGTTTTCTTTGAGGAACTTCGCCGCGAGCTGGTTGAAGACGTTGAAGGAGAGGTCGGCCTGCACCGGCAGGTCCGTGATGCTCTGCGCGAGCTTCAAAGAGCCGAGGTTGCTGACCATGATGCCGTCCGGACGGATGCTGTTGAGCTCGGTGAAGAACTGCTCGAGCTCGCCGCACTCGCGTCGCATCGTCGTGCGCGGCGTGTTGACGACGACTTTGGCGCCGCCGCGCGTCTTGGCGTAGGCGAGGATTTCTGCGTAGTCCTTGAGCTTCCACGGGCGCAGCGGGCGGAAGGACTCGCCGCCGACGTAGATGACATCCGCGCCGTTGTCGATGGCAGCCTTGGCCGAGTCCATCGTGTTGACACGAACCGCGAGCGTGCGGTGCGGGGTATTTTCCTTCTCGATGGCGCGCTCCTGACGCAGCACCTCATCCTGAAAGCCCGCTTCCTTCACGGCGTGGCTGAAGAAACGCGGCTCGCGCTTGCCCGAAAAGCCGATGTCCTTCTTGCCCGGCTGGCCAAAGGCAAACGTCGTCGTGAAATCGCGCGCGCGGTTCTCGTAGAGGTTTTTCCAGCCTTCTTCGTCTGTCGTGTAGCCGTTCGGGTCCGCGATGTAGGCGTCGATGGCCTTGCGGTACGTCGAGACAATGCGGCGGATGAAGTTGGCAGGACGCATGCGGCCCTCAATCTTAAACGAGAACACGCCGGCCTGAATGAGCTGCGGGATGGCGCGGTACATGCACATATCTTTGAGTGCGAGTTTGTAGGGGCCGGGACCCTCTGCGTCGAGCACTTCGCCCGTCCGATCGTCGATGAGCTTATAGGCCCAGCGGCACGGCTTGAGGCAGCGCCCGCGGTTGCCGCTCTGGCCAAAGAGAACGCCCGAGTGGATGCACTGGCCCGACTCGCTGATGCACATATCACCGTGCATGAAGTACTCGACCTCGATGCCCGTGCGCTCGCGGAACAGGCTGAGCTCGGAGAGCGTCATCTCGCGGCCCACGACGATGCGCGTGATGCCGTATTCCTTGAGTTTTTCGATGGCGTGCTCATTGTGCGTGTTCATCATGACCGACGTGTGCAGCGGAATCGTGATGCCCATCTCATGCACGAGTTCGAGCACGGCAAAATCCTGCACGAGCAGCGCGTCCGGACGAATCTCGTTGAGGTAGGCGAGGTATTCCTTGAGCGCCGGGATTTCCTCGTTGCTGATGAGGTTGTTGAGCGTCACATAGAGACGTACGCCGTGTTCATGGGCATAGTCGATGGCCTTCTTGAGCGTCGCATCGTCAAAATTGAAGCCGCCTTCGTGCATGCGCATGTTGAAATGCTTGCCGCCAAGGTACACAGCGTCAGCCCCCGACTCCACGCCGGCGACCAGCGCATCCCACGTGCCGGCCGGTGCCAGCAGCTCCACGGATTTACGATTCAATATCATGAATAATGCTCCTTTTGAAACTTTTTGAAAAATCAATAAAAAACGAGATAGATATTCTAGCTAATAATTATATCAGATATTTATAATTCAAGCAATCGGGCATAGGGGACATAGGTAGGAGAATAAGAAGCAGCGTATTCAAATGGTCTTAGTATCTGGAAGTCTCGCTTGATGAAGGGCTGCGGCGCACGGTCGAGTACTTCCGGAGCATCGAGGCGTAAACCCCTCAGCCGCTTTGCGGCAGCTCCCCTTGAAAGGGGAGCCTAACTTATGGATGAGAAGATGCCTCAGCCGCTTTGCGGGAGCTCCCCTTGAAAGGGGAGCCTAACTTATGGATAAGAAGATGCCTCAGTCGCTTCGCGGCAGCTTCTCTTAGAAGGGAACCTTGCTTTTTTTGATGGAACGAAAGCCGTCCCCTTTAGGGGAAGGTGCCGAACGAAGTGAGGCGGAAGGGGGAAGACTCGGTTGCATTTTTCGCCTTGATGTGGTATATTAGTACATCATGACGATGATGAAGAAGAGTAGCCTGCTGGGCGTCTTCAGGGAGTCCCGCCACGACTGGGAGCGGGATGGTGACGGCAGGGGAAAGTTCGCTTCGGAGTTTCCGCAGGCAAGGGCGGACGCAGGGCTGCGTTAGGGCTGAAACAAGCTACAAATCAGGGTGGTACCGCGAATTATACCTTCGCCCC
>USAK01000011.1 GCA_900552565.1 uncultured Selenomonas sp. | reverse complement strand
GGGCATAAAGTAGATTCATGCAATACCGATTTACACAAACTATTTTACACTCCCCGAGTTTCTGGACCATCATGACGTTCTTGCGGCAGAAAGCTACGAGCAGATTGCGCATGACGATGCCATGGATGCGGCCGAGTTTCGGTCCAGCAACAATCAATGCCATATAGGGGACCCAGAGCACGAGGACATCCGTGACCGCGTCGATGGCCGTCGGATTGACGTAGCTCGGCAAGATGGCTGTCGTGGAGCCGAACAGGGCCCCGCGGCCGAGCCGGTGCCCGACACTTTCATTGCCAAAGCGGTCTTCCGCAATGACGAGAGCCTCGCCTTCCGCAATGATGCCAATCTTATCATTATGCTCATACGTCTTAAGAATACGCGTATCTTTGCCGTAGCGCTTTACCTTTGCCCCCGTGGCCTGGATAAACTGATCGACCTCTGCCGCCTTGAGTCCTGCAAACAGTGGCAGTTCCTGCAAATCCAGATCATAGACAGCCATAATCTACCTCCAAATTTTAGAAATCATTGCATTTGTCTGTATTATATCAATAAAAGAAGCCTGATGGTGTTGCTCCAGCAACCATATAATGTATTTTAACATACCTATATAAGATGCTTATGATGGTGTACTTAGAAAAGAAGAGCTTTCCGCCAATAAAAAAAGCCGCCGCATCATGCGGCAGCTTTTGAGATGGTATCAATGAATTTGAGAAGTTGAAGTTTGAGAGATTTTGAGATGTATGTTTGGGAGAGCGACGTGCGGCAATCAGCCAATCATCGTCTTGATGTCGTTCTCGACCGTCGAGATACCGCCGATACCGAAGTTCTCAACGAGAACTTTGGCAACGTTCGGGGAAAGGAAAGCCGGGAGCGTCGGGCCAAGGTGAATGTTCTTAACGCCGAGGTGCAGCAGGGCGAGAAGGACGATGACAGCCTTCTGCTCGTACCAAGCGATGTTGTAGACAATCGGCAGCTTGTTGACATCGTCGAGGCCGAAGGCATCCTTGAGGGCAAGGGCAATCAGGGCAAGGCTGTAGGAGTCATTGCACTGACCGGCATCGAGGACGCGCGGAATACCGCCGATATCGCCGAGCTCTTTCTGGAGTTTGATGTACTTGTATTTTGCACAGCCAGCCGTCAGGATAATCGTGTCCTTCGGCAGAGCCTTGGCAAATTCCGTGTAGTATTCGCGGCTCTTCATGCGGCCATCGCAGCCTGCCATGACGACAAACTTCTTGATAGCGCCGGCTTTGACAGCCTCGATGACCTTATCAGCAACAGCCATGACCTGTGCATGGGCAAAGCCGCCGACAATCTGACCCTGCTCGAGTTCCGTCGGAGCAGCGCACTTCTTAGCCATCTCGATGATGGCGCTGAAGTCCTTCGTACCATCTGCCTTAGCTTCGATATGCTGGCAGCCTGGGAAGCCGACAGCGCCCGTCGTGAAGACGCGGTCTTTATAGGAATCTTTCGGCGGGACGAGGCAGTTCGTCGTCAGAAGAACCGGACCATTGAAGGCCTCGAACTCTTCCTTCTGCTTCCACCAGGCGTTGCCGTAGTTGCCGGCGAAGTTCTTGTACTGCTTGAACTTCGGATAGTAATGAGCCGGCAGCATCTCGCCGTGCGTGTAAACATCGACGCCCGTGCCTTCCGTCTGCTCGAGGAGCATCTCGAGGTCGCGGAGGTCATGGCCGGAAATCAGGATGCCCGGGTTCTTGCGGACACCGAGGTCAACCGTCGTGACTTCCGGATTGCCGTAAGCCGTCGTGTTGGCCTTGTCGAGCAGGGCCATGCCGTCAACGCCGTATTTGCCCGTCTCGAGAGCGAGAGCCGTGAGCTGGTCGCCCGTCTGGCTGTCATCGAGCAGGCGTGCAAGAGCCGACTGCAGGAAAGCATCGACAGCCTCATTTTCCTGGTTCAGAGCGTTGGCATGCTTGACGTAGGCAGCGAGGCCTTTGAGGCCGTACGTGATGAGCTCGCGCAGGCTGCGGATGTCTTCGTTCTCCGTGGCAAGAACGCCGACTTTCTTGGCTTTCTCGTCAAAGCTGTCGCGGCCGTCGTTGTAGAGGGCAGCTTCCGGCAGATTCTCGCGGCTCGAGAGGGCTGCGAGCAGTTCCGATTTGACTGCGAGCGTCTTCTCAATGGCCTTGATGATAGCTTCACGGTCAAAGTTGGCGTTCGTAATCGTGATGAAGAGGTTCTCCGTTACGAGATGATTGACATCAAGAGCAACCTTCTTGCCTTCCGCGCGCAGACGTGTCGTGACAGCAGCGAGGCCTTTCGTCACATAGACGAGCAGGTCCTGCATAGCAGCAACTTCCGGCTTCTTGCCGCAGACACCGACCTGCGTGCAGCCTTTGCAGCCTGCAGTTTCCTGACACTGGAAGCAAAACATCTTATTTTCCATCGTGAACTCTCCTTTATATAACATAGAACACATAAGGTTTTCTTGATTCAGTGTCTATATCATAACAGGCCGGCGCTTTTCTTTCTGTAACGATTGTTACAAGAACCAAAAGTGGTAAAAAGAAGCCCCGCAAATCTCCTTGCAGGGCCTCGGTATTTTCAATATGGTGCGATTGGTGAGAGTCGAACTCACGACCTGCCGCTTAGGAGGCGGACGCTCTATCCAACTGAGCTACAACCGCACAGTATCTTTATTTTACCAGACCTGCCAGAAAGTTGCAAGTTAGCGCCGCTTCGTCCCCGTCTTCTCCGGAGCATCCTGCAGACGTGTCTGGGCCACGTGGTAGATATTTTTTGCCGAGACCCCCTGCTCGGTCGAATGGGCAATGGCATAATGATAAGCCAGCGTGACAACTTTATGGATGGTCTGCAGGCTGCGCAGGATGACCTGCGCCCGCTCTTCGGCCTCAGCCTTTGTCTTTTCGTAGGACAGCACGGCAAATGTCGATTCGCGAAGGCGGGCAATCGTCGAATCACGCCCCACGGTCTTCTGGAGATTATCTGCCGCCTCACGCAGCAGCTGCTGCGCGAATTTCGGACCATAAGATGCTATAACAGACCGGTAGGTAGAATTATCAAGCAGCAGAACGCTGTAGCGGCGCTTCTGCAGGGTTTTCTGCTCATCATAGGTAAAGAGTGCATCAAACCAGCCGCGCATATTCATGAGTCCCGTCACAGGATCGACATAAGACGTATCCGTAATCTCCTGTACGCGTTTTTTCATCTTGTCCGCATCAAAGAATACGCCCATGAGTCCGACAATCTGTCCACGGTCATAGAGCGGCCATTTGTAGCAGGTGATATGATGCAGCACACCGCGAAGGATGCATTGCCCCGGCTGATTCCGCACGGTAATGCCCTTTGCCAGAACCTCAGGCTCGGCATCACGGTAAGGACCATTCTCGACGTGCCAGCCCATATCCTCATCCGTCTTGCCAAGGATGTCCTGCAGTGAGCTAAAGCCGTAATAGCGGAAGAATGACTTGGACGCACCGAGGAAACGACGCTCCCTATCCTTCCAAAAATAGCAGAACTCCGGATGCCGCATCTGATTTTCCCAGAGCATCGACTGGTAATTTGACGTCAGGCACACCGGTATCGTGGATTTTGGGGCATTTTTAACCTCTTCGCTGTTGGAAATCGCACGCATCAGGGCCGGCAGATTACCTGTATCTTTATCGAGCAGCTGGCAGATGGTAATCATGCGCTGGCCGCCACCCTCAGGAATCAGCAGGGCCGAACAGATGGCCCAGTTGTAATTCCCTTCGCATCCTTTAGGCGGACACAGCAGCTCAAGAGGCCGTCAGGGCACGCCGCGAGGCGCTGCAGGATGGTATCGGGGTCAGCACATTTATGATACTGCTCGCGGTCTTTCGGATAGACAATATTCTGCTCATACTCTGCCAGCATTTTGCGGGTTCCATGAAGCAGTCCCTGATGATTGTACTTCGCCGAAGAAGAACTCTCAAACAGCAGCTCTACCGTAATGGAAGGCATCTTCCGTAAAATCCATGACGGCCAGCGGCTCATCCGTCGCATAGATAAGCGAGTCCGCCTTGTCGTAGTATGGATGCCAGCGGCGCGTCTCAATGCCAATCTGCTTCGCTTTGATATGGGCAAACGCCCCCGCGAGAGGCTGCGGCTTGCCAAAGAAGAAGCCCTGCAGCCGTCCGCAGCCAATCGAAGCGAGGAATTCCGCCTGTTCCTCGGTCTCTACGCCTCCCTTCTCGGCCAGCTGGTGCTCCATCTGGCTGTGCACGCGACGGACATCTTCCACAGCCAGCATATTCTC
The DNA here is from genome assembly GCA_900552565.1 of uncultured Selenomonas sp. Lineage (GTDB taxonomy): Bacteria > Bacillota > Negativicutes > Selenomonadales > Selenomonadaceae > Mitsuokella. Next base: position 46,246 of record USAK01000011.1, on the reverse strand, counting down.
TACATTATCCTGCAGATGAATAGAGAGTTCCCCGAAATCACGGCAGTCAAAAAGGCGCAAAACCTCTGCATTGGCAAATAAGATTTTGCGCGGCTCCTTCAGGGAGCAGACAAAAAAGCCCCCGGGAAATTCATTGGGCAGACTGACTGGCCGGTACTCGCATTTCATTGATGGTTCTTCGTTTTCCATGTGTCTACGGTCTTACGTAAAAAAATATCCGTATGATATATCTATTCTAACACATTTCCTGCCCTAATCCCCTATAAATATGACAAAATGTTTTATTTTATGTCACCCTGCTCGACCTGACGGATTTCCTCTTTCGAAGCATTCTCAAGAGCTGCATGCTGGAACGCGCGATTCGTCGGCAGGTCGAGAATGAAGCGGTCGGTCTTGTTGAGCGTCGCCGTGCCATGCACCATGTCGACATCAAAGACATGACCGCCAAACGTGCGCGCGTCATTGATGAAATGGAAATGCCAGCCCGGCGTGTTGACACCGTCCATGAACTTCGGAAAATAAAAACAGACGAGCGAGCCATCGACATTCTCAAAGGCGAAGCGGCGTTCATCCGTCTCAAGCACCTTGGCAAATGGCTTGTACGGCTCATGCTGATAAAGCTCCGTGCGCGCAGCCACGCGGTTGAAACGCCCGTCAATGCGCACGACGTAAATGCTGTTCGGTCCCAAAAGGTCGATGCTGTCATCAAGGGCTTCGCGCAGGTCGGCAATCTCCGCCATCGCGCCAAATTTTATCGTATGGCCTTCCTCAAGATACGCGATACTCGCAAACGGCGTCGTATCGAGAGGCTGCGCCTCAATGACCGAGCCGTCTGCCAGGATACGATAGCAGTGCCCGTCAATGACGATGAGCTCGCCGGCTACGGCATGGAACGTGCCAATGCCCGTATCGCCGTGCGTCAAAAGGTCCTCAATATAGAGACTGCCATAATAATTGCCGAGGATCAGCGACTGAAGCGTTGAAATCTGATAGACAGGGTCGCGTTTTTCCTTGATGCCGCTCACATCGCGCGGCCGCAGTACATGACTCATAAATCCTCCTATATTTTCTATTTTCCTTCATATCATAAGATTAGTTTTAGTAATGATTTTTCTTTAATGTAGAAACACTCTCTACAATTTTGGCTTCATTATATCACGAGCTGCCGCAAACATGCTACCGCCGACGTCCGCAGAGAAAAGATAAACACAAAAAAGAAATGGCACCCTCCTATCCGCTATAGATGATAGGGATTCTCTCATTGTTTCCTATAAGATGGCTATGTTATAATAGCCATATGTTTTAACTTATACGTTTGCTTCGTCAGAAGACTGCCAATTGCATCTATATTAAGAGAGGGAACATCTTGGAAAAATCGTACGCGCGTCTTGTTCTTCTTCTTTGCTTACTCGTCAATTTCATCATGACCTTGTCAAGCAGCAACGCTGAGGCAAGACCTCCCTGCGCGTCGGCATCCATAAACTCGGCGCGGATGTCTCCGTCGATGATTACGGTATTTTTTACGGTATGAAGTCGATGTACTCGCGGGCATGATCAAGACTCCGGAGCGCGAAAAGACGATGCTGTTCTCATGCACATCATCAATCTCGGCCATGCCCTGGGCATGACCGTCATCTGTGAAGGCATCGAAACGCACGAGCAGGAAGATCTGCTGCGCCGCTGCGGCTGTAACCAGGGACAGGGCTATCTCTACGGCAAACCCATGAAGGAAGAAGACTTCGAGCGTTTTCTTCCAGAACATATCTAAAACACATTGAAAACAAAAATCCGCAGCAGGCTATTCCTGCTGCGGATTTCTTTATTGGCAATGCAAGAGATTTAATCTTCCAACAAACCTGCGGCTTTCATCATGGCCTCGCTGTTCTCAACAGCGTCTTTCTCCGTATCAAAAGCCTTGATGGCCTTGGCCTGCTGCATCTTGTCCTGGCAGAGTACGAGCTCGACGCGGCTGCCAAGCAGGCGTTTTGCCTGACGGAAGGCCAGACGGAAATCCGGGCTCCACGACAGCATGACGTAAGACGACGCGAGGTCGCTGTGGGCTGCATTGACGAGCTCGCCGACGGACGGGCAGCTGCCCTCGCCGCCATTGACGATGATATGCACGCCGGCATCCTGCAGCTCGCGGGCCTGTACCTTGTTTTCGGCCACGGCCAGCAACGCCACACGCATCAGAGCGCCATGGGCACTCAGGACATGGCTCTCACTCATATTCGTGATATGCAGATTCTTGATGGGGCCCCAGCCGATGGCCTGCTCGATGACCTTGCCGACATGGTCCGTATGCAGATGAACCTCGATGCCCTTCTCATGGCGCTCAACGAGGGCAAAGCTCGAGTATTCACGCAGATGGCGTTCAAATTCCGGCACGTCGACACGCGTGTTGAACACCGTGAAACGCACGCAGTATGGACGTACGAGGTCCTGACGCGGGTCCGGCATGCCCGGCTGGCCGGCTTCAAGGCCCAGGGACAGACTGATGGTCGGCGAGACGAAGTTGCCGTCCAATCCCTTGAGGCATCCCGTGAGAAACGTGAACATGATGCGCGCACCGGCATCCTCATGGTCCATCTTTGCCAGAGCCTGCTTGCCGGCTTCAATCGCCGCCTGCAGGATTTCCGAGATTGGCAGATTGGCGCGCACGGCATGATAAGCGCCCTTCGCCACGGCCTTGGCGACCATGATGATTGGCTGTTCCGGCTCTTCCGGCACGGCGCGCTGCGCGTAGAGGATGCCGTACTGGAAGGCCTTGCCGAACTCCGACGACGTCGCATTGTACTTGCCCGACAGTCCCTTGCCGAGGCCGCGGAACATCTGCGCGAGCACGATACCAGCGCTGCCGCGCGCCCCGAAGACCGCAGCTGTCGCCACGCGGCGCGCAAGCCCGCCAATGCTGTCATCCTTCGTCTCCGAAAGCGGCATGACCGCGGCACCCATCGTGCGCAGGATATGCGTGCCCGGCATATGGCCCGCACCCTTGAGCTCATTAATCTGTTCATATTCGAGCAGGAATTCACTGTAAGCACCCGATACCATGCGCTTGAAATCACTGCCTGTAATTACTTCTCTATTTCCTGTCATAATTCCATCACACCCGTTTCTTTTTGCTGCCCTGAGATTTTCTCAAAACAGGAATGCTACTTCTATTATAATTCGTGACAGAACAGAAAACACCTCTATTTCTCAAAAATTCTCTAAAATATTTCAAGATATTTCAAGAAACATAGGCAGTTCTTAGCTCTGTCCTGAAAAAATCGGCAAAAATGAAAATTTTCCTTGCAACCAGAGGCAAAAACGGCTATCATAGATATATGTGTCAAATCACATATTCACGTGAAATACATCCATCCAGCATCAACCCATTGCATGGATTTCACTGAAGGAACATATGCCTCGGAGGTGAAAATCAAATGGCAGTACCAAAACGTAAAACGTCCAAGGCCCGCCGCGATCAGCGCCGTGCCAACTGGAAGCTCGAAGCTCCGGGATTCGTTGCCTGCCCGCAGTGCCACGAACCGAAGATGCCGCATCACGTTTGCCCGGAATGCGGTTACTACGACGGCAAGGAAGTCGTCAAAGCAGCAGAATAATGCTCAGGAAAAGTCAGGCCCGCCCGCAAGGCAGCCTGGCTTTTTCTTTTGCACTTTCCTTCCTATATAATAATATAGGCACTAAAAAAGTCCCTGCGCACTGCAGGGACTGATTTGCAAATGGCAGAGAGGGTGGGATTCGAACCCACGGTGGCTATTAACCACACTTGATTTCGAGTCAAGCACCTTCGACCACTCGGACACCTCTCCGTGTTCGTTGAAGAACATATAATATATTAGCATACCTTTGCATAAATGTAAAGCTATTTTTTCAGCAGCCTTCTCACCTGCTTTTTTGTGCTTCAGCAATAAAAAATAACTGTTACTAGTTGACAATCCGCGAAATAACACGTAGAATAACCTTATAAAATATTTATTCTCCATTAGTGTATCCTAAAGATAGAGAGAATGCCTACGAGAAACAAAAGGAAAAATATGAGGTGATATCATGCTGACTTCTTCGGAACTGACGAGCCGGCTGCGCGAGGCCGGATTTAAGGTGACGCCGCAGCGTCTGGCTGTCTACAACATGCTTTCCCACACAAAGGCACATCCAAACGCAGATACGATTTACAAGGAACTGCAGCCGCTCTACCCGACGATGAGCCTGGCAACGGTCTACAAGGCCCTGGCCATTCTCTGTGACCTCGGCCTTGCTCAGGAACTCAATGTCGGCGAAGAGGCCTTCCGCTACGATGCCGATACGAGCCATCATCCGCACATCCGCTGCACTTGCTGCGGCCGCGTCGATGACGTGCCTGTACTCAATACCGACGGCGTCTACGAACAGGTCAAGGACGAAACGGGCTATGAGCTCTCCGACCATCAGCTTTATTTCTTCGGCGTCTGCCCCGAATGCCAGGCCAAGAAGAAAAAAGCCATGCACTAAGAAAATACAAAAACTTTATCTGCAGTACAAAAAATGCTGACACACTGTGTCAGCATTTTTTGTTTATAGAATTGTTTAGAGGAGAGACAGTTTAAGCAAGCGCTGCTTTCTTGCGGCGTCTGAGCTGCAGAAGCAGGATGACGACGAACAGGACAAAGCCTGCAATATCCGTCAGGAAGCCTGGTTTAATCATCATGAGGCCGCCGGCGATGAGCACGAGGCGCTCAAAGGCATTGCAGTCATCCGCAAGATAGCCGATGAGGGCCGACGAAAGGGCGACCATGCCGATAAGGGCTGTGAGGGTCGTCAGGAACAAGTCGAAGGCTGTGCCCTCAAGCATCAAGAGAACTGGCGACAGCACGAACATATACGGAATAATGAAAGCCGCAATAGCGAGCTTCGAGGCGTTTATTCCGGTCCGCAAAGGATTGCCCCCAGCGATGCCGGACCCCGCAAAGGCCGCGAGCGCAACCGGCGGCGTGACATCGGCGATGATGCCGAAGTAGAAGACGAACATATGTGCACAGAGAACCGGGACGCCCATCTGCACGAGGGCCGGTGCCGCAATCGTCGACGTGATGACGTAGTTGGCCGTCGTCGGCACACCCATGCCGAGGACAATCGCTGTAATCATCGTGAAGAACATCGTCGGCAGCAGCAGGCCGCCCGAAAGGTCCAGCAGGCCCGAAGCGAGCTTGAGGCCGACGCCCGTCTTCGTGACGACGCCAATGATGATACCGGCCGAAGCGCAGGCTACGAGCACAGACAGCACGTTGCGTGCGCCGCGGTCAAGACCGCGGACAATCTCAATCGGCTTCATGCGCGTCGATTTGCGCAGGGCGGAGCAGAGAATGGAAAGGACGATAGCAACAAGAGCCGCACGCATCGGCGTGTAGCCAGCGACGAGCAGATAGACAATGACGATGAGCGGCAGGGCAAGATGTCCGCGCTCACGCAGGATATTGCCGATTTTCGGCAGCTGGCTTCTCGGGATGCCCTTGAGATTGCCGCGCTTGGCCTCAAAATGGACGCCAAGCCAGATGCCCGCGAAATAGAGGAATGCCGGCACGATGGCCGCCTTGACGATATCGATGTACGGCACGCCGACGAATTCAGCCATGAGGAATGCTGCAGCGCCCATGACCGGCGGCATGAGCTGGCCACCCGTCGAAGCTGCAGCCTCAACGGCACCGGCGAAATCTTTATGATAACCGAGTTTCTTCATCATCGGGATGGTCAGCGAGCCCGTGCCGACGACGTTGGCAACCGAGCTGCCCGAGACCGTACCCATGAGGCCCGAGGACAGGACGGCAACTTTTGCCGGACCGCCGCTGGCCCAGCCGGCAATGGCGTTGGCGAGATCGATGAAGAATTTGCCCAGTCCCGTGGACTCGAGATAAGCACCGAACAGGATAAAGAGGAAGATGAACGTCGAAGAAACGCCCAAGGGGATGCCGAAGATACCTTCTGTCGTGAAGTACAGATGGCCGACGAGCTGCTCAATGGTCAGCCCGCGGTGGGCAAGCACGCCCGGCATGTAAGGACCGGCGAAGGCATAAGCGAGAAACGCCAGCACGACGCAGACCATCGGCAGTCCGACGATGCGGCGCGTCGCCTCAATGACGAGCAGGATGCCGACGAGGCCCACAGCAAGGTCAACGCCCGACACCGTACCCGAACGCAGCACAAGATGCTGGTATTCGATGACAATGTACGCCGGCGTCGCCGCGCCGAGGATGGCGAGCAGCACATCAAAGGGATGCACCTTATAACGCGACCACGACTTGCGCGTCGGGTACAGGAGATACACGAGCGCAAGGCCAAAGCCCAAGTGCACGGCTCGCTGCAGCTGGGCATCGAGCACGCCGAACGTCGCCGTGTAGAGCTGGAAAATGGAGAACGTGATGGCAATGGCCGAGACAATCTTGGCCATGATGCCCTTGTACATCATCGTGTCGGATTCTTTATCGTATTTTTTCAGGATATCATCTGCGGATTTTTTATCCAGCTTCTCAGTCATAAAAAACATCCTCTCTGCTCCTCATCCGGATTCGCGGATGGGAAGTAAAAGTATCATAAGCCGAGGATTCCCCGGTAAAATGGCATGATTGCAAGGTCGATGCGCGTGCCGGGCGCATAGCGTTCAAAAAGACGGTACTCACGACCCCCTACGGTCAAGGTGAGCTGCGTGCCTACGCCGGTACGCAGCGAGAGGTCCCTGAAATGGCGGTCCATATGGTCAAACACATAATAATCGCCCTCTTCGCGGAAATCGCCTTCCTCTGCAAGGAACGGCAGCCCCACACCAAACGACTGATATTTCGTCGAAAGCAGCGTAAAACCATCACGGCTTTCATTGACCTCAAGATTTTCAAGGACCGGTGTCTTCTGCACGGAATGAATGAAATGTATAGAAAATGGCAGTTCCGGCCGTGCCTCAACGATGGCCACCCGCTCCCCTGCCGCCCGCACCACAAGGCAGGGCGTCAGGAAGACATTCAAAAGGCCGAGCAGCACACCGATGAGGGTCAGCCAGACACATAAGGGATAACGACGCATAGACACCACCAGAAAACAGAAAAGGCCTCCTCCATCGCACATCGCACAATTTGCATGAGCTGACGAAAGAGGCCGTATTCTTATGAAACAGAACTTTTACTCTTTGAAGAATTTCTCAGCACCGGCATTCATCGGCAGGGACATGCCCTTCGTGGCACTTTCCTTCGTGATGAGCTTGCCTACAGAATGTGCTGCCTGCAGACGGTCGAGGTTCGTGAAGATGGCCTTGGCAATGTCATAGCCCATCTTGTCGTCGACTTTGTCCGTAGCGACGAGCATCGCCATGACGGAAATCGTCGGGACTTCCTCGTCAAAGCCAGCATACGTGCCAGCCGGAATCGTCGTCTTCGTGTAGAACGGGTACTTGGCAATCAGGGCATCGGCCTTATCCGCATCGATTGGCAGCAGGCGGACCTTATTCTGCGAAGCGATATCCTGTACCGAGGACGTCGGGTAGCCGGCCGTCAGGAACGCTGCATCGACATTGCCGTCCTTGAGGGCGCTGGCGCCTTCAGCAAAGGAGAGGTACTGGACGTCGATATCATCGTACGTGATGCCATAAGCCTCGAGAATCTGGCGGGCATTGGCCTCAGCGCCCGAGCCTGCAGCACCGACGGCGACGCGCTTGCCCTTGAGGTCCTTGATGCTCTTGATGCCGGCCTTATCGAGCGTGACGAACTGGCACGTCTCCGGATAAAGCGAAGCGATGCCGCGGATGTTGTCAACTTTCTTGTCCTTGAACATCTCCGTGCCGTTGACGGCGTAATACGTGATATCGTTCTGGACAATGGCGAGGTCAACGGAGTTATCCTTGAGCATGTTGATGTTGGCGACCGTCGCCCCCGTCGACTGCGCGCTGGCGTTCATGCCCGGGATTTCCTTGTTGAGGATTTCCGCCATCGCACCGCCGATTGGATAATACGTACCAGCCGTACCGCCCGTGGCGATATTGAGGAATTTTTTCTGGCTGCTCTCACTGTCGCAGCCGGCTAAGAGCACTGCTGTCATCACCGCTATAAGTCCCACGGTCAGCATTTTGGTCAAGGAATGAAACTTCATGTTGAACGCCTCCCACATTTATATCTATAAATCATATTATGTATAAGATTATAACATACTGTATATACACTGACAAGTATGAAAATGAAATTTCTATGTAATTTTGTAATGTATATGTGTATACAAGAAACAAAAAGAGCTCTTTTCCAGTCGCAGGCTATAGCTGCACAGAAAAGAGCTCATCGTTGAGCTTATTTTATATTGTTTTATAAACTTTTTATTTCCCTGATTTAAGGCAAGGCTCAGCCGATGCGGGCCGTATGGATGATTTCATACCCCTTTGCCTTGATTTTGGCGGAAATCTCATCGACATTCGGGATATCGCCGCGTACGACAATCTCGTATTTGCCATACGGCTGGCGGCAGGTCACAAGGCTGTCGATGGAAAGGCCGCATTCCGTGAAAATGCCAGCAATATCGTAGACGACGCCGACTTTATTGTCGACGAGCAGCGTCAGACGCGTCTTGCCTTCCTGCAGGCCCATGACATCGACGAAGGTCTTGAAGATATCGGTCTCCGTGATGACGCCGACGACAGCGCCGACACTCGAAACGACCGGCAGGCCACCAATCTTATGGTTGTACATGATGAGGGCTGCTTCTTCAATCGTTGCATCCTCACCGACTGAAATAACATCCTTATTCATAATGTCGCCAATCTTGAGTTTGGCCAGCAGCGAACGAGCCTCGTAGCGCGAAAGCGTCGTCGCCGGCGACGGTGCCACGCGCATGATATCTTTATCAGAAAGAAAGCCGACGAGTCTGCCGTCCTCAACGACCGGCAGACGGCGGAAATGGCCTTTCTTCATAGCCGAAGCGGCTTCGTCAACCGGCGTATTCGGCGAGACTGTCACTGGATTTTTTGCCATGCGGTTTGCTACAAACATCTAAAATCCCCCTCTGCAGTTTCTATTACCTAAGGATTCGCCGCGGACAGCAAAGTTCCTGCCCGCAGGCAGAGATAAAAGGCTCAGCCGCCAAGATATGCCTTGCGGACGTCCTCGCTGGCAGCGAGTTCCTGCGCACTGCCCGACAGCGTGATGCGGCCCGTCTCAAGAACATACGCGCGGTTGGCGATGGAAAGGGCCATATTGGCGTTCTGCTCGACAAGCAGGACAGTCGTACCGCTCTTGTTGATGTCGACAATGATGTTGAAGATTTCCTTAATGAGCAGCGGTGCAAGGCCCATCGACGGCTCATCGAGCAGCAGAAGCTTCGGCCGGCTCATGAGCGCGCGGCCCATCGCAAGCATCTGCTGCTCGCCGCCCGAAAGCGTACCGGCTGACTGGTTTTTGCGTTCCTCAAGGCGCGGGAACAGTTCAAAAACTTTTTTAAGGTCCTGCTGGATACCGTCTTTATCCTTGCGCACAAAGGCACCGAGGTCAAGATTCTCCATGACGGTCATTTCGGCAAAGACACGGCGTCCCTCAGGGACCTGCGAAATGCCCTTCTTGACGATTTCATGTGCGCGCACACCGGCGATATTCTGTCCCATGAAGGTAATGCTGCCGTTCTTCGGCTTCAATAACCCCGAAATCGTGCGCAGCGTCGTCGACTTGCCCGCGCCATTGGCACCAATCAGCGTGACAATTTCGCCCTGATTGACTTCGAGGCTGATGCCCTTGAGGGCATGGATTGCACCGTAATATACGTCAATATTATCGATTTTCAGCATAGGTTCTGCCATATACATACCTGCTTTCCGTACTTCCCGTTGATTTTTGCTGTCCTGCACGTTTATTCGCTGCCGAGGTAAGCCCTGATGACCTCCGGATTTTCCTTGATTTCAGCCGGTGTGCCTTCGGCGATGATTTCGCCATATTCCAGAACATAGATGCGTTCGCAGATGCCCATGACCAGACTCATATCATGTTCGATGAGCAGAATGGTCAGGCCGAATTCCTGGCGAATCCAGCGGATCATCTCCATGAGCTCTTTCGTTTCCTGCGGGTTCATGCCGGCCGCCGGCTCGTCGAGCAGCAGCAGCTTCGGCTTGGCCGCCAGAGCACGCGCAATCTCGAGGCGGCGCTGGGCACCGTACGGCAGGTTCTTCGCGACTTCATTGGCCTTGTCATCGAGGTGGAAAATCTTGAGGAGCTGATGCGCTTCTTTATCAATCTCCTCTTCTTCCTTGAAATAGCGTCCCACGCGGAAGACAGCTTCAAGTACGCTGTATTTGACGTGATAATGGAAGGCAATCTTGACGTTCTCCAGGACGGTCAGCTCTGAGAACAGGCGGATGTTCTGGAACGTACGCGCGATGCCGCGCTGCGTGACCTGATACGGCTTGAGTCCGACGATGCTCTTGCCCTCAAAGGTAATCGTGCCCGTCGTCGGCTGATAAACGCCCGTCAGCATATTGAAAGCCGTCGTCTTGCCGGCGCCGTTCGGACCGATGAGACCGACGAGTTCGCCGCGGTCAAGATGAATATTGAAGTCCGTGACAGCCTTGAGGCCACCGAACACCTCCGAGACATTCTCGGTGCGTAAAAGTTCACTCATGAGACGTCTCTCCTTTCTTGAAAATGCGGCGGAAAATACCCATATTCGTGATTTCCATATAGCCGAACAGGCCCTGCGGACGATAGAACATCATGAGAATCAGCGAGATGGCATAAATGATCATGCGGAATTCCGGCCAGCTGGCCAGAGCAGCCGAAATGAACGTGACAACAAAGGCACCGGCAATCGAGCCCGTGATGGAGCCAAGGCCGCCCATAACGACCATGATGAGGTAATTGAATGTCTGCATGAACGTGAACGATGCCGGACTGATGAGGTAGAAGCAGTGAGCAAAAAGTCCGCCAGCGACACCGGCAAAGGCAGCGCCGAACGTGAAGGCCATGACCTTGTACTTCGTCGTGTTGACGCCCATCGATTCGGCTGCAATTTCATTCTCGCGGATGGCGAGGCAGGCACGGCCATGATTTGAGTTGACAAAGTTCTTGATGAAGAACAGCGTGAACAGCATGATGAAGAAAACCCAGGCAAAGTTCGTGTGATGCGGAATGCCCTTGAAGCCGGCAGCACCGCCCACATACTGGATATTCATGATGACGATGCGGATGATTTCGCCGAGGCCCAACGTCGCGATGGCGAGATAGTCACCGCGCAGGCGCAGCGTCGGGATGCCGACGAGGAAGCCTAGGAAGCCAGCGGCAATGCCGCCCGCAATCAAGGCCACGATGAACGGCATATGGAAATTTGCCGTCAGCACGACGCCGACATAGGCGCCGACGGCCATAAAGCCAGCATGACCAAGGGAAAACTGACCCGTATAGCCATTGATGAGGTTGAGGCTTGCCGCCAGGATGATGTTGATGCCGACAATCATCAGATTGAGCTGCCAGAAGGAACTTAAAATGCGTTCCGAAATCAGGAACTGCAGCACGGCAAACACCACGAGCGAGAAGGCGAGCATGATACAGTCATTTTTACGTAAGAATTTCATATGCTCCCCTCCTTAAACTTTTTCTTTCGTATTCTTGCCAAAGATACCGGCCGGACGAATGAGCAGCACAAGAATCAGGATGGCAAACGCTGCCGCATCGCGGAACGTCGAGGAAATGAAGCCCGAAACAAGAGCTTCGACCACGCCGAGAATCAGGCCGCCGACAACAGCACCCGGCAGGATGCCAATGCCGCCGAGGACAGCTGCGACAAAGGCCTTAAGGCCCGGCATGATGCCCATGAGCGGGTCAATCGAATTGTAGTAAATGCCGACGAGCACACCGGCGACAGCCGCAAGGGCCGAGCCAATGCCGAACGTGATGGAAATGATGCGGTCGGAATTGATGCCCATGAGCTCCGCTGTCTCGGTATCGAAAGATGCTGCACGCATGGCCTTGCCCGTCTTCGTTTTCTGGACGATGTACGTCAGGATGACCATGAGCACAGCCGTGATGCCGAGAATCAGCATCTGCTGGCCGTTGATGACAATGCCGCCGATGTTGACGGCGACGTCGCCGTACATAGCGGGGAATGTGCGCGGCGTCGGCGAGACGAAGTACATCGTCGTGTATTCGAGGAAGAACGAAACGCCGATAGCCGTAATGAGCACCGAGATACGCGGTGCATGGCGCAGCGGCTTATAAGCGAGGCGCTCGACGACCATGCCGAGAAAGCCCGTGACGACGAGCGAAATGAGCAGCGACGGCACAATCGAGAGATGCGCCTGCGTGATTGAGAAAAAGCCGATATAAGCGCCCACCATGTAGATATCGCCGTGAGCGAAGTTGATGAGCTTGATGATGCCATAAATCATCGTGTAGCCTAACGCTATGAGGGCATAGATACTGCCAAGCGAGATGCCGTTGATGAGCTGCTGCACGACTTGATGCAGGATTTCCATAGGATAGCTCCCTTCTATAATAATAGCAGATGATGTTCCGAAGAAATAGAAAAGCCCTCCCTCAAAGAGAGGTGAAGGCTTTTCCGTTCAGGACTCTTCATCAGTCCTCAGGCATAATCTTGGCTACCATCACGCGGTCGCCGTCTTTGTTCTGCAGGATGACGGCCTGCTTGATTGGATTGTGGTTCTTATCCATCGTGATTGTGCCAGTACCGACCTGAAGGTCCTTCGTTTCTTCAAGAGCTTTCTGGATTTTCTCCGGGTCGCTGCTGCCTGCGCGCTTGATGGCATCGGCGAGCATCTTACCGGCATCGTAGCCGAGAGCTGCGAAAACATTCGGCATATGACCGTATTTATTCTTGAAAGCTTCAACGAACGGTTTTACGGATTCATCCTTATCGGAGTAATGCGTGCAGAAATACGTGTTGTTCAGGGCATCTGCACCGGCAATATCAGCGACTTTCGGGTCATCCCAGCCATCCGTACCGAGGATTGGGCAGGTGATGCCGAGCTCGCGGGCCTGCTTGACAATCTTGCCGACTTCTTCATAATAAGCTGGAACGAAGATGACATCAGCATTAGCCGTCTTGAGTTTCGTCAGCGTAGCCTTGAAGTCCTGGTCTTTTGCAAGGAAAGCTTCTTCCATGACGACTTTGCCGCCAGCAGCCTCAAATTTCTCCTTGAATACTTTGCCGAGGCTCTTGGAATAGTCCGTGCTGTTATCGACGTAGATGACCGCCGTCTTAGCCTTGAGGTTCTCGCTGGCGAACTTCGCCATGACCGTGCCCTGCTGCGGGTCGATGAAGCAGCTGCGGAAGACAAACGGCTTAACTTTGCCATTCTCAACCGTGACATCCGGGCTCGTAGCATCCGGTGCGATGATAGGAACTTTGTTGTCCGTAGCGACCTGCGACTCAGCGATGACATTGGCCGTGACAGCCGGTCCTACGAGGACGGATACCTTGTCATCCGAGATGAGCTTCGTCGCTGCGTTAACGGCTTCCGAGGCCTCGGATTTGTTATCCGCCGTGACCAGAGTAATCTTCTTGCCGTCGATGCCGCCGGCATCGTTAATCTCGTCCACGGCGAGCTTAAGGCCGTCGAGCGATGCCGAACCATAGTTCGCTACGTTGCCTGTCATCTCGAAGTTGGCACCAACTTTGATTTCATTGCTGTTCGACTGACCGCCGCAGCCAGCGAGCACACCGCCCATGAGCATCGTGCCCATGAGGACGCCGGCGAGTTTCATACCTTTCTTGCCGAAATTCAATTTCATATGAATTCCTCCCTTTTTCTCTCCCAAAGCAATTCTTTTATTGCGATGAACTTATTATAGTTTACAACATTACAATAGTCAATAGTTTCGAGCTAAAAAAATGCACAAATTAGCTGTTTTTGTTTTTCCAAAGCGGACTTTTTCTAGTTTCATTGGCTTGTGTATCGTTGAAATGGAATATTGAAGGAAAAAGTTCATTGAGAACGGCATAGCTTTACAATTTTATTGTATACAAAAATAAAAAACGCAGCCGAAGCTGCGTTCAATATCTAAGCCTTGTTTAATTTTTATACCGTCACATTCAGTCTTTGATGTAAATCTCGATGTCCTGACGGCCAAAGGCAAGGGCCTCTGCCCTCGTATCAAAAGCCACATCAATGCGGTGTCCGTGAATCGCGCCGCCGACATCTTCAGCTACGGCATCGCCGTAACCGGGAATATAAACATGTGTGCCGAGAGGGATGATGTTCGGGTCCACGGCGATAATACCATGGCGTACATGCGTTCCCATAGCCGTATACGCTGAATTGCCCGGGTCGTACGCGCTGTAGCCCGTGGCATTGACGTACATGGCCGTGCCGTCTTCATCAGAAGAGCCCTGGTATTCCTGACCGCCCGAAAGCACCGAGTAGGTGCCATTGCCGCAGATGCCATCCGCGGCAAGTCCGTTGGCCTTCTGGAACGACTTGATGGCCGCGACCGTCTGATTGCCGCAAATGCCGTCCGCAGCACCTGTCAGCCAGCCCTGCTCGATGAGCAGCGTCTGCACCTGACGCACTGCCGGACCGCGGGATCCCTGCCGGACGAGGATGGATGAAGCCATCGCTTCCGTCGTGAAGGAGAGCAGGAGGAACGCCGCTGTAAAGAAAATCATCAGAATAAATCGATTCCGCAAACGCAAACACCTCTCTCAAATCTCAAAAGCACATGACACGTTTCCTTAATAGAATAGTCTATATCCCTTATTGTAACACAATGCGCATGAATCGGTCAAAATAAGTGTCATCTTCTCCCCGATTATTAGGTCATTTGACAAGACGCAGCGGCGGCGCGGTTGATTTTCTCGGCGCCGGCGGCTCTGGCAGAGGCTCATGTTCATGCTGCGGCTGGAAGCCATGATGACAGATGTTGAGCAGAATCCCCATCGAGGCCATCGTGACGAGAAGGGAAGAACCGCCGTAGCTGATGAACGGCAGCGGCACACCGACGACAGGGAACATGCCGCTGACCATGAAGAGGTTGCCTACGGCCTGACCGACGACGAGCAGCATGATGCCGAGCGTCAAAATCTGACCGTAGATATCGCGGGCCCGTAAGGAAATGTAGTAGCAGCAGACTGCCAGAAGGAAGAACATGAATATGACAAGCAGCACGCCGAGATACCCGTGCTCCTGTGCGAAGATGGCAAAGGCAAAGTCCGTATGAGCCTCTGGCAGATATTCGTACTTGCTGACGCCTTCGCCAAGGCCCATGCCCCAGAGTCCGCCCGAGCCGATGGTCGACATCGACTGCACGGCCTGATAGCCGACGCCCTGAGCATCGCTCCACGGGTCAAATGTCGTAAGCACGCGCTGCAGGCGGTACGGCTGCCAGATGATGAGAACGGCAAGGCCCACAATGCCAAAGATGAACAGTCCCTTCACCTGCTTCCAGGGAATGCCGACCAGAAAGGCCATAAGGAACGGTACGCCATAGACGATACAGGCCGTGCCCATATCCGGTTCCATCTCGACAAGCGCCGCCATACCAAAAATAATCCAATACGGCAGAGCCCGCAGGAGGTCGATTTTCTTCTCATTCTTCATCATGACCGTCAGAAATTTTGCCGCGAGCAGGATGCCCGTGAGCTTGGCAAACTCCGCCGGCTGCACGCTGAAGCCCGCAAAAGACAGCCAGCGCCTTGCACCATTGACGACCGTACCAACGCCCAGTACCAGTATGAGTGCCAGGACCGTGATGGGCAGCAGCCACTTGATGATGCCCTGCCAACGGTGATAATTGATGCGGCTGCAGAC
The DNA here is from genome assembly GCA_900552565.1 of uncultured Selenomonas sp. GTDB lineage: Bacteria > Bacillota > Negativicutes > Selenomonadales > Selenomonadaceae > Mitsuokella. The sequence goes on along the minus strand of USAK01000011.1, from coordinate 30,489 downwards.
GACACAGATGACAATGCCCAGAATCAGCCAGACGACATGGCGGATGAGGAAATAATACGGATTGTTGAAGCTTGTCGTAGCGAGGACGAAGCTCGAGCTGAAGACATTGATGGTTCCCAGCAGGAGCAGAACCGCCATAATGACAATGACGGGTTCTGATTCATTACGCCACGGCGTTTTGCGAATCAGCATCAAAATGCCCCCTTCAGCCTCATTCGAATATGACTTCGCAGCGGTTGATCTTCTCGCCGAAACCGCTGAACTTGCGTTCATACTCCGTCATGATATTGTCCGGACGATGTTCTGCGTGCAGGTCGTACGAGATATCCTGCACCTTAAGCCCCGCTTCTGCAAACTGTTCCAGCGAAAAGTCAAACAGAGGACGGTTATCCGTCTTGAAGTGGAGTTCGCCCGGCTTCTTGAGCAGGCGGCGATATTTTTCGAGGAAGCCCACATGCGTGAGGCGGCGCTTGGCATGGCGTTTTTTCGGCCACGGGTCGCAGAAATTGATGTAAAAACGGTCAACTTCGCCCTCGGCAAAGATATCCTCGATGTGATTGATGTCAAAAACGAGCAGGCGCACATTCTTGAGCTCCTTCTCCGCAATCTTCTTTGCGGCCGAATAGAGCACATCCTGCTGCATCTCAATGCCGATGTAGTTGATTTCCGGATGAAGCTCCGCGAGCTGGCTGATGAAATCGCCCTTGCCCGTACCGAGTTCCACATGCAGCGGGGCCTGACGGCCAAAGATTTCCGCCCATTTGCCCTTCTTTTCCTCGCCAATCTGCTGGTCGCGGCTCACGACAAAATCATCAAATTCATGGATGGCCTCATCCACCCACGGCTTTCTTCTTAAACGCACGATATTTTCCTTTATCCTTTCTATCTATACTTGCTTAGCGCTTCAATCTCATTTCTTCTCGAGATTGTATTTCTTGAGGTAACGGTAGAGCGTCACGCGGCTGACATTCAGGAGGTTCGCGAGGCGGCTGACATTGCCGCCGGCAGCCTGCCATGCCTTGACAAAGACGTCCTTGTCTTCCTTCCACTTGTTGTCGGGCTTGACATCGCCCATGAGGCTGATGTCCTCGGGGGCAATCGTGTCCTTTGGCGTATTGAAGAACGCGTATTCAAGCACGCTCTGCAGCTGTTTGATATTGCCCGGCCAGTCGTAGTGCTTCAGCATATCGGCCGTCTCCGGCAGAATGCGCTTCGGCTTCATCTGATGCTGTTCCGCCAGTTCGGCAACGATATGGTCCGCAAGTTTCGGGATATCTTCGCGGCGGCTGCGGAGAGGCGGTACGCGCACAACGCTCTTCGAGACAATCTCATAGAGCTCCGGCGAGAACAGGCCGCGTTCCGTCAGACGCTTGAGGTCGCTGTCGCAGGCCGCGATGATGCGCACATCGATATCGCGTTCGACATTTTCGCCGATGCGGTGAGTCTTACCCGTCTTGAGAGCATGAGCAAGCTCGACAGCAATCGTGCGCGGCATCTTCTCGATTTCATCGAGGAACAGCGTACCGCCCGAAGCGAGCTCGAGACGCCCCTGATGGCTGACATCCGGTCCCATGACGATGCCGAAAAGCTCCTGCTCGAGGATTTCCTGCGTCGCATCGCCGCAGCGCAGCGTGATGAGCGGGCCTGCCGCACGCGGGCTGGCCTGATGGATGCCATGTGCCATGCGCTGCTTGCCCGTGCCTGCTTCGCCCTGAATCAGGATATGATGCTTGTTCTTCGCGACGCGCGCGGCCTTAGCCCGGACACTCGCAAACGTCGTGCCCTCGCCGACCATCGAATTGAGGCTGTACTTAGCCGTGTAGCCGGCAGCGTGCGCGACGAGCGTGCGCAGGTCCTCAATCGGCATCGAGACGACGACGACGGATTCCACGGCGCGGTCGGCATCGCGCTCGAGCGGCACGACCGTCGTGATATCCTCATACGTCTTCTTCGGCGTAATCCACGTGACTTCTTTATTATAAGAAGGCACGCCGTTAAAGCCCTTGTAGATTGGCGTGTGCTGATAGTTCATGATGACGTCGTTGAGATTCGACGTATACTTCCTGCCCTCGCCCTTCTTAGCGCCGATGCCCTCAAGACGCGTATGGCCGAGTTTATTTGCATAGGCGACCTCGCCGCCCGGCATGACATGGTAAACGGCAAACGGCGTCGCATCGAGAATGGCCTCTTCGGCCTTAATGCGCAGCGACTCGGACAGATGTTCCTCCAGCGCATTCTTCATCGTCAGCAGCAGGGCGATGATGGCATCCTGCGGCATCGGCACCTGCTCCATGGAGACCAGTGTGATGATGTAATGGAATTCCCCATTGACCTTGATGGGAGCCGAGCAGGCATCGCCGAGCTGGCATTCCTTGACCCACATCTCCGGTCCGAACATCCAGAACGGCGTCTGATGTGCATAGGCCACGCTGATGCTCGACGTGCCGACATTTTCGATACCGACGCGCACGCCCTCAATCTCGCCCGGCGTCATCTGATAAAACGGCAGCGAATAGCTCTTGAGCACGCGGCAGTCCGAATCGATGAGCAGCAGCGACAGATTGTACTCCTGGAAAAATTCGCGGATATCCTCGCTGAGGCCGCTCAAATAATCAATCGCGTCCTTGTGCTTGGCCTGCAGCTTGGCAAACTCCTCTTTTGGCAGCTTGCGCGAAACATCCATCTTCTCCGTGCCGATACCGAGTTCACGGCTTTTCTGCCACGACTCTGCCACCCACGGATGAACGTTTGGGTCGAGTACGCCCTCTTCCACAAACTTGCGATAATAGCCCTCGAGCTTCGAACGGCTGCGATGTTCTCTTATCATGAAAATCCCCCCTATATATTTGTCAGATTGTTCTTTTTGGATATATTTATGATAAATATCTGCTAAGCAGACGGTTGTTTACAGCTTTACAAATGCTATGCGATTACATAAAAGCTGTACCTTATATTTTAACAATCATCCTCGTCTCCTGCAATTCTTTTTGCAAAAAAGTTTACAAAACGGTATAATATGGGGTGATTATATGTAAATGCAAAGGCAGGGAATTTCCATGGCAAATCAGTATAAGAAGCTCCAGAAGAAGCTTTATGAAAAGAACAAACCAGATGATAAGAAAAAAGAGCCAAAAATCGGCAAAGATTATCCCATCCTCATCCTCATCGCGCTGACCGCTGTCGTCTGTGTGGTCGGCTGGGCTAACTTCGACAACATGAACCGCACGATGTACATCCTGCTGACTGCCTCGCTCATCCTGACGTATGTGCGCCGTCATGCCAAACTCACGGAAGTGCAGGCTGTCTTCGTTGAACGCGCCAGCGCCATCAGCATCGGCTTCGCGATTGCGCTGTTCTTCATCGTCCTCTACTTTCAGATTTTTGGCTGAGCCGCAATAAAAAATAACCCAGCGGGATTTCCCGACTGGGTTATTTTTATGCATGATGCAGAGGGATGATTATTTGTGCTCCCAGATATCAACGCGGCGGTTATCAGCCTTGCCCTGCTCCGTTGCGTTCGAAGCAACCGGGGTGTTCTCGCCCTTGTAGTTGAGGTTCAGGCGGCTGCCGCTGACGCCATTGTCTTCCGCGTACTTAGCAACATTCTCGACACGGCGTTTCGAGAGGTCTTCGTTGTAAGCCTGCGAAGCATCGGAGTCCGTATTGCCGATGAGCTTGAACGTGGAATCCGGATGAGCCTTAGCGACAGCAACGAAGTTCTGGAGTTTCTGGGACTCGGAAGCCAGCGGCGTGTCAACGTCGGAAGCGAAGTGAATGCTGTCAACATAATAGTCGTTGTAGACGTGCTGCGGTACGGCCGGCGTCTCAACAACCGGAGCAACTGGCTCTGGCGCTGGGATCGGAGCCGGTGCCGGAGCTGCCTTGTGGCCGCCGAAGCGATAGCTCAGGCCAACGAGGAAGCCGCGATACTTGATGTTGTTGTCTTCATCGAGCTTCGTGTCGAGGTAACGATAGCCAGCGTTGAGGTCCCAATCGTTGTTGATCGTGTAAGCAAGACCTGCTTCCCACAGGGACGTCTTCTTCGTGCCGACAGCACCGTCAGCGTAGAAGGCAAGATTTTTAGCGAGGTCAAACTTCGTAGCGAGACCGAGCTGAGCAACGTTGTTCGTCGTGTCCTTGAAGCCCTTCAGGGAGTTGTCGAACTTATTGCCGATGCGGTTCCAGCCAGCGAAGACTGCGGCGTTCTTGCCGAGGCTGTAAGCGAGGTTGACTTCGTGCTCATTGCCCGTCGTCTTGAAGTCGTCCATCTTCGTCTTGAGGCCATGGTAGTCATAGCGCAGTGCCCATTTGTCGGACAGAGCATAGCCGAGACCGCCATTGAAATTCCATTTCGAGCTGCTGTCGAGGCCAGCCGTCTTAGCCTTCGGTGCCCAAGCGCCGAGGTCGAGCTGCCATTCGCCCTGCTGCCATTCCGTCTGCGGAGCAGCGCTTGCCATCCTCTAACTCGTTAGTATAGCACAAATATTACGGTCCGAAGCCTGTTTTGATTATTTTTATCAGAAGTTTAATCCTTACTTCGGTTTTCTTTTAGGATGAAACTTTCATATTTAAAGATACGGCCCCATACATTAAAAGATTAAGGGATTCTTCAGATAAAAAACGGCTGCCGTTTAAAAACAGCAACCGTTCTTCTTAACATCAGAATCAATATGGGCAATCAGAGAACCGCCGTAACCTCGACTTCGCAGAGGGCGCCGGCCGGCAGGTCTTTGACAGCCACGCAGCTTCTGGCCGGTTTCGAGATGAAATGTTTGGCATAGACTTCATTGAAGGCCTTGAAGTCAGCGATTTCTGCCAGGAAGCACGTCGTCTTGACAACATGGTTCATATCCGTGCCAGCTTCTTTGAGCACGGCCTCGACATTTTTGCAGCACTGCTCAGCCTGCTCCTCAATCGTCGTCGCGACAATCTTGCCCTCGGCCGGATTGATGGCAATCTGCCCCGAGCAGTAGAGCACGCCGCCCGCTTCAATGGCCTGACTGTACGGACCGACAGCAGCCGGTGCCTGATTCGTATGGATGACTTTCATCTTGATTCCTCCTCATAGCTTCAGCAATGAACAAAAAACCGCAGGCGAACCTGCGGTTTTCGAGCTTCTGTATTTATTCTACATCATCGGACATGATGTTACAAGGTTACAGCTAAACTGCGCTTACGCCTTCATGCGCGGCACGACGATATGGCCGCGTTCGATTTCCTTGCGGTGGCAGTGCGGGCATTCGTTCTCGATGATACCCGTGTAGCCGCAGACTGGGTCGCGGTCTACCGGATGGTTGATGGAGAAATAGCCCATGTTGGCATCGTGCATCGCACGGACGACAGCCTCAAAGGCCTTGACATTCTTCGACGGGTCGCCGTCCATCTCGATGTAGGCGATGTGGCCGGCATTCTCGAGGGCATGATACGGTGCCTCGATGCGTATTTTGTCGATGGCCTTGATTGGGTAGTAGACCGGCACATGCGAGGAATTTGTCATGTACTCGCGGTCCGTAACGCCCGGGATGATGCCGTATTTTTTGCGGTTGGCACGCTGGAACTGACCGGCCGTCGATTCTGCCGGTGTGCCAAACGTCGACCAGTTGCGATGTTCTGCCTCCGTATAAGCATCCGTGCGCTCGCGCAGATGACCGACAATCTTGAGGCCGAGCTGCTGAGCCTCCTCGCTCTCGCCATGATGTTTGCCAATGAGAGCCTTAAGGCATTCGGCGAGGCCGCAGAAGCCGATGGAATACGAAGCATGTTTGAGAACTTCCTTGATGGTATCCGTCGGCTTGAGCTTCTCGCTGTCCATCCAGACGCCCTGTCCCATAAGGAACGGATAGTTGTAGACGTGCTTCTGCTCGATGATAGCCAGGCGCGAGAGCAGATAATCGTGGCTCAGGTCAATATAATGGTCGTAGAGCTCCCAGAACTTATTGAGGTCGCCCTTCGCCTCGAGTGCAAGCTTTGGCAGATTGATGGTCGTGAACGAGAAATTGCCGCGGCTGCCCGACTCTTCCGGGCCGTTGACATTGCTCATGACGCGCGTGCGGCAGCCCATCGTTGCCACGACGCTGTTGTAATCGCCCGGTTTGTAATACTGCAGGTTGTACGGAGCGTCGATGTTGACGAAGTTCGGGAACAGGCGTTTCGCACTGACTTTGCAGGCCTTGAGAAACAGGTCGTAGTTCGGGTCGCCCGGATTGTAGTTGACGCCGGCTTTGAGCTGAAATACCGAAATCGGGAAAATCGGCGTTTCGCCATAGCCAAGACCGGCCCAGATGGCATTGAGAACTTCGCTGATGACAAGGCGGCCTTCAGGCGACGTATCCATGCCGTAGTTGATGGACGAGAACGGCACCTGTGCACCGGCACGGCTGTGCAGCGTGTTGAAGTTGTGAATCAGGGCCTCCATGGCCTGATGCGTCTCCTCAATGACATCGGCGCAGGCCAGATGGTAGATATTGTTCGCGTCGATGACGACGTCCGTCGTCGGCTTGTGGTATTCGTCCGCGAGAATCTTCTCGAGAGCTGCCATGATGGCATCGATGCTCTCCTTAGCCTTCGGGTCGTCGTCGCTCTCTGTGAAATGGCAGTGCTCAAGGTCGAGATGCTCTTTGAAAATCTTCTTGAATGCGCCGTAATCGCGGAACGGGTCCATGCCGAAACGGTAAATCAGGGCCTTGTGTGCCTCGTCGTAAACGGCTTTCTTAAAGGATTTGCGCACGCCTTCAGCCATGGCATAATCAAACGCGTTGATGCTCTGGCCGCCGAACATGTCGTTCTGGTTCGACTGGATGGCGATGCAGGCCAGCGATGCGTAGGCGCGGATGGAGTTCGGCTCGCGCAGAAAGCCGTGCCCCGTCGAAAAACCGCCGTGGAACAGCTTCAGAAGGTCAATCTGACAGCAGTTGAACGTAATCAGCGAGAAATCCTTGTCATGGATATGGATATAATTCTCACGGTCTGCCTCGGCATATTCTTCATCGAGCACATAGTTGTCGACGAAGTGCTTTGCCCCTTCGGCACCGAGCTTGAGCATGATGCCCATCGAAGCATCCGTATTGATGTTCGCATTATCACGCTTGAGGTCCGAATCAACGGAATCCGCAAAGAAGATATCGCGGTACGACTCCATCAAATGCTTCTGAGCAGCGCGGCGTTCCGCATGCTTCTGACGGTACGTGATGTATTTCTTGGCAATATCGTAAAAATCGTACTTCATGAGTTCCTGCTCGACGATGTCCTGGATTTCCTCGACGCTGACATTATCGCGGTCCTGGATATCCCATTCGACCTGGCTCGTCACTTCGTCGATATCTTTTTCCGACATCGTATTGCCGCCGTCGGCATTGGCCCCGGCAATGGCATGGTAGATTTTCTCGCGGTTATATGGCACAGTGTGGCCAGAGCGTTTGGTTACGGTCTTCAGATTCATAGCTAACGACGCTGCGTTCCGTACGTATCTTGTGCAGCGTCTCTCCGCCTCCCCCTAGATATTGTGGTTTATTTGTTGGTGACAGGTATATATTGTAGCAGAGAACGTCCTCGCTGGCAATCACGAAAATCACCCTGACAGATGAAAAACATCTGCCTCATGCTCTATCATACAGATTCCAATGGCGTTTACGGGGCATTATCAAATTGACGAAAGACACGATTTCAGGTAAAATGTATCGGGATTTCCCAACAAATTTACTACGATATAAATAAGATACGTTTTTTGGAACCGAGGTTATCGCATGCAACTTTCTACCGAGAGACAGGACCGTCTCATCCGCTGGCTGACGGCAGCCGGTATCTACTACATCTGCCTCATTGCCTTCTACATCGACATTGGCCAGGATATGGGCGCTGATTATTTCATTCCCGTCTTCCTGCCCGTCATGCTCGCACTCGTACTCGTGCAGTATGGCACACGTGTTCCCTTATTTTCATGGGCGACGCTGCCGAACTTGTTCACAGGACTTGCCTGGTGCACGGCCTTCCCGCTGCTCTACACCTGGACGTACCATCAGGACTGGTACATGTCAAAAATCTGTTTTGATTTTCTCGTCGGCACGTCCGAGTTTCTGCTGCTCACGGCCCTTGAGGGCGCGCTGTTCCGCCTTGGCCACGAAAAAATTATCGCGGGCATCATGGCCCTGCTGAATCTTTTCGGCATCGTGATTCCGTTCATCCAGTACGCCTACTACTTCATCGTCTGGCACTGCCTGTCGCCGGCTTCGCTCATGGCCCTTTACCTGACGAACTGGCGCGAGAGCATCGACTTTATCGAGTCGAATGTCGGCATCGTGCCGGCCCTCATCATCATCGCGGGTCTCCTGCTGTTCCTCTACGCCTGCTGGCGCGGCCACATGGCCTTTGCCCGCCGCCTCGAAGCAGAAGATTCCACGGCCGGACGCATGGGTGCCCTCTTCCTGCTCGTCGTCGGCTCCATCGTCTCGCTCTGGTGGTACATGCCGCAGACCTCGATTGCCGACCTCTGGAACGACGTCGACACGTACGTCAAGGAAACGCAGACGTACAGTCTCAATTACGAAGAACGCTTTGCGAGCCTCTCGATGGAAGGCACGCAGACGCTTGCGGCCAAGGCTCCGGGCACGGTCATCGTCGTCATCGGCGAATCCGCTTCTCGTAATTATATGAAGGCTTTCACGCCGGACTACGCCTACGACGATACGCCGTGGCAGAGCCAGCAGCTTGCGAGCCCCAACTTCCTGTTCTTCCAGAACGCCTATTCCTCATGGTCGCAGACCGTCCCCGTACTGCAGCGCGCGCTGACCGAGCAGAGCCAGTACAACGACAAAGAATTCTTCAACTCGGCTTCGATTATCGATGTCGCGAAAAAGTCGGGCTACAAGACATACTGGTTCAGCAATCAGGGACGCTACGGCCAGTACGACAGCGCCATCACGCTCGTCGCCAAGACGGCCGATGTTGCCGAATGGACGGATGACTCCTACAATTTCTCGGATAAATACGACGAGACGCTGCTGCCGTACCTCACGCAGGTCGACCCGAGCCAGAACAACTTCATCGTGCTCCACATCATGGGCAGCCACATCTACTACAACAACCGCTATCCAGAGGAATTCAATAAATTCCAGGGCGAAGAAGGCGCCTCGACCATGACTTCGGAAGCCTCGTACGCCAACAGCATCCTCTACACCGACTACATCCTCTCGCAGGTCTTCGACTACGCAAAGAAGAATCTCAACCTGCAGGCCATGGTCTATTTTTCCGACCACGGCGAAAATCTGACCATCTCACACAATCCGGATGTCTTCAGCTACGACATGGTCCGCATCCCGATGTGGGTGTACCTCTCGCCGGCTTATCAGCAGGCCCTGCCCGGCCGCACGAATGCCCTGCGCAGCCACAAAAACCGCTATTTCACAAACGACATGCTCTACGATACCATCTGCGGTCTGCTGAATGCCCCGTCCGAACGCTACGACCCAGGTCAGGATTTCGCGAGCAGCCATTACCGCTTCAACCGCGACAACCTCACGACCATGCTCGGCCAGTATCCTTTAAATACGGACCCTGACGGCAATCCTGAAAACTAAACATTGATTTTCAGCAAAAGACAGGCCCCGCTGCACAATGTGCGCGGGGCCTGTCTTTTTGAGTAATTCTCTATCGTTATGTTATGAAACGAAGAGGGGCTTTATTTTGCCTGCTTCTGGGCTGCCATGGCCTGCAGTTCTGGTTTGAATTCCTCAACCAGTTTCTTCTCAGCCTTAGCACCTTTCGACAGGGCGTTGTAGATGATTTCCGCCATCTCATAGCGGGTCATCGTACGCTCGCCATGGAATTTGCCGTCCTCGTAGCCCTCGACAATGTTATTGCCGGCGAGGCGCGTAACGGCTTCGTATGCCCAGTGATTCTCCGGAACATCCGGGAACTCCTTGGACATGTTCGGATTGATGACAGAGAGCAGGGCATCCATACGCGCCGTGAGGTCATCTACCTTGGCACGCAAATCATTGTTCTCGGCGATGGCAGCCTTGAGCTTCTTGTCTTTCTCACGGTTGCCGCCCTTGCCGAGTCGGAGGGAAAGACCGCCGCCGACCATGTTCTCGTCATTGCCGAAGGTCGTCGAGAGGTTGAACATGACATCCTCATTCGGGCGGTAGAACGCGCCGACTGCTGCTGCCGTCTCACCCTTGTAGTTGCCGACAGCTGCCGCTACATTCCACTTCGAGTCCTCATCGAACTCCAGCGGATGCAGGTTGGCCATAGCGGCTGCATTGGCACCGACTTTGTCGATACGGCTGTCCATCTTGTCTACGCGGTTCTCAACACTCGTGACACGGTTCTCGACGCCATCCACACGGGTCTCCACCGTCGATACTCTCTGATTCGTGTTGTAGAGCTGGCTGCCATTGACAGCATCCGTGCTCGTCGCAGAAACATCGCCGGCGGCGACATTCGTGACTTTCTGGTTGTTGGCGTTGATGCCATTGGCGTCAATGTACGTCGCGTCACCAACTTTGTAGGAGCCTGCCGTGACAGAGCCAGCCACCGTGGCATTGCCGCCCACCGAGAGGTCTTTTTCCATCGTGACAATATCCTTGAAGGTTGCTGCGCCATCGAACTGAGACGTGCTCGTAACCTGGAGCGTATCCGTCGTCGTGCCGCCCGTGACATCGAGACCATTCTTCGTGATAGTCACCTTATCATTGAAAGTCGAGGTACCATCAACTTCCAGCGTCTTCTCCATCTTGACCGTGTCTTTGAACGTCGACTTGCTGTTGACCGTCAAAGTCGTGTCTGCGCCTTCCTTGCCAATCGTCGTGTTGCCATCAACAGCAGCATTTCCGCGGACACCGAGATCTTTGAGGACATTTGCATAATCCATCGTAGCCTGACCAGTCGTCAGCGTGTTGCCGGAAATTACTGTATTCGTAGCCGAACCTTCCTTAACGGCCGTGTTATGCTCCGTATTTTCAAAGATCGTGCCGCTGTCATTGGTAGTAATCGTGGTCTTGCCTACGATATCTTTGATGCTGCTCGTAGCTGTATTTTCGATTTCAGCCGCGCTGTTGGAGAGTTTCTCCGTCGCCGTATTGCTGATATTCTTAGCATTCAGGCCGCTGTCTCCAGTAACCGTCGTGCTCAGGTCACCGCCGATGGTGTTGACCTGATTGCCCGTAACGGTAGTCTTCATGTTGCCGCCGACAGTCGTAGTCAGGTCTTTACCGACCGTGTTAGTCATATTTTCCGCAGCGCTATTGACAATATCTTTGGCATCGTTGGTAATCGTACCATTCTTAGCCGTATTGGTGATATCCGTAGAAGTCTGCTTCACACTGGTGCTGCTATCACTTTTAGAGACATTCGACTGAACAAAACCGTTATCAGCATCTTTGAGGATATTGACAATGCTGTCACCGCTGACCAACGTATCGCTGAAAGCTCCAGCCGTCTTAGTAGATGAGCTGTACTGCGTGTCGCTGGCTTTGATGAGCTGTGCAGACTGGGCAGCCGTATTGCTGATATTATTGGAGTTTATACCATCCGTGATGGAAGAAGCAATGCTTTTAGCATCCTGATTGGCAACGGTCGTGTTCGTGCCATCCGTTACCGACGAAGCAATCTGACTTGCTTTCTGCAGATTATTGGAGATATTTGTACCATCCGTGATATTGGTGTTTGTCTGACCCGCAATCGTGTCAATCGTGGTCTTCGTATCACCATTTACGAGCTGTGATTTTTCTTCAGCTGCGCCACGCAGGTAGGAAGCGGTCTTGCCATCTTCCTGACTCATTTCTTCCTGAGTCTGGCTGGAAGTCTGCGTGGAAGTGTTGGAGCCATAGTCGTTGGAGACTTTGTTGACGATGGAGCTTGCTGCCTCCGTCTCAACATCGAGGGCCTTGTTCGTGATCTTGTTCTTGGCCGTGTTGTTGATGTTTTCTGCCGTCAGGCTGCTGTCGCCCGTGACTGTCGTCGTCTGACTGCCGCCAATCGTATTGGTCTGACTGCCCTTGATGTCATTCGTCTGGTCGCCGCCAACCGTCGTGCTCATATTGCCCGTCGTGCTGCTTACGATACCGCTTGCATCCCAAGTCGTGTACGTGTCGTCACCATAAGCCGTTTCGACTTTATCTTTATTGACGAGAACTTTATTCGTGCCAACCTGATTCGTGACGCTGTTCGTACCCATATTGGTAATGTCAGCTGCGTCATTTGTGATGGTTTTGCCCGCAGCCGTGTTGGCAATGCCATTTTCATTCATGACCGACTTCACAACCGAGCCATCGCCAATCTGCGTCGTGACAGACTCACTAGCCGTATTCGTGATAGTCTTCGCATCATTAGTCAGAGCTTCTGCAGCCTTGTTGGAAATATTCTTAGCTTCATTATTGATAGTACCATTCGCCGCAATGTTGCTGATGTTGCCATTCGTCGACGTATTCGTGATGTTCTCAGAAGCCGTATTCGTCAGGTTCTTAGCATTGTTGGAAATCGTACCATTCTCAGCCGTGTTCGCAATGTTTCCATTCGTCGACGTATTTGTAATGTCATTGGCAGCCGTATTTGTGATGGCGTCGCTGGCATTGTTGACAATCTTACTTGCGTCGTTCGTAATGGTGCCCTGCTTAGCCGTGTTGGTAATATCCTTCGTGGACTGCGTCGTAGAGGTCGTATTTGTGCCATCCGTGACTTCACTCGTGATATTATCGGCTTTCTGGTCTACCTTGGCGTATTCCGTATTCGACTTATTGACCTGATTGAGGATTTCAGCGACATTCTGCTTGAACGTAGAGCTTAAACCATCTTTGTTTGCCAGGATGCTGCTGGATTCCATGGCCGACTTCGTAGCCGTGTTGGTATTCTGGTTAACATCAGTCAGTTTGTTCTGAGACTGTGTTGCAGTCTGCGTGGAGAGATTGCTGTTTTTATTGGAATCAATGGCCTTGGATGTCACGCCGCTGCCTTCCACAGACATCGTGCTCTTATTCCAGTTGCCATCTGCATCCGTGGATTTTGCCCAAGTAGAAGTACCGTTTTCGTCATAGTCAAAGGCACTTTCTTTCTCGCTGCCATCTTTGGTGCTCGTGGCTTTCTTATAGCCCGTGATTTCGCCGGCCGTAACTTTCGTGCTGGCCGTGACGTTGTTGTCTCCTACGATGCCAGTCTTCGTCATGTTGATTTCATCGACATTGAGTTTGCCTTTGACCGTGAGGTCGCCGCCAATCGTGGCATCGCCCGTGGTTTCCAGCGTACCGGTCTGAACGTCGCCGGCTTTCACCGTGCCCGTGGTCTGGATGGTGCCGTTGCCAGCATCGAGGCCCGTGGAGGTAATCTTGCCCGTGTTATCTACTTTGAAGGAGCCATCGGCTACACTCAGGGTACCAACGGTCTTGATGTTGCCGTTGCTGTCGATGGTCGTGTTGCCATTGGCTGCACTGACGGCGCCGTTGCTATCAACGGTGAATTTGCCGTCTGCTGCCTTGACAGCGCCATTGCTGTTAACCGTGAATTTACCATCTGCTGCTTTAACGCTACCGTCGGAGCTCAGGGTAATCTTGCCATCAGCTGCTTTTACGCCGCCATTGCTGTTGACCGTGAATTTGCCGTCTGCTGCTTTGATAGAGCCATCGGATGCAAGGGTGGTCTTACCACCAGCAGCCGAAACGCCGCCGTTGCTGTTGACTTTGAAATTGCCATCGGCTGCGCTCAGTGTGCCAACCGTCTTGATGTTGCCATTGTTGCTGACGGTCATGTTGCCGTCGCCGATGTTGAGGCCGTTAGCTTTGACTACGCCTGTTGCACCGTTCAATGTAATCTGGTCGTTGACATTGACCGTGCCGTTTGCGCTGTTGACCGTGAATTTGCCGTCTGCGCCTTTGATGGAGCCGTCGGACTTCAGGCCGGCTTTAGCTTCATTATACGTATCGCCGCCGGTGTAGACGCCGTCTTTATCGATGACCGTACTGTTCGTGCCAACTTTGATGCCTTTTTCGTTCAGGGTAATCTGGTTGTCTTTGCCCTTGTTCAGGATCATTTCGTTAGCGTCAGTCTTGGTGGTAGTGACGGTGCCATCAGCATCAATGGTAGTGTTGTTCTTCTGGAGAACGTTTTCATCGCTCAAGCTCAGGCCGTTATTGACGGCTTCCGTCAGCCTCGTGTCCGCCTCCACGCGGGCCTTTTTTTCTGCAGTAATCTTGTTATCCAGTTTTTCATCTGCATCTTTACGAGCTGCTGCTTCTGCGTCAATGTTGTCCTGCAGAGTCTTGTCGGCTGCCTGACGAGCTGTTGTTTCAGCCTGAATGCCCTGGTCCAGAGCGTTCAGGTTCCGACCGACATAGTTATCCATCTTGACATACTGACCATCCTGCGTCGTACCATCAGTGATGCCTTCGGTAACGGTGAGCTTGCCGTCGACCATGACAGTCTTGGAGTCTTTATCATAGGTAATGGCTTCGGTCTTAGCTTCGAGAGCCGTGGTCCGGGAGTCGAGAGCCGTATCAGCTGCTTCACGAGCTGCTGCTTCGTTATTGATGTTCGTCTGTAAAGTCGTGTCTGCTGTCTTACGGTCTGCTGCTTCTTTGTCGATAGCGTTCTGCAGAGCTGTATCGGCTTCGGCACGATCCGTTTCTTCAGCTGCAATCCGATTGGTAAGAGCCGTATCAGCATCTTCACGAGCCTTGGTTTCATTGGCATCGGCCTGATTCAGAGCAGCAAAGCCATCGGATACGTTCTGGTTAATGGTACTAACAGCGTTTACCAGATTGGTATTGACTGTAGCAATGGCTTCGTTTTGGGCTTTGTCAGCCGTAACACGGGCTGCTGCTTCATCGGAGAGAGCTTTATCAACGAGGGCTACGTTTTCGCCGATTTTATTTGCTTTCTTGATGACATAGCCATCTTCGACAGAAGCGTCATCTTTGCTGACATAGGTATCTGCAGTTTCTTTCTGCAGGGATTCTTTGACAGCCGTAATGCGGTTATTCAGAGCATTATCGCCAGCTTCACGAGCGGTTGCTTCAGCGGCAAGGCTATGCTGCAGCTGATTTGCTGTTTCAGCATTGGTTTTCACCTGTTCATCGAGAGCATTGATGTTCTGGCCTACCGTATTACCGGCCGTTACATAGGTGCCGTCAGTAAGGGTATTATCTACGACGCCCTGCATGCCGACGACTTTATTTTTGGCCGTAATATTGGTCTGAGAAACAATTTCCTTACCGTTGATGGTGGACTGGGAAGTCAGGGTGCCTTTGACCAGGGCATTGCCATCGACGTTCAGGTTGCCACGGCTGTTGATGCTGCCCGCATTGACGGCCCCGCCGATATTGGCATTATGGCCTACTTCAATGGAATTTTTGACTTTTGCAGAATCGGCTGCAAGCTTGTCATTAACCGTAGTCGTTTTCGTTTTTTCGTCGTAGCTAAGGCCAGCAGTCTTGTTTTCCACTGCTGTTACGCGATTGCCAAGTTCCGTATCAGCCTGTTTGCGAGCGGAAGCTTCTTCAGTAATAGCATCGGCATTGGATTTTACCTGAGTATCCAACTTGCTCAAGTTCATGCCGACTGTGATATTCTGTTTGATATAATTCCCTGTTTTCGTGGTGCTATCATAAACAGCACCAGCTTCTACCTTACCTGTTACAGATACATCCCCAGTGGAAGTAATGTTTCCCGTGGAAACACTGCCAGAAGTCATCTGACCGCGAATCTTGACATCTTTAACCGTCTGATTTTCTTTTGTACCGACAATCAGATTGCCATCTTTGGAAACATGAAGAGCTGTGCTCGTCTTATCCGTTGTAATTTGTTTATCCAAAGCACTCAGATTTGCTCCTACTGTGCTGTTCTGTTTAACATATGTTCCTGTTTTCGTGGTGTCATCGTAGACGCTCTCTGCTTCTACTTTACCATTCTTTACAGTAATATCTCCCGTTGCTGTGATATCACCCGTAGAAACACTGCCAGACTTCAACGCACCACGAATCGCAATATCTTTGACCTGCTGGTTTTCATTCGTGCCGACAATCAATTTACCATTATTGGTAACATGCAGAGCCTTATCGGTTTTCTGATCTGCCATTTTTTGTTCAATGGCCGCATCCGCTGCTTTACGCTCGTTTTCTTCCTTTGCAGTCTTACGATAGGTGTATTTTTCAGCCTCTTTAATCTGGTTGTCCGTTCCATCTTTTGTATAAACAGTCTGCTCCGTGCCGGAAGTATCTTTTACCGTTGCTTCCTGCGTTGCTGGAGCAGCCCAAACGGTGCTGTAGTCCACCGGTGCCAGCAGCACGGCGGCAGCTGCGAGGGCGGCGGCCGTAACGCGCACGCCGGTATGTGCGGCCTTGGTGTTGGCTTTGGCGTACTCGGATACGACGACATAGCAGTGCTTGGTCTTGCTCCAGATGACTTTGAAGATTCTGTTCATAAGTTGCATCCCCTTTCGAATTACTCTTAATCTCGCTATTTAGAAAACACACGTTATTCATAATCGTGTATTAGCAGAAAGCAGATGGGTCCGTGCGCTTCCCGCTTAGGACAGTTTTAAAATAGCATAAGTAAAAGGGGTTTTGGGGCCGGCTAACACGAAATGGCCGTTTTTTGTCTTGAAATGTCATTAAAACATATTGTTTTTATTTGTTTATGATAAAAAACCGCCCTTTTAGGACGGTTTGCTTCTGTACCTCGAAGAAGGTAGTATAATAAGAATAACTGAAACAGAGAAACATGGAGAAAGGTGTGAATGCGATGCTGCACATTGCTATCTGTGATGACCAGCAGGACCAAATCAAGAAAATCCGCGAGGCGTCAGAAAAATATTTTGCCACGAAAAACGAAATGGTCTCTTATCAGGCCTTTGATAATGCCTCTGCCTTTGTCGATGCAATCGACCAGGGGGCTCTCTTTGATATTGTACTGCTCGATGTCTGCATGCCGGGTCTTCTCGGCACGGAGGTCGCACGCGAGCTGCGCAGTCATCACAGCCGTGCGGAAATCATCTTTTTGACGACAAGTGACGAATTCGCCGTCGATGCTTTTGAAGTCAAGGCTACGGACTATATATTGAAGCCCTTTACGCAAAGTCAGTTCAACAAGGCCATGGACCGCGCGCTTTCGTTCATCCGCCAGCGCAACAGCGCCAAAGTCATTTTCCGCCTGGTCGGCGGCGGCGTGCGCGTCGAAGAAATCGCCAATATCCTCTACTTCGAGAGTCACGGCCATGTCCTGCAGGTCTACCTCGCCGACGGCTCGACGCTCAACACGCGCAAATCGAGCCAGGAAATGAAGGAATACCTCGACAAGGTTGCCCCGGGACAGTTTGCCTCACCGAATAAAGGATATCTCGTCAATCTCGGTGCCATCCATCTCATCAAGGCCGAGTATGTGGAGCTTGCCGGCCAC
Source organism: uncultured Selenomonas sp. (assembly GCA_900552565.1). GTDB lineage: Bacteria > Bacillota > Negativicutes > Selenomonadales > Selenomonadaceae > Mitsuokella. The sequence goes on along the minus strand of USAK01000011.1, from coordinate 13,110 downwards.
CAGATTCCGCTGGGCAAGCGCAAATACCGCGATTTTCAGGAGCTTTACTTCCAATTCATGTTTGCTCCGACCATGGGGAATTGACCTGCGGGTTACTTTTCTTCCCCATCTTTCAGAGGAGCAAGCGGAACCTGCATATACGTCAAAAACCAGCCATCCTTGCTCTGACAGAGGACGCTCGCCTCGTATTTATCGCGGAAACGCGCGAGCGACTGCATGCCGATGCCATGGCCTTTGACGTGCGTGACCGGCAGTCCGTCTTCATTCAGGGGCACCGGTGCATCAAACATATTCTTCACGAGGATGTTGAGAGACGGCCCCTGTCTCAGGGCCAGCACCGTAATGCTGCGCCGCGAAGGCTTCTGCTTCTGGCTGGCAATCAGGGCATTTTCCACGAGATTGGACAGCACGATGGAGAGGTCGCCGCTTGCGGGCAGGTCCCGAGGCAAATCGATAGACGTCGTCACGGGGATGCCGAGTTCGCGCGCACGCGAGAGGTAGACGGTCAGGGCCGCATTGATGAGGACATTCTGGCAGTACTGCGGCAGCTTCGTCTGGTTGAATTTCGCACCAAGCTGCTCAACGTAATCCATGAAGCCATCGCGGTCCCGCTTCTCTACGAGCGTCAGCATCCTGTCTAAATGCTGTTTTTTCTCCTGATAGATGACTTCCATCCTCGCGCGGGATTCTTTCGACATCTTCACATAATTGGCCGCCGACACGAGCTGCTGCTGCAGCTCGTGTTCTTTTTCGTAGAGCCGCAGCTCCTTATAAACCTCGGCCTGACTGCTGCGGATTGCTAAAAGCAGCAGAATGAGAATGATGAGCAGGATAAAGCGCGACAGCAAGAGGTCAAAGATGACTTCCTGCGAATCGTAAATACTCAAATACAGGCTCTCACCGGCAATCAGCACGGGAATGACCGTGACATAGCGCCAGTAGCGGCGCGTCAAGGCTTCTTCGAAATGCTCAAAGAAATGATTGAAGAAATTGAGCAGGAACGGGAAGAACACCATGACACCCGCACCGTAAAGCAGGATGTGCCAAAAGAAAAAGTCCGAAAACGGCCGGTCAGGATATACCGTCAGGAAAAATGCCCTCGTGAACGTGTAGATGATGCCCGAAATCATGGCGCGGAATGCCAGAATGAAGATATGGGCACTCCAGAATTTTTTTGTGAAGCACAGACAGAGCAGCAGCTGCGGCACCCACGTGATAAAACCAAGGGAAAAATATGCGGAGAACAGCATCGCCATGGGCTTATCCAGCAAAATGAGCGTGAAGGCACCGACCTCCAAAAGGAACAGCAGCAGCCATATGCTGACAATCTTTTTCTGCTGCTTCGCGTTCAGGTATCTGCGGAATGGCAGAAAATGCAGCAGGGCAAAAGGCTGCAGGACACCTACGTAAAGAACGTTTGTGACGATAAGGTACCAGAGCGGCATCAATGCTTCTCCACCTCCTTCCGCATCATCAGCAGGTGCTTTTCTGCTTCGTCATAATGACCGCTCTCGACAAGCTCTGCCAGCATGCGCAGCTGGTGGCGGCTGTCATGGCGGAGAATGGAAAGTTTCTGCTGCTCATCACGCAGGGCCGTGGCATAATTATTGATATTCTCCAGCTCGTCCTGCATCTTCACCGTCCGCTCTTTCGTCCACATCATCAGCTTAATCTGACGAAAACCGCTCTGAATGACGATAATCAGGAAGATGCCGACAATCACGAGCATGCTGCGGCTCAGCAGCGTGTAAATATGAATAGCCGGCAGATAGAGCAGCTGCGGGTCCAGATTGAAGTAGCCCATACTGCCATGATAATACGTGAGCAGCAGCGGCACGGGGCCAAGATAATTCCAGAAGGCCATTTTCGGCTGACGCAGCTGCTCACGCGTAAAGATCCTGCCAAAAACACGCAGGATGAACGGCATGCCGATGAGAAACAGCAGCAGGTAAAGGGCAAAATACGGCAGCCAGCGGTCGTAATACCAATTCTCCGGCCAGGAAAGCTTGAAAATCTCTATGGTCAGGGTGTGGATGAAGAGCATGTAGATGGACTGCAGCCCGAGTACAAAGATATGGCGGAACCAGTATGGCCGTATCGTGAACATCAGCAATAGGACATAAGGAAGATAAAGAAATTGATAGAGTCCCTGAAACGTCCCTTTCTTAAAAAGGAGCGTTTCTGTGGCAAACAGCGTGCCCAGTATACCGAACTCCAAAAGGAAGATGGCAAGATGCCCTGCAAGCAGGATGCGGCGCTGCTTTTTCGTCACAATCGGACGAAACGGATAATAACGCAGATAGGCCGACGGCAGCAGCGAAATGCAGAATAAGAATATCGTAGCTAGAATATAAGACGTCGAGCCGTGCAAAGCAATTCACCTTCTCTGTCATCAATGTCATCAATCGGATAATATCGTGCACGAATTTTCGCGGCACAATTTAAATTACAGTCTGTTTCGGTAATTATTATCGCTAATTTTCGCTGTGTTGTCAATTTTATGCATCATTTACCCGGGATTCATGCAAAATACACCAAGAACAAAAAAATCGCTGCCACATTTTGTGACAGCGATTTTTTTAAGCATTCTTTGGGCGTTCCACCCCCGTGCCATCGAAATGCGGCACAAATTTCGTATCCGCCGTGCGGCCCTGCTGAACGTAGCAACGCGTGATGCCAAGGGCAATGGCATGGTCGACAACGGACTGATACTCAAACGTCGTCAGCCGGCGGTTCATGCCTTTATGCTCTTTGGCCTTGTACATCGGCGTGTACTGGTTCATCAGGGAAATCTGCACCTGATCGCCAAATGTTTCATGAATCCAGTCGAGCACTTTCATGCTCTCATGGCGGTGATTCGGCAGGACAAGATGGCGGATGATGACGCCCTTTTGCAGCTGACCGTCCTCCGCAAACTGCAGAGGGCCGGCAATATCGTACATTCTCTTGATGGCCTTCGTGGCCACGGCGAAGTAATCGGGCGCAAGAGAATACTCGCGCGCGCTTTCTTCATCGGCATATTTGAGGTCGGGCAGGAAAATAGCGACCGAGCCGCGCAGTGCCTCGATGGTCTCTTCCGTCTCATAAGCTCCGGAGTTATAGACCACGGGCAGATGAAAGCCCTTGGCCTTCGCGAGCTTCAAGGCGTGCAGGATTTCCGGCACGTAATGCGTCGGCGTCACGAGGTCAAGCGTCGCGGCCCCTCTTGCCTGCTGTTCGAGGAAAATTTCTGCGAGCCGCTCGTCGGGGACTTCGTAGCCAAAGCCTTCATGCGAAATCTCGTGATTCTGGCAGAAGCAGCAGCGCAGATTGCAGTACGAGAAAAATACCGTACCGGCACCGCGGCCGTCAGAACCAGTCAGGCAGGGCTCCTCCCATTTGTGCAGGGAGACGAGTGCGATGCGCGCCTTATCCCCCGCCCCGCAGAAGCCCTCCCGCTGCGTGCGGTCAGCGCCGCAGTGACGCGGGCAGAGCTGACAGTCTTTCAAGGAAATCATATTTTCTGCTTCATCCACCTTTGTTTCATTTTCCTACTATATTAACGGTCCTGCAGCTTGCTCTCATCGAGCATGGGGCCGTATTTTGGCCGCCACCACGAAATACTGCGCACCGCGTTGATGTAATCTTCCATGGCCTGCTGGTCAAGCCCAGGGGCTTCGCCGCCGTCAACGCTCTCCGGCACGAGAGGCACGGTATCGGCCTTGCCGATGGCATGGCGCGTGATGAAGAAGCCGTAGTTGACGCCCTGACGATTTGTGCGCGTCAGGCTCGAGCCGACGGACATATAGCTAAAGCCCTGCGGCGCGATAAGTTCGTAAATGGTCGGCATGATGTCAATCTGACTGCCGGCCGAGTCGGGCAGCAACGTACCCTTGTGAATGCCTCTGCCCGTGATGATGAACGGAATGCCATAGCGTTCATACGTTGTCGGTGTCTTGTCGATGTTGTAGCGGTCGGCATGGTCGCCGACGATGACGATGAGACTATCCGGACATTTTTCCTTGATTTCCTTGACAAATTTCGCAAGTTCACGGTCAGCATACCAGTAATGGCCGAGTTCTTTCAAAAGCTCTTCATCCTGCTGATGGTCCTCGGGCAGGGCCTCGCGGACCGCTTCGCGGTCAAAGCCCTTGGCATCGAGGTCAAGGTCGTACGGCGAATGATTTGACGCGTTGAGGACGACATTGAAGCTCGGCGTATCGGCATCGAGGCCCGCGAGAACTTTCTCATAGAGAACTTCATCCTCACAGCCCCAGACGCTGCCCGGCACATCGCCGAAATCGCCGCGGCTGTAGAAATGTGCAAAGCCCTGCGCCTGCGTGAACGCGCCAATGCGCTCCCATGTCGACGGGCCCGCATACCAGAAGTTCGCATCATAGCCGAGCTTCTGCATCTGCGGGGCACTGGCCGTCGGATACGGCGCAGCAAAGGACTCCGGCATCGTCGTCAGGTAGAGGTTCGCGTCCGCAAACCCCGTGACGACGCCCGTGACGGCCGAAACCGTGCTCGCGCCATTTGGCAGGAATGTCGGGCAGTAGTCCGTGTCGTCCTCGGCAATGAGGCTGCGCATGCCCTGCGAAATCGGGATATCCTTGTATTTATCGAGCAGCGGCCAGTTGGCAAAGCTCTCCGAGACAATGACGACGACCTGTTTGGGCTTCTCAATCTGCGCGCCCTGAGCCTCTCTTGTCAGGTAGACATCGAGGTCATCGGTATCCGCCGGCTTGTTCGCGAGTTTCGCGGCGAGCGTCCGAATGTCGTCCGTCGTGAAGTCAAGGCCGTTGCAGGCCAACATACGTTCATTGAGACTGTAGGCGCGGTAGCAGGCCTGCACATTGTCGAGGATGGCTTCGTTAAGGAATTCATCCTTCGTGACGCCGGCATTTTCCCAGTTCACCGAGGTCTGCCAGCCGAGGCTGCCGCCAAAGATGCCGAGCAGCACGACGATGTACGTCAGATACAGGAAGGCCAGACGGCCCAGCCAGCGCACGAGGCGCGGCAGGCGCATGCCCACAAAAAGATTTTCGAAAAATTCATTGTCGAGGAACGCGCGCAGGATGCGCCAGAGCACATATGCCAGCAGCAGAGCCCCCGCGAGGCGCACGGGCAGATAATACTGCTGCACCATCGTAATCAGCAGGGCATAGAGGTCATCATTGGCCCCCGTAAACAGCATCTGATTGAAATTGGCATGGAACTGGCGGTAAAATGGGAAGCTCGCGACGTAGAGAATCGAGAGCGGCACGAGCAGAATGGCGTTGAGCACGAGCACACAGCACCGCTCCCAGCGCGGCCAGAGATAGTGCAGCAAAAAGCCTGGCACAAAGCTCACGAGCGTCAGCGCCCCTGCCGTCTGCATGGAAAGGCGCGTGCCGCGCCAGATGGCCGTAAGCACATCGTGGCTTCCTGTCCCTGCCCCCATATACGACGCCATCCAGAAGATAAAAAACATCCGGAAAACGGAAAGGACTGCGAGGTAAAATACAAATACCTTCAGTCCTTTCAGGATGCCCATATACAGATGTTGCCAGGAAAACCGGGAAGACCGCGGAAGCCGTGCGGGCATGGATGGCATCATGGCAGGATGATCTCCACACCGTAGGAATCTGCAGCTGCGCGGATGTCAGGAGCCGGTTCCGAGTCCGTGATGAGACCCGACAGCGTGTCGAGCGTCGTGTAGTTGTAGTTGCCATCCGTGCTGAGCTTGCGTGCTTCAGCAACGACATAGGCCTTCTTGCTGTGGCGGATGATGGCAGCCTTGTTGATGCCGTCATCGATATCGTACGTCGAGACGCTGTTTTCCTTGACATCGACGCCGACTGCACCGACAAAGGCAATGTCCGGTTTGAGTCGCGAGATGAAGTCAAGCGTCATGCCGCCCCAGAAACCGTCGCGGCTCTTGTTGATCTTACCGCCGGCAAAGATTACGCGGATTTTCGGGTTGCGTGCGAGCACGACGAGGATATCAATCATGTTCGTAACGACCGTGACTTCCAGTTCCATCTTGACGAGGAGTTCCGCAATGGCGAGGTTGCTCGTCGAAATGTCGAGGAAAACCATGTCCTTCTCATGGATGAGTTTAACAGCGGCCTGCGCGATGCGCTGCTTAGCTTCAACATCCGTGTTGCGGTGCTTGCTGACTTCGACCATATGGCTGTTCTCGCGGATGCGGACTGCGCCGCCATATGTACGTTTGAGCTTGCCGCGCTTCTCAAGGGCACCGAGGTCCTTGCGGATGCAGTCTTCTGTAACTTTAAATTTCTCGCTGAGGTCACGGACGCGTACTTTGCCGTCGCGTGCCAGCATGCTCAGGATAATATCCTGACGTTCTTCCAAAAACATATCTCTCACTCCTAAAACACCTTACTTGCATGTATTGTTTGTTCTTGTTGTACGATTATTGTACTAGATACGAAAAGAATTATCAAGTCCTTTTGCAAAGAATCTCTCAATCATACAAGAAAATCGTAAAAAAACGCAGGATTTTGTGTCTTTCGTTCATCGGATATCTTATTGGTCGGGATGTTCTGCGGCCAAAGCCTGCAGGGCCGCGGTATCTCCCGTATCGGTCAGGACAAACAGGGCATCGCCGGACTGCAGCCGGAGGTCGTCCTTGGGGGCAAGCTCCTCAGAGCCGCGGCGCACATTGACGATGACCGCCTCGGATGGCCAGCTGATTTCGGCAATCGTGGCATCCGCGAGGGCCGAATTAACACCGACGGAGAGCTCGATGAGGATGCGGCGGTGACGGATGCGGCTCGCGATTTTCTGACGCACGGCGAGGCTGCGCGCGAGCAGCATGTCGTAGACAGGCTCCCCGCCCGTCAGGTCTGCGACGAGATATGCCGTCATCGAGACGATAATCAGCGCGAGCATGTGCTCAAACGAACCCGTCATCTCCATAATCAGGATGCTGCCCGTAATCGGCGATTTGACGACGGCCGAAAAATACGCGGCCATGCCAAAAACGATGCAGTTGACGGCAAAGAGCTCCGGCATGACGCCGAGGAAAATCACGATTTTGGCAAAAATCGCACCGCCGACCGAGCCGAGAACGAGCATCGGCAGGAAGATGCCGCCGGGCACGCCCGAGCCAAAGCAGATCATCGTGAAGAGGAATTTGCCGGCCAAAAGCACGATGAGGAAAATGAGCGTATAATTCGTCACGACCAGCGAGTCAACAAGACGGCTGCCGCCGCCGAGAATCTGCGGCAGAATGAAGCCGACAAGCCCCGCACAAAAGAGCGGCAGCAAAGGACGGACCTTGGCCGGCAGCTTTTTGTAGAAATCCTGCGAACGCGTGAGCATCGGGTTGAAGGCCAGCCCCAAAAGTCCGACAAATGCGCCGAGGGCGATGAGCAGCACGTACATGCTGCCCGTATCGATGACTGGCACCACGCCCATATGAAAGACCGGCTCCATGCCAAAGAAATACTGCGTGACCGTCGTAGCTGTCACGGCGGCAGATATCGCGCCCATGAGTACGAACGCTGAGAAATTCTTCGTGAGCTCTTCCAAGCAGAACATCACGCCGGCCAGCGGCGCATTAAAAGCAGCTGCGAGGCCGGCACCGGCGCCGGCCGTCAAAAGATAGTGGCTCTCGGCATACGAACGGTGCGTGAGACGGCCGAGGCCCTGCCCGAGGCAGGCGCCGAGCTGCACGCTTGGGCCCTCACGGCCAAGAGACATGCCCGCGCCGATGCCGAGCACGGCGCCCGTGAATTTCAGTACGAGCACACGCGCCCAGTTCATGTCCATCTCGCCAAGCAGGATGCCCTTAATCTGCGGGATCCCCGAGCCCGATGTCATGCCGTCCTTCCTGACAATGCGATAGAGGATGTACGCACAGACCGCGAGCAGTGCAAACCAGACAGGAATCCAGAGAATGTGGTCAGGCAGCCAGCGGTAGAGAACGGGCAGAGCCTCTTCGGATAATTCCAGCAGATAACGGAACAGCGCGATGACCATACCGGTCGCCACGCCGATGATATTTCCTTCGATAAATAAGCGCAGTTTGAAATGACGCGGGTCCGTCAGCATCGTCATGGCACTTTCGATGCGCCTATGCATGATAACACCTCTTTCCCAGATTCATTTTTTGATTCATTATGATGCCAAAATGCAAAAAAAGCGCTGTACCGAAGTACAGCGCCCTTTCCTCATTATTCTGCAGTAAACGGCAGCAGTGCGATATTGCGTGCGCGTTTGATTGCAACCGTCACCTGACGCTGATGTTTAGCGCAGTTGCCGGAGATACGACGCGGTAAAATCTTGCCACGCTCCGTAACGAAGCGGCGCAGTTTTGCAACGTCTTTATAGTCGATATGATCAACCTTGTCTACGCAGAACGAGCAGACCTTTCTACGAGGTCTTCTGCCTCTGTCACGTCTCATCAAAGTAATTCCCCTCCAGTCTTAAAATGGGATTTCTTCATCAGGGATAGACGGACCAAAATTGCCGGCATCGCTTGGCTTCTGCTGCGGGGCAGCCTGTGCCGGAGCCGGAGCACCGGTAAAGCCGCCTTCATGCGGAACTGAGCCCTTCGAATCGAGGAACTCAATCTCATCAGCTACGATTTCCGTCACATAACGCTTCGAACCGTCCTGTGCTTCGTAACTTCTTACCTGGATGCGTCCTTCGACCATGATACGGCGGCCTTTGATCAGATTGTTACCACAGATCTCAGCAAGCTTGCGCCATGCAACAATAGGAATGAAATCCGCCGTTGGCTGGCCATCGTTGGCATCTCTGCGAGCGAAACGACGGTCAACGGCCAGTGTGAATGTGCAAACAGCCACACCAGACTGCGTATAACGGACCTCAGGATCACGAGTCAGACGTCCAATCAGTATTGCCTTGTTCATGAGGTATGCCTCCCTGACACCCAAATGGTGTAGTACATCTTAAAAAGAATGCTTGAATCTTACTCCTCGTCGGATTTGACGATCATGTGCTTGAGGAGTTCGTCCGTAATCTTCATGACACGGTCGCACTCAGCAACGCAGGCCGGTTCACACGTAACGTCGAACAGGCAGTAGTAACCTTCCGTGCAGTCTTTGATCTCATAAGCAAGACGCTTCTTGCCCCAGCGATCTTCTTTATCGATGGTACCACCGTTGTTCTGGATCAGGTTGCTGAACTTTTCGATGACAGCGTTCGTTGCATCCTCTTCCATCGGTTTCACGATAAATATGACTTCGTACTTTCTCACGAAATCACCTCCCTCTTTGGTCTTTGGCTCCCCTACGATGAGGAGCAGAGTTATTCCTTCGCTTTTTCAGCGACTAAACAAGTATACCACGAAAAGGACCTGAATGCAAGGAAAATCTCAGCTTCCAGCGGCTTATCTTCAGGCCCCGTGGCTCCGCGCGATTTTTTCCGCCGCCGTCGTATTGCCGCCGCGCAGCGCGAGCACGACGCCGGCCGCAATGAGCGTAAACCCGAGCCAGAAATAGAGCGTCACCGGCTCGCCGAGCAGCAGCCAGCCGAGGAACGTCCCGACAATCGGCTGAAAGAACATGAAAAGCCCCGCAATCGATGCATCCATATAGAGAAGTCCCTTGTTCCAGAGACAGAAGCCCGCCGTCGTCGAGATGAAGCCGAGGTAGAGCACCGAGCCCCAGACCGTCGGTGCGGCCATGGCCTCGTAGTCGGCGGCCGTCGCGAGCCAGTAAGCACCATACGGCGCGAGTACGAGAAACGCGATAAGCACGGAATAAAAAGTGATCGTAATGACGGAGTACTTCGAAAGGAATTTCAAAAGCACCGACATCAGCGCCCACGTCACCGCCGCCACGGTCAGCGACAGGCCGCCAAGTGCATTGACCTGAAAATTATCGGGGTCAAAGACGATAAAGAACACACCGACAGTGGCGAGGATGACCGAGGCAATGCGTCCGGCCGTCAATTTTTCCTGCAGCAGCCAGCAGCCAAAGACCACCATAAAGGCAGGTGTCGCCGCCGTGATGACCGAGCCCGTCTGCGCCGACGTCAGCATCGTGCCCGTCTCCTGCGTGACAATCGAAGCGACCTGCCCCGTCAGGGCCGAAGCAATGAGCAGTTTCCAGTCTTTGCGTTCGATATGCCACGGGCTGTGCGTGACAAGCATCAGGAAAATCAGGGCGACAAGCGCCGTGCCATAGCGCATCCAGACGAGCGGCACCGGCGGAATCGTAAAAATAGACAGACGCACCGCGATAAACATGCCGCCCCAGATACTGCCGGCCAGCGACAGGAAAAAGGAGCCCAGCAGAAGATTACGCAAGATATCCCTCCTTCTTTCTATAGATATTCCGATATTAGATATTCCGATATTCTTATATCTCAGTATCTGCCATGATAGTAACTATGATATTAACACCGATTTACATCATACCACAAAAGTGATAGGATGAAGCCATGATATATACCAATATATCACATTTTCTTATGTCAGAAAGAAGTGAACGTATGGACAATACAAACCTGCGGCTGATTTTTGTCCTGACGGACCTCATCGCACCGCTGTCTGTCGGCTATTATCTGCACCAGCGCAGCCTTGTTTCCGGTGAGGCCATCAATAAACTCATCCGCTTCAATGTCGTCTGCATTTACACCATCCTGTCTCTGTTGAGTTTCTGGGTGCTGCCCATCTCGGGGAATCTCATCACGGTCCCGATATTCGGCTTCCTGCTCGTGCTCATCCCCGGAGCTATCGGCACGCTGTTCTTTGTGCGAAATTTTTCTAGCTGGCTCGACCGCGGCGCCTATATCGCGAGCGCCATGCTCGCCAATCTCGGCACACTCGGCGGCGTCTGCGCCTTTATCCTTTACGATGAACAGGGCTTTGCCTACACACAGCTCATCGGCACGTGCCAGAACGTGCTGCTCGTGCTCGTCATCTTCCCGATGGCACAGTACTGTTATATGAAGCACACCCACACCATCCGCAAGACCAACCGCCTGCGCAGCTTCTGCGACATGTTCTTCTCGCTGAACCAGATGAGCCTCGTCGGCATGGCCGCAGGCCTTCTCTTAAATGCCTTTGGCGTGGCTCGTCCGGCAGCACTCGCGCCGATTTTCCAGAGTCTCGTGCACATCGGCGCGTGGATTGCCATGCTGCCCGTCGGCTTCCTCATCGACTTCCATCAGGTCCGCCGCTATGCGCATAAGGTCCGCTCCCTGACGGCCCTGCGCTTCATCATCACACCGGTTGTCTTCGGCATTCTCATTTATCTCTTTGTCGACGACCCGGTCGTACAGGGCACGCTGCTCATCTGCGCGTTCTGCCCGACGGCCATCAATGCCGTGCTGACCTCAAGGCTTTACAATCTGACCACAGACCTCGCCGTCTCCTCTTTTGTCATCACGACCGGCGCTTTCCTGCTGGCCATCTTCCCCGCACTCTTCTTCTTTCTGCGTTAAAAAGATTTCATACGGTCAAAAAAGCCTTTCCCACAGCAAATATGGGAAAGGCTTTTTTATGAGCACTCAGTCAGCGTCAATACTTTCCTGAGCGTTTTTTTTTACGTTTGTAACGGATGTAGAGCACGCCGATGACCAGGGCTGCCATCACGACAAACACGATGCTGGCCTCGTGGCCAATCTGCGTAAGGACCTTCCAGCTCTCACCGAGCATCATGCCGGCGTAGAGAATCAGCGCCGTCCAAGGCAGGGCACCGGCAAACGTCAGCAACAAGAACTTCTTCATGTCGACATGGGCAAAGCCAGCCGGCAGCGAAATGAACGTGCGCACGACCGGCAGCATGCGGCTGAAGAACACGGCCTTGAGGCCGTATTTATCGAACCAGTGCTGTGCGACATCGACATGCGACTTCTTGATGAAGAAGTAATGGCCGTACGTATCCACGAATCTGCGGCCGCCATAATGGCCGACGAGATAGGCAAAGATAGAACCTGCCATGCCGCCAATCATGCCGGCCGTCAGAGCGCCGGCAAACGTCAGCTGGCCCGAGAAAATCAGATAACCTGCAAATCCGAGGATGAGTTCACTTGGCACCGGGATGCAGGCATTCTCCGCTGCCATGAGGATGGCAATGGCAAAATACCCCCAAGAAGCAATGAACTCCAAGAACATCGTCGAAAACTGTTCCATACTTGCAAGTCTTCCTTTCTAAGTGATTGATGAAATCATATCATAGACAAATTATCGTTTACAAAAGCATGGCCTATGACCATGCTTCTTACTAATCCCAATTATACATCACAATCTGGAAAATACAAGGAAAAGGTCCTGCTCTTATATATTTTGAAAGACACTTTCCAGAAGGCCGGCCACGCCAAATAACAGGAAAATCCCGGCTGAGAGGTAGCGCATCTTCTTTGCCGGCAGCCTGCGGTGCAGGAAAGTCCCCGCGATGATGCCGAGGCTGTCGGCCAGCACCATGCCAAGGACCGCGCCGCAAAGAACGAGCCACCACGATTCATACTGTGTGGCCATCGTCATCGCCGCGAACTGCGTCTTGTCGCCCATTTCCCCGATGATGAAAGTCATGGCAACCGTCAGCAGCGGACCAAAACGCGATGATTTCGTCGCTTCATCTTCATCCTCTCCCTCGTCGTCACCGCGCAGTGTCCAGACACCAAAACCGATGAACAGGCACGAGGCAATGATGGTCATGAGATGCACCGGTATGAGCTCACCTGCCAGCGAGCCAATAGCCACGGCCAGCGAATGCACGACGAATATCCCCAGCGTCATGCCCAAAAATACCGACCTCCAATTGTACTTGACCGCAAAGGCCATGACAATCAGCTGTGTCTTATCCCCGAGTTCGGCCAAAAAGACCACAAGGAACGATGCCCAAAATGCTTCCATAAAACGCTAAAACCCTCCTGAATCCTGCTCCACAATGATAAGATACATACACATATATAAAAAAAGCGAGACTTCGGCACAGGATGAACTGTACCGAAAGTCTCGCTTTGACATTTGCCGTGTCAATTCACAAGCCAGGCAGTGTCTGCCAGTATGTTGACTTGTGCCTTAAGAGCTACTCCCTCTCAGCAAAATATTCTATTACGAAAAAAGCCCGCGAAGCGGGCATGATGTCAAGTGGTGCCTCAGAGCGGAATCGAACCACTGACACGGGGATTTTCAGTCCCCTGCTC
>USAK01000010.1 GCA_900552565.1 uncultured Selenomonas sp. | reverse complement strand
TTAAGCATTCAGAGGCCGAAAGTACTTGTCTGGAGACGGGCTGGGAGGATAGGAAGTTGCCGGTTAAGCAAGGGCTCCGCTGTGGCGGGGCCTTTTTTGTGTTTCAAGCGTATAATTTTTTCCTATCGTCTGGAAACGAGTTTCATATTTGCAGATACTTTGTAGATTTGATATACTGAATAAGTTGTAACGTTTCATTATTTTCACAAGGAGCGGTGAGGATGCGTAAAACGCGCAGGCAGAAGCGCAGTTTTCGGCGAATCAAATGGATTGGTTTGGTTCTTGCTGTTATCATACTAATTGTAGTTGGCGGTTATGCAGCCCTGCATCAAAAGTCATCCGTCCATGAAATCGGGGATACGAATCATGCGATTACCCATGTCATGATTATGGGCGTTGACAGCCGTAAAGATGATGTTGGCCGCAGTGATACGCTGATGGTCACGTCGATTGACCAGACGGCGGAAAAGGCAGCGCTGCTCTCGATTCCGCGCGATACGCGTGTTGCTATTGATGGTCATGGCTACGATAAAATCAATCATGCTTATGCGTATGGCGGACATGAGCTGACGCAGAAGTCTCTGGAGACATTGCTCGGCGTGCCTATGGACCATTATATCATCATTGATACGAAAGCGTTTGAACGCATCATCGATGCAATTGGCGGCGTGGATATCAACGTCGAGAAACGCATGCATTATGAAGACCCATGGGATGATAATGGCGGTCTTGTCATTGACCTTTATCCAGGAGAGCAGCATATGGATGGCAAAAAGGCCATCCAGTATGTGCGCTATCGCGATGGTGAAGGTGACATCGGCCGTATCGGACGGCAGCAGAAATTCATGAAGGCCGTCATGGCACAGGTATTGTCGCCGGAAATCCTGCCGCGCCTGCCGGATATCGTCAAGGAAGTCAGCTCGGCGGTCAAAACGGATATGTCCGTAACGGAGCTTTTGAGCTTTGCGAAGCAGATGAAGACGTTCCAGGCCAACGGCCTTGAGACGCAGATGGTACCGGGACAGCCGGCATATCATAAGGATATCAGCTACTGGATTCCGGATATCACGGATGTGCGTGAGCTCATGGCTTCGGAGCTTGGCCTGACGCTGACGGATGCCGCTGAGCAGGAAGCGCAGGAAGCAGAGGATAAATACGATGCTGACCTTCCGAAGGACCTCAAGCTGCTGGCACATAAGACCAGTGGCGGCACGAAGCTCACTGACCAGAAAAAGGATGAAGATGATACACCGATGAAGCCGGAGGAAATTTCCGTCATGGTCATCAATTCCAGCGGCATCGATGGTGCCGGCGCGGAAGTGGCAGCTGCGCTTCAGAAAAAGGGATTCATCATCTCTGGTGTGGAGAACGGCAGGACGAGTTCGAATCCGACAACGACCATTACGACGTCCACGCGCAATACGGATGTGTTCTACGGCATGCCGTTTGCCTGCGTCATCAAGGATGGCGGCAGCTCGAATCAGGCTGTGGTCAATATCGGCAGGGACTATCATAAAACAGGAAAATGATGTGAGACGGAGCGTGTGCTCCGTCTTTCTGACAATAAGAAGAAATGACCAGATTTATGGGAGTGGATATATTTGGCAATGCTACGGGTAACAGGGCTCAAGAAGGCTTTTGGCATTGATGAACTCTTTCATGATGTCAATTTTGAAGTGGCACGCGGGGATAAAGTCGGCTTTGTCGGCGCAAATGGCGCGGGCAAGACGACGCTCATGCGCTGTCTTTTGGGGCAGGAAGAATATGACGGCGGCACGGTGCAGCTTGACGAGGCCGCGACTATCGGCTATGTAGAGCAGCAGGCGGATTTTGGCGATGGCACGCTTTATGAGGAATTTCTGCGTGCGTTTGATGATGTCATTGCCCTCGGCGAACGCAAGAAGGAACTCGAGAAGAAGATTGCTGTCGACCATGACGAAGAGACGATGAAAGCTTACAGCAAAGTCGTGGAGCGCTTTGAAATGCTCGGCGGCTATGATTACGAAAGCCGCATCCGCCGCGTGGCTTTCGGCCTTGGCTTTACGGAAGCGGATTTCACGAAGAACGTCGCGCATTTTTCCGGCGGACAGAAGACGCGTATCTGCCTGACGAAAGCACTTTTACGCGAGCCGGACTTTCTGTTCCTCGATGAACCGACAAACCATCTCGATATCCATATGATTGAATGGCTTGAGGGCTTCCTTAAGAACTATGCCGGCGGCGTGCTGATTATCTCGCATGACCGTTATTTCCTCGACCGCGTGGCCACGCGCATTCTTGAGCTTGCGGGCAAGACGGTCACGAATTACGATGGCAATTATACGTATTATATGAAAGTCAAGACGGAGCGCCGTGCTGCTCTGCAGTCGGCCTACGAAAAGCAGCAGGAGCATATCCGGAAGACGGAGGAATACATCCGCCGCTACAAGGCCGGTATTAAGAGCAAGCAGGCCCGCGGCCGGCAGAGCCAGCTCAACCGTCTCGAACGCATCGTTCTACCGCCGGAGGATGCTTCCTTCAATTACTTTGCCCTCAACAAGCCGCCGGAGTGCGCCCAGCGTGTCGCAGAGCTCGAGGATGTCTCGATGGCATTTGGCAGTCATAAGATTTTTGACCATATCTCGATGCTGATTCGCCGCGGCGATGGCGTGGCACTTGTCGGCCCGAATGGTGCGGGCAAGACGACGCTTCTGCGCATTCTCGTAGGCGAGCTGGAGTCGCCGACAGGCCGTGTCAAGATTGGCAGCCGTGTCAAGATTGGCTATTTCTCGCAGCAGCATGAAGGCCTGCACATGGACAATACGATTCTCGATGAGCTCATCTACGAATACGGCATCAACGAGGAACAGGCCCGCCGTTATCTCGGTGCTTTTCTGTTCCATGGCGACGAAGTCCTGCGCCGTATCGGCGACCTTTCCGGCGGCGAGCAGTCGCGCGTGGCCTTTCTGAAGCTCATGCTGACCGGTGCCAACTTCCTGGTACTCGATGAGCCGACGAATCATCTCGACATTCCGGCGCGTGAGGCTGTGGAAGAGGCTTTGATGGCTTTTCCAGGAACATTTCTCGCCGTATCCCATGACCGTTATTTTCTTGATAAGGTGGCCAACTGTACATTGGAGCTCGAAAATGGCAAGCTCACGGAATATCTCGGCAATTACAGCTACTATTTAATGAAGAAAGAACTGGCTCAAGAAGAGGCGCGTGAGACCCGCGAAGCCGAAGAAAAAGCGCAGCTGGCCAAAGAGGCGAAGGAAAAAGCGAAACACGCGGCGAAAGAGAAAAAGGTACAGGCTGCCGATGCATTGAAGCAGAAAGAGGCTGAGGAAAAACGCCGTGCGGAAGAAAAGAAGCGCGCGGAAATCGGGCGCATCCAGAGCATGAGCGACCAGAAGCGCGAAGAGATGATTCAGCGCGCGGAGGCCGAGATTGCCATGGCCGAAGCAGAGCTCAAGGGCCTTGAATTCCAGATGAACGACCCTGCCATCCAGTCGGACCTGCAGAAGAGCCAGGAAATTGCAGAAGCCTATGCAGCTAAGGAAAAAGAGATAGAGCAGCGCTATGAGAAATGGGAACGTCTGACAGAGGCCTGAACGCAGAGCGACTGGGGAAGGCATCGAGCATCCATACGCGCTGTTTTATGATGTGACAGGCCGGATTTGCCGGAAAGGAGGGGCTTATGCCGAGAAAAGAACAGGAACAGGAACTCCAGCGGCCGCTGCCAGGACTGGATACAGACGTGGAAGAAAAAATGGAAGGTGTTGTCGAAAGCATCATCTTTGCCAGTGAAGACGGCCGTTTTTCTGTGTTCTCGTTCAAGCCCAACCGTCAGAACGGCCGCATCACGGTGACGGTCAACGCAGAGGCCCCTCTTGTCGGCCAGCAGCTGCATCTGCGCGGCAAGTGGGTCACACATAAACGGTATGGCCTGCAGTTCAAGGCCACGGGCATGCATATGGAAGTGCCATCGAGCGCAGAGGGCATCGAGCGTTTTCTGGCATCCGGCGTTGTCGATGGGGTAGGCCCGTCGCTGGCCCGCCGCATCGTGGCACAGTTTGGTGCGGATACGCTGCATATCATCGAGCAGAGTCCGCACCGGCTCAGCGAAGTGCCGGGCATCGGCAGGAAGACCATCGCGAAGATATCCTCTTCGTATATGGCACAGTCCGAGCTTCGGGATATCATGCTCTGGCTGGAATCCCATAAGATTTCGGGGACGTATGCTGCGCGCATTTTCAAAAAATACGGTTCTTTTTCGATTGATACGCTTGAAAATCATCCATATCAGCTGGCCAGCGAAGTCGAGGGCATTGGCTTCAAGATTGCCGATACCATTGCCATGAGCCTTGGCATTGCCGCAGACAACCGCTACCGCATTGCGGCGGGCATCGATTTTACGCTGCAGGAAATCGCACAGAAGGGACACTGCTGTATTCCTGCAGACAAACTGGCAGAGCTGGCTGCCAAAATCCTTGCAGTCGACCGTGAGAACGTGCGCAGGACGCTGAAGGAGCTTTTGGCAGAGAAGAAGCTGGCCGTGGAATACGTGGGGGCAGAAACGCTGATTTACCCGCAGTATCTTTACCGCGCGGAAATCAAGACAGCACGCAAACTGCTCTACCTGCAGAAATATGCCGACGATATTCCGATGGAGGAAGATCCCAGACTTCTTGTGGCCAATTGGGAGAAGATTTCGGGGATACAGCTGGCCGAGAAACAGAAAGAAGCACTGGAGGATATCCTGCAGTACGGCGTTTTCGTGCTGACGGGCGGTCCTGGTACAGGCAAGACTACCGTCGTACGCGGCATGATTGACCTCCTGCAGATGCAGGGGCTCACAGTCATGCTCGGCGCGCCGACAGGCCGTGCGGCCAAACGCCTCGCTGAGGCTACCGGCCAGAAGGCCATGACCGTGCACCGCCTCTTGGAAGCGCAGGGTGCAAGCGCCGGCGGCGCGCCTGCTTTCGGAAAAAATGAAGATGAGCAGCTTGAGGCGGACATCATCATCCTGGATGAAGTCTCGATGATGGATATTGTCCTCATGCAGCATTTTCTGGCGGCCGTGCCGGACGGCGCCCATGTCATCCTCGTCGGCGACGTCGACCAGCTGCCGTCTGTCGGCCCCGGCGCAGTGCTCAAGGATATCCTGCGCTCCGGCGTCATTCCAAGCGTTCGCCTGACGGATATTTTCCGTCAGCAGGGTGAGAGCAGCATTGTCATGAATGCGCATGCCATCAACGCCGGACGTCTGCCTGTCTGCTCACAGCATGGGGATTTCCAGTTTTTGGAAATGCCCGATGAGGAAACCGCTGCGGAAGAGATTGTTCATCTCTGCAGCAAGGTCCTGCCGGAGCAGGGCTTTTCACCGCTTACAGATGTACAGGTCCTGGCGCCGATGCACCGCAATGTCTGTGGCACGGATAATCTCAACCGCATTCTGCAGGCGGCGCTGAACCCGAAATCGCCGCGTCGTCCTGAACTGACGAATGGCGTGCAGACCTTCCGTCTGGGGGACAAGGTCATTCAGACGAAGAATAACTACAGCAAGCAGGTATTTAACGGCGATATTGGCTTCATCATGGCCATTGAGCCGGGCAAATTGACGGTCCATTTTGGCGAGGATCTGGAAGTGGAGTATGAGGGGACGGAATACAAGGAACTGCAGCTGGCCTATGCCCTGACCGTTCATAAAAGTCAGGGCAGTGAATATCCCGTCGTCATCCTGCCGCTGATCTCTGCGCATCATATCATGCTGCAGCGCAACCTTCTCTATACGGCAGTGACAAGGGCGAAGCAGGAGGTCATCCTGCTCGGCTCAAAAGCTGCCCTGAATACAGCAGTCAGCAATGACTATACACGAAAACGCTATACACTGCTGGCAGAACGATTGCATTATGGATTCAAACGCTAAAGAAGAAAAGATGCATACAGTATAAGCCTATGTATTAATCATAATTGTTACACAACTTTGCAAGAATACATAATACTTACCTTTAAAGTGTAAACAATTGATGAAAAATAGAGTATACTAGTCCTCGGAAAGAAGATTTACCATAAAGGAAAGGGATTGGTACGATGAAGAATGGTATTTTTGCAATCATTGGTTTATGTGTATGGGGCGGACTGCTCATGCTGCAGGGCACGCCGAAAGTCACGGCAGACATCGCTGCGGAAGTCGTGCAGAGCCTGCATCCGCAGGCAGAAGTCGAGAATGTGACGGATATGAAAAATGGCGCACAGACGGCTTATAAAGTAGCCTATTATGAAAACGGCAAAGCCGGTGTTGCTGAAATCGCTGATAACGGCCAGATTGCAGCACGCTGATTGCAGTATGATATTCTTACAGTTTACTTGATACTTTTGTAAGAGACAAAAGACCTCAATGCAGGGGATAGCATTGAGGTCTTCTTTTTATGGGATTATGCGGGTTATCATTCGGGGGGCTTAACGACGGAAGCATGGCAGTTTGTGACGAAAGCATGTTTGAGCAGCAGTGCAGAGAATGCAGCCGCGAGCGGTACGGTCATGATGACGCCGATGCCGCCCGAAAGGCCCTGCATGATGACAATGTCCAGGCTGTTGGAGTTGAGGAGCTGCAGCAGCGGCAGGTTGTAGACGTAGTCGAGCACCCAGGTGCCGAGGCTGCCGCCAAAGACGGCGAGGATGAGGGTCGCAGCCATCGTGCCCATGACATCCTGACCGACGCGCATGCCGCTCTTGAAGAGGGCACGCTCGGTTTTTTCAGGATTTTCCTCATGAATTTCTGTGACGGCTGCCGAAACGTCCATGGCGATATCGAGCACGGCACCGAGGCTGGCGAAGAGGATGCCGGCAAACAGCAGGCCGCCAACGTCAATTTTCGTGTTCTGGCTGACAAACATCAGGGCTTCAATATTCGGCACGTTGTAGCCGGAAAGATGGGCCATGCGGCCAAAGACTTCGGCCGCAATGCCGGCGGAGAGAACACCGCCAAAGGAAGCGAGCCCCGCGGCGAGTGCTTTTTTTGTCGGGCCGCAGATGAGCCATACGGTCATCGCGGGAATCAGCGTGGCCGTGATGACTGCGGCAAATACTGGGGAAAGCCCGTGCATGAGCAGCGGAAAGAAGAAGAACAGGAAGCAGGCGAAGGTGGCAGCCAGGGCGATGACGGATTTGACGCCTTTACGTCCGCCGACGGCCATCAGCAGCAGGCAGAAGAACGCGAGAAAGGCAGCTACTGCGGTCATGCGGTCATAGCTGTAAACCGTATAAGATGAGAGACTGCCCGTCTGGCTGGCGATGACGACGACGGACATGCCGGGCTCACAAACGGTGCCGAACAGCATGCCGTTTGGACAGTTCGCCGTGACTTCGCTGCCATCGGCGAGTTTCAGGGCGACAATCTGGTCGCCGATACGGCTGCCGTTTTCCTGCACGTTATCGCGCACGATATCCGTGACCACGGCCTTCATGAAGGTACGTCCATCGGTATTGACGAGATTTGGCTTAGTGACGTCATTGAGCTGTACGACAGCGGCCAGAGCGACGAATACCGCCAGAGCGATGAGCAGGCGTTTGCCGAAATTCCATAATTTTGTTTGGGATGATGAAGCGGAAGAGGATGAATTCATAGGAATGTTCCTTTCATGTTCATATAGTTTCATATGATAAAAGAGACCTGAGACAAAAGTCAGAGGTCTCTTTTTTATCAGAGAAACAGGGGGTCTCTGGGGATAACTCAGTCTTTGACGATACTGTACGTCTGGTCAATCGGCGTACCGGTCTCGGCATCATACGTATCGATGCGGAACTGGTTCTTCGTGATGTGGACGACAGAGTACGTCGGGCGCCAGTTCTGGCTGCGGGCGGCGATGTAATCCTGCTGCTGCGGAATCAGATTGTAGAATTTCGAGCCCGTAGCGGAGTTCGAGGACATGTAGAATACGCCTTTCGGATTGTGCAGCGTGCCCTGCTGCATATCGGCAATCGTGTAGCAGAGGTTCTGGCTCTCATAAGCATCTTTCTTCGTGCTGTCCTTGAGGGCTTCATTGAGGATATTGTGGTGCTGGCCCTGCTGACCTTTGACTTTGTAGTCATCGAAGGAAGCATGCTGCTTGCCGTCGCTCGAGAGCTGGTACGTACGGGCGTACGTATGGTCATGACCCTGCAGGACAACATCAATCTTATTGGCATCGTAAATCGGCGTGAGCTGCGTGCGCATCAGGATACCATCGGAATCGGAGTGGTCGAGGCCCGTGCCGTAGATGTCCTGGTGCATGACGACGATACGCCATTTCGTATTCGGATGAGCTTTGATGGCCTTCTTGATGAGGGCTTCATGGTCGGCTGCGTTGTAGTTGTTGGCGTTGATGACGATGAACAGGGCATTGCCGTACGTGTAATAGTAGCCATGGCCGGCCTTCGTCGGGTTGGCCTCTTCCGTGAACGGATTTGGTACGTTGAAGTGGTTCTGATATCCCGTCGTCATGCTGTCATGGTTGCCGATGCTCGATGCTTCCGGCAGGCTGCGGAGGGCTTTAGCCGAGAGATAGCCGGCGTACTGTGTTTCCTGCAGATGAATCTTAGCGGCGGACTGGTCTTCTGCCGGCTCGTTAATCTGGTCGCCAGGGGAGACGAGAAAGTTGATTTCCGGATGCTGGGCAAGGGCGCTGTTGAGGGTCTTATTCCAGTTGTAAGCATCGTTGCGCGTTGCGAGGTCGCCGTCTTGTTTGTTGCCTTCCGAAGAGGTCTGACCTTTCGAAGCACCAATCTGCGGGTCGCCGACGTACATGAAGGAGAAATCATCCGGATTGCCCGTCTTGAAGGACTGGGCATCTTTCCACTGGCCGTCAATCTTGACCTGATAGTAATACGTCGTATCCGGTTTGAGGTCCTTGACCGTAGCCTTGTTCGTGTAGTACTGCATGCCGTCGATGACCGTGCCTTCTTTGGATGTGCCGAGGAAAGAACGGGCGTCCGACATATCTGCATTCTTGGAGATGCGGACTTCGGCAGCCTTGGCTTTATCCTTGGAATACCAGCCGAAGTTCATCTGGGTGGCATCTTTGCCGGGAGCAATAGAGACCTGCTCAAAGTCTGTCTTGATGTTTTCCCAGCTCGATTTCCACTGTTCCCAGTTCTCATCGCCGGCCTGCGTGGCAACGACCGTTTTTGGCGTCGTCGAAGCATCGTTCCAATGCTCCGTAGCGGCAAAGCCCGTCGAAGCGACACAGAGTGCAGCAAGTACATAGGCGGTAAGACGTTTTTTGTTCTTGAAAAGCTTCATGGACATGAAGTACCCTCCTCGATAAATACAACTCTTTCCTTTTGTTTGCTTTGTTTACTGTCTTCACTTTAGCATCGGAGAGCGTTTTCTTTGTTATCCCTCTGTAAAGTTTTTGTTATACCTGTGAAACTGCGGCTGGCCAGATGTGATAGAATGATAAGGAAGAAAAAACAAAAGGGAGGATACGATGGACCGCATGAATGAGGAAGATGAGATGGATTTACTTGCAGGGCTCAACGCGGCGCAGCACGAGGCTGTAACGGCGACGGAGGGCTTTGTGCGCGTTTTGGCAGGGGCCGGTTCGGGCAAGACGCGTGCGCTCACGCACCGGTTTGCCTATCTCGTGGAAGAGCTCGGCATCCTGCCGGGCAATATCCTCTGCGTGACCTTTACGAATAAAGCCGCGACAGAAATGCGCAGCCGCATCCATGCGCTGACGGGCGACAACGACACGGGCTATATCAATACGTTCCATGGCTTCTGCGTTTCCATCCTGCAGGAGGACAGCCATGCCGTGGGCTATCCGAAGAGTTTTCTCGTGCTCGACAACGCAGATATCGATGATATGCTCGCGCGGATTTACGAGGAGCGCGGTCTCACGCTGCGCGATATGACGTATGGGCAGGCACGCGATATGTTCGAGATGCGCAAGCTCGTGCAGCAGCCGGATTATTATAAGGAGCTCATTGCCCTGCCGCTGGCTGACTTAAAGGAAAAATACGATAAGGCACAGTCGAAGCAGGATATCCTGTTCTACGGATATTTATATGAAGAAAAGAAATGTTTTGGCCTCGACTATAACGACCTCATCAAGTTCTCACTCTACATTTTTGCCGAGCACGACGATATCCGCAAAAAGTGGCAGCAGCGTCTCGAGTATATCATGATTGATGAATTTCAGGATATCGATGAGCCGCAGTACCGCCTGATGAACGTCCTCTGTGGCTGGCACAAGAATCTCTTTGTCGTCGGCGACCCTGACCAGACGATTTACAGCTGGCGCGGTGCCTCGGGCAGGTACCTGCTCGATTTTGAAGCGCATTTTCCGGGAACGAAGACCATCTTCATGCTCGAGAACTACCGTTCGACGCCGGAAATCCTCTCCGTGGTCAATTCGCTCATCGCCAAAAATACGAGCCGTGTCGAAAAAGACCTCGTGCCTGTCCTGCCGCATGGAGAAAAAGTCGTCTGCCATCATGCCGCGGCTGCGAAAGAAGAGGCTTCGTGGCTGGCCGGTGAAATTGCCAGACTGCACGCGCAAAATGTACCATATCGCGATATCACGGTACTCTACCGCGCGCACTATATCACGCGCAGCATCGAGGAACAGCTCCTGAAGGCAGAGATTCCCTATACGATTTACAGCGGCGTGCAGTTCTTTGCGCGCCGTGAAATCAAGGATGCGCTCTGTTATCTGCGGTTTTTGGCTTACCGCGATGATTTATCCCTGCTGCGTGTCGTCAATGTGCCGAAGCGCAATATCGGCGAGCGGCGCCGCAAATTCCTCACGGAATTTGCCGAGGCGCATCAGCTGACTCTGTTTGAAGCCATGAAAGCCAGCCTGGAAGACCCCATCTGGAAGGGGACGAAGGCCAAAGACTTCATTGCCCTTGTGGAAAATCTGGCAGAAGTCAGTCAGGGAGAATCCGTTTCGGAAATCCTGGCGCAGGTGCTTGACCAGAGCGGCTATGAGGCGATGCTGCGGACGGAGGGCAGTCAGGTGCGTCTCGACAATCTCGCGGAACTCAAGCAGTCGGTACATGAGTATGAAGTCAGCTGCGGCGAAGAAGCCGGCCTCACGGATTATCTCAATCATGCGGCTTTGTTCACGAATCAGGATACCGGCGACCCTGGGGACAAGGTCCGTCTCATGACGGTTCATACGGCGAAGGGACTGGAATTTCCCTACGTTTTCCTTTGTGCCCTCAATGAAGGTGTCTTTCCTTCGCGCAAGACGCGCACGCCGGAGGCAATGGAAGAAGAGCGGCGTCTGGCCTTTGTCGCTATGACGCGTGCTGAGAAGGGCCTGTACCTCTCGGATGCCGAAGGGCTCAATATCGATGGTTCCATGCGCTATCCTTCGCGCTTCATCCTCGATATCGACCCGCAGCTGCTAAAATTTACGGCGCCGCTGCCGGAAAAGCTCGTGCGTGACGCCAGAGATTTTGTCAAGGCTTCTAAGAGGCGGCTGTCGCGTCAGGCTGAGCCAGCTGTTTTTCAAGAAGGCGACCGCGTGACGCACCGCGTATTTGGCGATGGCACGATTGTGGCCGTTGACCATGAGAAGGGCGCGTATGTCATTCATTTTGACGAACTCGCGACGAACCGCAGTATTGCCTTCCGCGTGAAGCTGCAGAAGCTTTGAGTCAAAGAGCATCCTTGTTCTCGCGGGGCCATCATGCTATACTAGCAGGCAAGGGAAGTGTTGTATCATGATTAACGATAGAGAGAAAAAAGTCCTGTGCTTTGGCATTGCCATTGGGATATTGGTCGGTGTCATCGCGATGAAGCTCGTGAGTGTCAGCGGCGCGGTCATCCTCGCGGCCCTCGTCTTTGTCGTGCCGCTCATCCCGGAGCTGCGTGCGCGCATCCGCACGACACAGCTGCCGCAGACGCCAAAGCCGCAAATGCCGCATATGGAGATGCCGCATGTAGAAATGCCCCATGTCGAGGTACCGCATGTCAACGTGCCTCATGTTGATTTACACAAAATCGAGATGCCCGAGGTCAATCTCGAAAGTGACTGGCTCAGCAATAAGGCCATCATCATTTACTTCATTTTATTCATCATCAGCTTTGTCATCGGCTACGTGGTATTGAACTAAAAAAAGAAGTTCATGCCGAATCTGCATGAACTTCTTGGAATATAGTGAAAGCGGATATCATCAGCATTCATGTACCGCTGACGGACAGCACAAGGTATATGTTCAATGCGGAGGTCTTTGCAAGGCCAATCCGCGGCTCATTCTCATCAATACATCGCGCGGCGGCGTTGTCGATGAAACCGCGCTTTTGCTGGTTTAAGGCCATGAAATGCGGCTCGACCTTTATTGGCAGCCTGACGTATTTTATCAAGCCTGCCCTGAGTCCGTTTTTTGCCTGGCTTTTTCTCGGTGAAGCCATCACGGGCCGCATTGTGCTTGGTGTGGCGCTGATGCTTTTCGGGGCCCTGCTGAGTCTGAAGAAAGTTCCTGCGGAAAAGGAAAATATGAAGGCGATACCCGCAAAGGTCAGGCTATGATGTCATCTTTCACAAAAAAAGCTTACGTCTCCGGAGAAGGGGCGTAAGCTTTTTTATTGCGTCATGCAGATGTTCAGTCAATGAAATTGGTCATGGTCACAGGCTCATGCTGCGGATCGTCGATGCCAGCCTGTCTGCCCGCTTCGATGCATTTGGCGAGCCAGGCCATGTTTCTTGCGAGCGTGCGCATGGTCTGCAGGCCCTCGAGGTCTTTGCGGACCTCGTCGGGCGTAAAGCCGTGGACCTGATTCCAGTACTGGGAGCCGACAACGGCCATATTGCTCATCTGGAAGTATTTGTTGAGACGGTCGAAAGCGGCCGTAGCACCGCCGCGGCGGCAGGAAACGACAGAGGCCGCGAGCTTGCCCTGCAGGCGGGCATCCTTTGTGCAGCTGAACGTCAGCCGGTCAAGGAAGCTCGTGATAATGCCCGTAGGACCGCCATAATACACAGGCGAGCCAACGACAATACCGGCAAAGTCCTTGAGCTTAGCTGCGGTTTCATTGACGATATCAGAAAAAGCGCAGTGTCCTGTTTTCATGCACTGATTGCAGGCGATGCAGTCCTGCAGGGGCTTTTTGCCCAGCCAGAGAAGCTCGGTCTCTACATCAAGTTTGGCAAAAGTCTCGGCCATTTCGTGCAGTGCCGTATACGTGCAGCCCTTTTCATGCGGACTGCCATTGATTAAAAGAATCTTGCTCATCCTAAGTCACCTCAAGTTTTATGAAAATATATCAATTATATACTTAAGATACATTCGCGTTTAAGCAGCATTTTCCTTCTTGCCAAGCAGAAAGCGCAAGAAAATGCAGTAAAAAAAGACCTGCCCCGTGATATGGGCAGGCCCTTCTTCTTTATATAGAAATAAATGTTATAGTAGGAAAGTCAGTTTTCGTAAGCTTCTTCGAGCTCCTCGAGCGTCTTCTGCTTGCTTTCTTTGCCGAGTGTCAGCACGACGGCGGAGATGATGACGAAGACCGAAGCGAACATCAGGAAAATCGTACTCATGCCAAAGGCGTTGGCGAGCATGAGACCGACGAGCATCGGGGCAATCATGCCGCCGATGCGGCCAAAGCCTGCGGCCCAGCCGGAACCGAGTGCGCGAATCGTCGTCGGGTACTGCTCCGGCGTGTACGTGTAGATGACGCCCCAGGCACCAAGGTTGAAGAAGCTCATAGCGGCGCCCCACATCAGGAGGCTCGAAGCCGTCGCGGCATTGCCGAAGAAGAAGCTGCAGACACCGGACATCAGCAGAAACAGCGACAGCGTATATTTGCGGCCGATGACATCGACGAGCCAGGCAGCAGCGTAATAGCCGGGCAGCTGTGCAAGCGTCATGATGAGAACGTACTCAAAGGTTTTGACAACAGCAAATCCCTGCGCAAAGACGATGGACGGCAGCCACATGAAGATGCCGTAATAGCTGAAGACGATGCCAAACCAGGCGAGCCAGAGCATGATGGTACGCGTGCGGAACGGCTTCGTCCAGAGCGTCGTGAAGCTCGTCGCAGCAGCTTTTGGCTGTTCAAGTTCAGCCGGGCTGAGCTGGCTCGCAAACGGGCGGCTCTCAACGTGGAGTTTCTTTTCAAGGTCGAGGATGATGTCTTTTGCTTCATTGATGCGGTTATGCGAAATCAGGTAGCGGATGGATTCCGGCATATGCAGGCGGATAAGGAAAACGTAAAGAGCAGGAATTGTGCCGATGACAAAGGCAATCTGCCAGCCGAAGCGCGGAATCAGCAGATAGGCGATGCAGGCCGCCACGAGCCAGCCCACGCCCCAGAAGCTCTCGAGCAGCACAATGAAACGGCCGCGCAGATGGCTCGGTGCGTATTCGCTCATGAGCGTAGCGGCGACAGGCAACTCACCGCCAAGGCCAAAGCCCACGAGAAAACGGAAGACGAGCAGGGACGTATAATCCCAGGCGAGAGCGCAGAGACCCGTCGAGATGCTGTAGAGCAGCACCGTAATCGTAAAGACCTTCTTGCGGCCGATGCGGTCGGCAACGGTGCCGGCAAGAACGGCGCCGAGAGCCATGCCAATGAGGCCAATCGAGCCAATCCAGCCGGCCTGTGCTGGCGAAAGTCCCCAGTCTTTTGTCAGCACAGGCAGGACGAAGGCGATGAGGCCCGTGTCCATGGAGTCAAAGAGCCAGCCAAGGCCCGTGACCATGAGCAGCTTGTACTGGAAGGAGCCGACAGGCAGAGCTTCCAAGCGTTCGAGAATCATGAAAATAACCCCTTTCCCAATCGTATGGATGACAGATATGATGACAAAGTTATTTCAACTGTCTTGACAACTGAAATATTTACTGTCTATTTTACTTCATTGCCGGAAAAATGCAAGAGCAATCCTGCAAGCCGATGCAACTTCCTGTCAATCGCAGGCAAGTGGAAGATAACAAGATAAAATATATGGTGGCTGACTTTACAGCCAGATATCCGCGTTGTAAGATAAAAGTGTTTATTTTGCGAAAAACGACAGGGAGGCTTATTTATGGAAGAAATTCGTAAAGTACTGACCATCGCGGGCAGTGATTCAAGCGGCGGGGCTGGCATTCAGGCAGACCTCAAGACGATGCTGGCCAATGGTGTTTATGGCATGAGTGCCATTACGGCGCTGACGGCGCAGAATACAAAGGGAGTACGCATGGTCCAGGAAGCGTCGGCTGACTTTTTGGCAGCCGAACTTGATGCCGTCTTTGAAGATATCCGTCCGGATGCGGTGAAAATCGGCATGGTGTCTTCGCCAAAGCTCATTGAAGTTATCGCGGAGAAACTGCAGGCGTATAAGGCAGAGCATATTGTCGTCGACCCTGTCATGGTCGCGACAAGCGGGGCCAAACTTTTGGCTGACGAGGCCATTGCTGTTCTCCGAGACCGGTTATTCCCGCTCGCAGAGGTCATTACGCCGAACATTCCGGAACTCGGTGTGCTGACTGGTGAGACAATTACGGATGAATCTTCTTTCAGCAGGGCTGCTCATGAATTGCAGCAGTCAGCTCATGTCAATGTATTGGCAAAAGGCGGTCATTCTGTGGGCGATGCCAGTGACCTTCTCGTCATGAACGATGGCAGTGAGAAGTGGTACCGCGGCACACGCGTAGACAATCCCAACACGCATGGTACGGGCTGTACGCTCTCAAGCGCCATTGCGGCGAATCTCGCGAAAGATTTTGACCTGCCGGAAGCCATCGGGCGCGCTAAATCGTATCTTTTCGGCGCCCTGCTGGCAAAAATGAATCTCGGCAAGGGCAGCGGCCCTGTGGACCATGGCTGGAATCTTCACGGTGATTTTTTCGAGAATTAACCTGACTTTTCGAGAAGCGGCAGGTTTTGTCTGGCAAAAAGCAGCGGAGCGTGATAAGATGGAAAGGCAATCATCAGAAGGGAAGAGATAAGATGCAGATAAAGAAAATCGCGAAGCTGCTCGGGGCCTGCTGCCTGACTGCAGGTCTGGCGATGCCGTCGATCACGCAGGCTGCTACAGGAGACAATGGTCATGTCACGGCCACATCTGTACTGGCGGAAAAGGCAGGACAGCAGCCAGCCGTTACCGAGACGCAGGCTGCCCAGCGCATTGAAGCGGCCGCGAAGTCGTCTTCCGATATACAGAAAGGCCCGGCGGTCGACATCAAGAGCGTACGTCTGCTCTGGCAGCCGGTGCCGGGCGCAGTTAAATATCAGGTGGAAATCTTAGGGTCGGCCGATGATACGCTGACGAATGTCATCATGACACAGAATCAGATTTTCACGAATGGCGTGGATATCGACGTCAGCCGCTACGGCAAGGCCAATGCGAATTTTTATTGGAAAGTCCGCGGCCTTGACTACAACGGCAGTCCGGTGAATTCCTATTCTGCCCCGCAGCCGTTGGCTTCGGGCACGCTGAATCCGACGGCACCGCTCGCGACGTCAGACTATGACAGCATGGACTATGCCGCGGAATACCCTGTGTATTCGTGGATTCCGATGCCGGGGGCCACGCATCATGAAGTACAGGTTTACCGCGAGGAGAGCGGCAAAGACATGTACCTCAAGACCCTGCAGGCCGGCGAATACGATGTCTATGACTGGGATGCGTATACGACGCCGGGGCGCTACTACTGGCGCGTGCGTTCTGTCGATGAGAACGGCAGCCCGCTCAGCGGCTGGTCGGACAAGAACGGCTTTACCGTCACTTCGCCTACGCCGATTGCAGCACTTGGCGACAGCATCACGCATGGCGGCGGTGTCATGAGCGTGCCGCCGTCGTATCAGCTCTACAACTGGGAGACGTATTCGTCCGTGCCCATCAAGAATCTCGGGGTCAGCGGCAATACGACACAGGATATGATTGACCGTTTCGAACACGATGTACTGCCATTTTCCCCGCGCATTCTCGTCATTATGGGCGGCGTCAACGATTACCGCGCCGGCACGTATGGCTGGACCGTCGTGCAGCATCTCAAGGCTCTGAAGGAAAAATGTGCGGCCTATGGCATCATCCCCGTCTTTGTGACGCCGACGCCTATTAATCCGAGCCTGATGATTCACCGCGCCGGCATCGAGCATCCGACGCCGGACTGGCTCGTGCATCAGCAGTATGTCTGTGACTGGGTCAAGAAACAGCCGTATTCTGTCGATGTTGCCAGTGCTCTTGCTGATGAACGCGGCTGGCTGCGTTCCGACTATACGACGGACGGTCTGCATCCTGACTATCTTGCCAAGAAGTCCATGGGCGAAAAGATTGGCGCTTATCTGGAAGCGACATTTCCATGGGTCACGCAGGGGCTGATGAAAAAACAGGTAAATCCCTGACCTAGCGCGATAAAAGAACAAAAAATCCGCATCCAGCGCGCAGCGCCGATGCGGATTTTTCGATTCTTCAGGAACCCACTTGGAGATATCTGAAGCGCATATATTTATTTGGCATGAATGCCGGTAATCGTGTAGCCGCTGCCAGCGAGAGCCTGACGGATTTCCTCGTTGCTGACTTCGCGCGTCATCTTGACGACGGCGTGATTGCGGTGCAGATTGACTTCGGCGGCAGCTCCGTCGATGGTATCCAGGGCCTGTTCCACGCGGATTTTGCAGTTGCCGCAGGTCATGCCCTCGATGTCGACAATCTTCGTGTCGACGATGGCACCATCGAGTTTTTTCTTGGGCGGCGGCGTGATGGCTCCGCCGCTGCAGCAGCTGCTTTCCCCGCGCCAATGTTTAAGCACGCCCTTGACCGCAAAGCCCAGGGCAATAAGAACGACGATACCGACAATTGCTGTTGCCATGATGCATTCCCCCTAAGGATAGTTATATAATGTCAATGAAAATCATCTTCATCTATATTTATATACCACTTGGGGGTATAAGTCAAGGGCAGCGGCCGTAAAAGTACCAAATGTAGGGAAGGTACAGAGAAGACATTTGTCTGTCTCCAGATAATCCTCAGAAAAGACTGCTAAAATATCTCCATAAACTAGGAGTTTTGTACCCTTTTTTCCATGGGAGGTTTTTTTATGAAACGCAGGAAGGGATTCATTGCCATCCTGATCATCGTGCTGGTGGCGATTGGCGTCAGCGGCTACTGCTACCAGTCATCCCGTACACCGGAATACGCACTCGACCAGCTGATGGAAGGCGTGCAGGAACGCGATATGAAAAAAGTGCAGCGTTATGCGGACCTTACTTCCATTGTGACGATAAGCTATGACCAGAGCACGGAAATTCTGGCGCGAGATATTGGTGTGCTGCAGAAAGAATATCCGGATGACTGGTTCTTCCGTCATGATACGTCATTTATGAAACAGTATATCGCCGACCGCCGCGATAATGATATCGTCTTCATCAACCGCAGCTTGGAATTCTTCCTGACGCCATCGCTCACGCCGATTGGCGAGAATGACCAGAAAGCACAGTGGCTGGCGAGGGAAGCGGATACGTTCACGAAACATTACAGTGTCAAGCTCGACAAGGTGGAACGCAAGGGCGACTGGGCCGAAGCGACGTTTACCATTACGGGGGATGATTCCGACTACGGCCGTCTTGTGCCGGAACTGACGGTCAAGGCAGAACTCATGCAGCATGAGGACGGTCATTTCCAAGTTATGCGCATCTCAAATATTGAAGATATGTTTGCTCCTGTAGTCAAAGGCGTCGAAGATTACTGGACGCTGCAGGGCTGGCAGTAAAATATCACGAAAAAGCTCCTCGTAGGGGGAGTTTTTTTCGTGATGTTTTTCCTATGCGGGACTGACAGACCGACTATAATGGAATACGAGGTGATATTCATGAAACATGTTGGCTGTTATGCCTGTCCTTTTGGCTATTTCCGTATTGAGGAAGAGGCAGGAAAAGTCATTGTCATTGACGTGGTAAAGGAAAGGGCAGAGGATGTATCGCCGAGCCCTGTGACGGATGAAGCGGCGCAGGAACTGGCGGAGTACCTAGCGGGACAGCGCAGAGTCTTCACAATTCCGTATGAATTCCGCGGCACGCCGTTTCGTCTGCAGGTCTGGCGGGAACTGGCAAAAGTTCCGTATGGCACAACAACGACGTATAAAAAATTGGCAGAAGCCATAGGACGCCCTGGTGCCTATCATGCCGTGGGCGGCGCGGTGGGGGCGAACCCCTTGAGCATCCTGGTTCCCTGTCACCGCGTCATAGGCACAAATGGCAGCCTCACAGGCTATGCCTGGGGACTGCCAATGAAAAAATATTTATTGGCGCTGGAACAGCAGCATTAATGTTTCTGTCCGAGCGGTGTTTTTTTGAGGATACCGGCGGCGATGACGGCGATGATGCTGTTCAGGACGCCTTCAGCGATGAGTCCGGGCGCAGAAGCGAGACCGGCAGCGAGGCTGTCGTAGAGCAGGGCGCCAAAAAGCGTGTAGGCTGCGGCCATCCAGACGGAGGCGAGCAGGAAGCCTGCAAGCAGTCGGACCGCGCCGGCTGTTCTGGTATTTGGGCGGATGACGCGCCAGGCGATATCCGCCATGAAAAATTTGATGATGATGGTTGGCACAATCCAGAGGGGGAAGCCGCCTAAAAGGTCAGACAGAGCTGAGCCGAAGCAGGCGGCAATCAGCGTCTCGCGGCGTCCGAGGAACAGGACCATGAGAAAAATCGCCGCGTCACCGAGGTGGGCGTAGCCAAGCGGGATGGGGATGCGCGGTACGAAGGTTGCAAGGAAGACGACGGCCGTCATGACAGCTGCGAGGCAGAGCTCGCGCGTCGTCATGGCCGAGGAATGATTTACAGATGATGTCATAAGAATCCTTCTTTCTGTTTCAGTCGGAACTGAAATTTTGGACTTGTGTCCTTTTGGTAGATAGTATATACTGTTTTTGGCCTTAAAAAAATATTCAAATCATGATGAAGGACTAATACCAGAAGGTGACGCTATGCTGACATATTCATTTGAAAATATAGGAGATGAGTCCCTCTATGAACATCTTTACCGCTGTATTCGCGCAGATATCCTTGCCGGCCGTCTGCAGGCAGGGGAGAAGCTGCCGTCAAAGCGCGCTTTGGCACGTCAGCTCGGCA
Organism: uncultured Selenomonas sp.; assembly: GCA_900552565.1. GTDB lineage: Bacteria > Bacillota > Negativicutes > Selenomonadales > Selenomonadaceae > Mitsuokella. The sequence continues at coordinate 37,656 of USAK01000010.1, read as the reverse complement.
TCAGTGTCATCACGGTCGAGGGGGCATATGGTCAGTTAGTCGCCGAAGGATATTGTCAGTCAGTGCCGAAAAAAGGATTTTTTGTCGCAAAGCTCACGAGTCTCCCCTTGAGGTCGGTACCGGCAGAAAAAAAGCCGGCAGAAAAAAGCCTGCCGCAGAAAAAGTATCTGGCCGACTTTACCGCCAACAGCCTGCCGCCAGCAGATTTCCCTTTCAAGACCTGGACACATCTTCTGCGTCAGGTCATGGCGGGGCAGGCAGAAAATCTCCTGAAACGTTCGCCGGGCATGGGCATCCTGAGCCTGCGCGAGACGATAGCCGCGCATCTCAGGAGTTTCCGCGGTCTCGATGTCAGTGCCGGACAGATTGTCATCGGCGCAGGTACGGAGTATCTTTACGGACTTTTGGTACAGCTTCTGGGACGCGAGAAATGCTTTGGCGTCGAGAATCCGGGCTTTGATAAGATACGCAAAGTCTACCAGCAGCACGGCGTGCGCTGCGTGCCTGTGGCGATGGACGAGCAGGGCATAATTCCTGCTGAACTCTTAGAAAAGCATGTTGATGTGCTGCACATCAGTCCGTCGCATCATTTCCCGACCGGCTGCATCACGCCCATCAGCCGCCGTTACGAGCTTTTGGGGTGGGCCAGTGCAGCTGAGGGTCGCTATATCATCGAAGATGATTATGACAGCGAGTTCCGCCTGACGGGCAGGCCCATCCCCACGATGATGGGCATCGATGTCAGCGGCCGCGTCATTTACATGAATACGTTCTCGAAGACATTGACACCGACCATCCGCATCAGCTACATGGTGCTGCCCGAGAAGCTCGTGCAGGTATTCCAACAGCAGTTGGGCTTCTATAACTGTACGGTCTCGAATTTTGAGCAGTACACGCTGGCACGCTTCATTAAAGACGGGCATTTTGAAAAACACATCAACCGTATGCGCAACTGCTATCGCAAACGCCGTGAAGCGCTGCTGCAGGCGATGAAAGACGGCGAGCTCTTTGCGCGGGCAGATATTATTGAGCGCGGTTCCGGCCTGCATTTTCTGCTGCGCTTCCATACGGAAAAGGACGACAAAGCCCTGCAGGCAGAGCTAGAGGCAAAGGGGATACGCATGCGGCCGCTGCGTGATTATTATGCCGGTGAAGCAGAGGATGCAGCTCATATTTTTGTACTCAATTATTCCGGCCTGTCGGCGGACCCCGAGGTCATCCATCTCGCTGTGGCGCGCCTGGCCGACTGTCTGTCATGAAAAAAGTTATGATGAAATCTTGAGATATAGATATTTACTATGCAGCTGATAGGGAATCTATATTTTCCCTGCGCGTTCATCCATGATATAATAGGAAGAAATGATAACGAAGCTATGAGCTGTATGTAGTATGTAGAAAGATAGGAGTGCTTTTTATGTTGATGGGTCTTACGGTGCCAAAACTGCTGCTGATTTTTGCCATTGGTCTGCTGGTCTTTGGACCGGGCAAGCTGCCGCTCGTCGGCAAATCGCTGGGCAAGAGCGTCCGCGAATTTAAATCTGCCGTTACGGAAGATGAGAAGGCAGAGCCGAAACAGATTGCTCAGTCGAACAGCAAGACAGAGACGGCTGCCAAGTAAATCTGGAAATTATGTCGGAAAGAAGCTGTATTTCTACGGAAAGTGGGATGCGGCTTCTTTTTTTGTTGTTTGCTTTTCTTTAAAATATGAGTAAAATGAAAGTGTGTATTGTATTAAAGGAATAGGAGTGTGTTATGCATTTAAACGAATTGAAAGCCGGCGAGCGCGCTGTCGTGCATTCTGTGGGCGGCGAAGGTGCCCTGCGTCAGCATTTCCTGGATATGGGCGTAATCCCGGGAGCAGAGATTACGCTGGTGAAATTCGCGCCGATGGGCGACCCCATTGAATTTCGTATCCATGAATATGAACTGACGCTGCGCGTCGATGATGCCCGCCAGATTACCATTGAAAAAATGCCGGACTGGGAGTCGGACCAGCATCCCGTGGTCAGGATTCCGCATGAGCCGACGGACCATCCGGGCCTCGGCGAGGGCGGGCGCTACCATGTGCGCAAGGGCGAACATCCGCTGCCGGAAAATCAGCTTTTGACCTTTGCGCTGGCGGGCAATCAGAACTGCGGCAAGACGACGCTTTTCAACCAGCTCACGGGCTCAAAGCAGCATGTCGGCAATTTCCCCGGGGTCACGGTGGACCAGAAGAGCGGCAGCATCCGCGGCCATGAGAATACCATGATTACGGATTTGCCGGGCATCTACTCGATGTCGCCGTACACCGATGAAGAGATTGTCTCGCGCGAATTCATCCTGCGCGAGCAGCCGACGGGTATCATCAACATCGTTGATGCGACGAATATCGAACGCAATCTTTACCTGACACTGCAGCTCATTGAACTCGACCGCCCGATGGTCCTCGCTCTCAACATGATGGATGAACTCACGGGCAATGGCGGTTCCGTTGATATCAACGCGATGGAGTCGATACTCGGCATTCCTGTTGTGCCGATTTCGGCGGCGAAGGGCGAAGGCATCGAAGAGCTCGTGCAGCATGCCCTGCATGTCGCGCATTATCAGGAAAAGCCGGGACGCATGGACTTCTGCGATGTCAACGACCACAATGGTGCCGTTCACCGCTGCCTGCATGGCATCATGCATCTCATCGAGGACCATGCCAAGGCTGCGCGCGTTCCCGTGCGTTTTGCGGCGACCAAGGTGGTCGAGGGCGACAGCCGCATCATCGAATCGCTGATGCTCGACCAGAATGAGATGGATATGATTGAGCACATCATCCGTCAGATGGAGAAGGAACGCGGCCTCGACCGCGCGGCGGCCATTGCGGACATGCGCTTTGCGTTCATCGGCAAACTCGTCGACCGCACGTTCCACAAGGCACACGAAAGCCGCCAGCACGAACGCAGCCGCCGCATCGATAAGATTCTGACGGGCAAGTACACGGCCATTCCGGCCTTTATCGCCATCATGAGCCTTGTGTTTTTCCTGACGTTCAATGTCATCGGTGCGGCTTTGCAGGACCTCATGGCTTCGGCCATCGGCTTTCTGCAGGATGAGACCGATGCGGCCCTGACGGCTGCCGGTGTCAATGACGCGATGCGTTCTCTCGTCATCGATGGTGTTTTCCAGGGCGTCGGTACAGTGCTGTCGTTCCTGCCCATCATCGTGACGCTGTTTTTCTTCCTGTCACTGCTTGAGGATACGGGCTACATGGCGCGCATTGCTTTTGTCATGGACAAGTGGCTGCGTAAAATCGGCCTTTCGGGCCGCAGCATCGTGCCGCTGCTCATTGGCTTTGGCTGCTCGGTGCCGGCCATCATGGCGACGCGCACGCTGCCGTCGGAGCGCGACCGCCGCATGACGATTCTTTTGACGCCGTTTATGAGCTGTTCGGCGAAACTGCCAATCTACGGCTTTTTCATTGCCGCCTTTTTCGGGAATTACGGCGCCCTGCCGATGATTATCCTCTATTTTGGCGCGATGGCCGTGGGCATCCTCGTGGCTTATCTCGGCAAGAATACGATTTTCAAGGGCGAGGCTGTGCCGTTCGTCATGGAACTGCCGAACTACCGCATGCCGGGACGCCGCAACGTTATGCAGCTCTTATGGGAAAAGTCGAAGGACTTCTTGGAGCGTGCATTCTCCATTATCTTTGTGGCGACCATCGTCATCTGGTTCCTGCAGACGTTTGATTTCCGCCTCGACATGGTGACGGATTCGTCGGAAAGCATACTTGCCTCGATTGCCGGTGTCATCACGCCGATTTTTGCACCGCTGGGCTTTGGCGACTGGCGCATCTCGACAGCCCTGATTTCCGGCTTCATGGCCAAGGAAAGTGTCGTGTCGACGCTCGGTGTCCTGTTTGGCACAAGCTCTCTGTCGACCGTGTTGACGCCGCTGTCCGCTGCGTCACTCCTGGCGTTCTGCCTGCTCTATACTCCCTGCGTGGCAGCCATCACCTCTGTCAAGCGCGAACTCGGCACGAAATGGGCCGTCTGGGTTGTCATTTTCCAGTGCATTGTCGCCTGGATTGTGGCATTTATCGTCCATACGATTGGCCTGCTGCTATGATAGGATAAATTTTTCAGCATAGTATAAAAAACAGCAGTACCCTGCCTCTGCAGGATGCTGCTGTTTTATTTTATTCGTTTATTTGTTTGTGCCGTCTTGTCCGGCTGGTTCGATATAGCTGACTGGAAAACCCTGATAGGTAAAGGTCTTGCGTGTACCCTGAGGCGTTTTTTCCGGTGCGTTTTCGGTGGCATCTCCCGGACGCACGCGTCCGCGGTCATAAACCGTGGTTCTGCTGTCTGCTGCGGCAGCGGCTGGTTTGCGGCCCTGAACGGCAGCGGCTGCCGTGCTGTCTGGCTGGAAGTCTGGGGAGATGCCATAGAGAGCCGCCTGATAATACGTATCGAAAACGCTGCCGTCCTTGAGGCCGGTGCCGGAGTACATGACGTCGAAATCCTTACGGACCTTTTCCACGCGGTTCATGTTGTCGGCAAAGTCCCTGCGTGAGATGATGAGGTCAGCTTTATTCGGGAGCAGAAATTCGTCGCCTGTGAAGAGGATGCGCCTGGAGGGGTCGAGAATGGCAATGCCGCCGATGGTATGATTGGCATGAGGGAATTCAATGATGGTGAGCGCGCGGCTGCCGAGGTTCAGCGGATAGCCATCCTGCACCGTAACGACGGGATAATTGCGCGGGAAGGAGATGCCGCTGAAGCCCTTGTACGGAATTGTAGCGTAGTCAACGCTTGCCGGTGTCATGAAGGCTGCATCGAAGTAAGCATCATTGGCAGTATGGTCAAAGTGATAATGCGTGTTGATGACGTATTTAACGGGCTTGCCGCAGAGCTTTTCGTTGATGCAGTTTGTACATAAAGAAGTCATCTCTTTCTGTCGGTATATCTGTCATGAAAATGAACTTTTGAGAATACTTATCATATTTTAGAGACAGGATATTAAATTTATCTGCCAGAAGAGATGAAAAAGCTTTGAGAATAGAAAGCGCCGTACTCATTTTATTGAGTGCGGCGTTTTTGTGAATGTCAATCTTCGACGTCGCGCGTTTCGATGTAGAAGAAGAACGCTGTGACGATGATGGCTAAAATCAGCCAGATGGAAGATGGCATAAATACCTCCTGTCGATGATGGCACGGGGTGAATACGAAATTTGTTTTCCTAAATTCAGTATATCAGAGGGAAAGTGCCTCTGTCAAAACATTTCCCCACGTTTCTTCAAGCATGGGCAGGCGCCAGCGGGCGTTGGCGGGGCTCGTCGACGGCATGGCATGGAAGGCGATATCCCTGCGCTTCATGAGCTCTTTATTGTAGCGCTTGAACGTCTGCGCGGACTTGCCGCCATTGAAGCAGATGGTCCTGATTTTTGGATAGTCCTGTAGCAAAGCGGAAAAGTCATTGCCCTTTTCGTTGCGGATGGCTGAATCGAGGCTGCCTTCACGCTCACAGCTGCCGATGGAATCCCAGAGGGCGATATGATGGCGCAGCAGCATGGAGAGTTTTGCCGGATAATCCGTGGGCAGTTCTTCTTTTAAAAGATAAGCCATCATCGGCCAGAAGCGGTTCTGCGGATGTGCGTAATACTGCTGCTCCTCCAGCGACTTGACGCCGGGCATGGAGCCGAGAATCAGGACTTTGCAATTTTTATCAATGTTCGGCGAGAGGCCGATACAGAGCATACGGGGTCATTCCTTCCATTTATATTGACTATACCGACGGTTTTTATTTGTCAGCAAAGGCTTTGGCAAGATGCTGCAGACCGTTTTCGAGCGTGCTCCACGGGCAGGCGATGTTGAGGCGCTGGAAGCCGCGTCCGGCCTTGCCGAAGATATGGCCGGAGTCGAGCCAGAGATTGGCATCGTTGATGATGATGTCATCGAGCTCTTCATCCGTCAGGCCGTAGGCCGAAAAGTCAAGCCAGAGCAGATACGTGCCTTCCGGCTCGATGAGTTTGACTTTAGGCATCTGCTCGGCAAAGAAGGCTTTAGCCTTCTGGTAATTGGATTCGATGTAGGCGAGAAGCTCTTTGAGCCATTCGGCACCGTGTTCGTAAGCTGCCTGGGCAGCGAAGAGACCGAGGGAATTGGGCTGGCTGTAGCCGGCGGCAGAGATTTCTGCACGGAATTTCCTGCGCAGTTCGTCATTCTCGATGAAGATATTGGAGACCTGCAGGCCGGCGAGGTTGAAGGTCTTTGATGGCGAGGTGCAGGTAATCGTCTGGCTGGCGATTTCTGGCGACAGCGAAGCGAGTACCGTATGCTTAAAGCCTGGACGCACGAATTCGTGGTGAATCTCATCGGCGACAATCAGGACATTGTGCTTGAGGCAGATGGATGCCATGCGCAGAAGTTCGTCACGTGTCCAGACGCGGCCGGCAGGATTGTGCGGGCTGCAGAGCAGGAAGAGCTTGACATCGTGTTTGACGATTTTTTCTTCAAAGTCGTCGAAGTCAATCTCGTAATGGCCGTCTTTGAGGACGAGCGGACTGTTGACGAGTTCACGGTTATTCTGACGAATCATCTCTGTGAACGGATAGTAGACCGGCTGCTGCAGCAGAACGGCTTCGCCGGGCTTTGTGAAGCAGCGGATGGCCACGGCAAGGGCGAAGACGACACCCGGGGTTATCGTCAGGGCCTTGGTCGACGGCGTCCAGCCGTGGTGTTTCGTCATCCAGTTGACGATGATTTCTTTATAGCTTTCCTTCGGGTCCGTGTAGCCGAAGATGCCATGCTGGACGCGGCGCGTGAGTTCGTCGATGACGGGTTGCGGGGCGCGGAAATCCATATCGGCGACCCAGAACGGCAGGATGCCCTGCGGATAGCCGCGTTCGACGGCAAAGTCATATTTGAGGCACGAAGTGCCGCGGCGGTCGATGATTCCATCAAAATTGACAGTCATGAAAATCCCTCACTTTCTTAAGACTGGTGTATGAGTTCAGGCATTCAGAGCTTGCTCGAGGTCGGCTTTGATATCTTCGACGTCTTCGATACCGATGGACAGGCGCAGCAGGCGGTCATCAAGGCCCGTGCGCTCCAAGAGTTCTTTCGGCATCTCAGCATGGGTCTGGGCAATCGGGTAGGTCAGGAGACTCTCGACACCGCCGAGACTCTCGGCAAAGGCGATGAGTTTGAGTTTGCCGAGCAGGGCGACGGCGAGTTCCGGCGTCTTGACTTTAAAGGAAATCATGCTGCCAAAGCCCGTGGCCTGACTCTTGTGGAGCTCGTGACCCGGATGTTCGGGCAGTCCGACATAATAGACGTCTGTGACATTTGGCTGCGTTTTCAGCCATTCTGCAACGATGGCAGCGTTCTTTTCCTGACGTTCTACGCGGATACCAAGCGTCTTGATGCTGCGCAGCAGCAGCCACGAATCCATCGGCGTGAGGTTCGGTCCTTCAGATTTGATGTAGAGGTCGAGTGTCTGACCGTAGTCAGACTGGGCGTCGGCGATGGCGATGACGCCGGCAATGATATCGTTGTGACCGCAGAGGTATTTCGTAGCGCTGTGCACGACGATGTCGGCACCGAGCGTCAGCGGCTTCTGGAAATGCGGCGAGAGGAATGTATTGTCTACAGCCAGCAGGGCGCCATTTTCATGGGCGAGCTTGGCAAGGGCGCGGATGTCGCTGACACGCATCATCGGGTTGGACGGCGTTTCAATGAAGAGAAGTTTCGTTTCTTTCTTGATGGCAGCTGCCGTTTTTTCCAGGTTTGCCGTGTCGACATAGTCGCATTTCACGCCGTATTTTTTATAGATGTCATTGGCCAGGCGTACGGTGCCGCCGTAGAGGTCCTCGGAAAGGACGACGTGGTCGCCGGGGTTCAGCAGGTGAAAGACCATGTTGATGGCAGCCATGCCGGAAGAGAGAGCCCAGGCGCGTTCGCCCTGCTCAAGGCGGGCGAGGACCGTCTCCAGCTCTGTGCGTGTCGGATTGGCAACGCGGCCATAGTCAAAACCCGTGCTCTGTTTGTAGCCGGGATGGCGGTAGGTTGCGGAAAGGTAAATCGGCTCGCTGATGGCGCCGGTTGCATCGTACTGATGACAGCCATGTACTTCGAGGGTATAGTCGCTCATGAAAATTCCTCCTTAATCTAAAATACAATACCGGTCAAAATGTAAAATACATATCATATTACTATGTATATATGGAGATATTATACGTTACTGTGATGATACTGTCAATGCGGCAAATCGCAGACATAGGAAGAATTTTGTGCTGGCCGTACCAACGGGGGCTCAGCAGGGCAGGGGAAGGCGCCGTGTCTGCCCCGTTTCGGCTTTGAAATTGGCGCTCGTGAGATCGCGGAGCTCTGTGAGGCGCTGTTCGACCTCGGCGGGCGGCAGCAAAAGATGCAGTGTGACAGTTTCGGCATAGTCGGCTTCTTCGCTGCGTATGTTTTCCTGACGGACCCAGTGTTCGACGCTCGCGAGCAGGTCGTAGCCAATTGTCACGGCAAGTTCGGTGAACGGTGTCATCTCAATGCAGGAGGCGGCTTCAATGCCGAGCACGGCGGCATGGCCGTAGGCGCGGATGAGTCCGCCGGCGCCGAGCTTGATGCCGCCGAAATAACGCGTGACGACAATGACAACATCGGTCAGTCCATTTTTCTTGATGGCCTCAAGGATAGGATTGCCGGCCGTACCGCCGGGTTCGCCGTCATCGTTGGATTTCTGCTTGTCGGCGCGTTCGCCGAGCACGTAGGCTGAGCAGTTGTGGCGCGCATCGAAGTATTTCTTCTTCATGGACTGGATGAACGTGCGTGCGTCTTCCTCGGTTTCGACATGACGGATATGCGTGATGAATTTTGATTTCTGTATCTCGTAGAGCGTTTCGACGGAAGCATCCGCTTCGCTGATGGTGCGGTAAAGGTTCATGGTATCCTCCTGAAAATTTCTTCCTTATATTATACCGTATTTTCTGTCTGTCTGCGGGCATCAGAAAATTTTATTCCTGAAAGTATGGTAATTGACCTCGTTTTGTAGTATCCTTTAGTAGAAATAATGGAAGTGTCGCGGATGGCATTGCTATACAAATCACAAATCGAAGCGGCACTGGGAAGGTTGTGTTATTAAGGTAATGAACGAGTCGAAAATGAACAGAGGGTTAAAGAATCGCCATCTGCAGCTGATTTCGCTGGGCGGAGTCATCGGCAGTGGTTATTTCCTCGGCACCGGGTATGTTCTCGAAAAAGCGGGCCCGGCCGCGATACTCGCCTATCTCTTAGGCGGGGTCATCGTGCTTTGCGTCATGCTCTGCCTTGCGGAGCTGGCGGTGGAAAAACCTGTTTCAGGTTCATTTGTCACGTACGCGCGCGAGCATATCTCGCCGACCTGGGCCTGCGGTGTAGGCTGGGCCTACTGGACGACCTGGGTGGCGTACGTGCCCTCCGAGATGATTGCCGCTGGCATCATCATGAACAACTTTATACCGGCAGTCAGTCAGCTCTGGTGGGCTGTTTTCTTTGGACTGCTGGTGACGATTCTCAATCTGTTTCATGTCGATAAGTTCGGCGAGAGCGAATTCTGGTTATCCCTTATCAAGATTATCGCGCTCGCAGCCTTCAGCATCGTGGCCGCGCTCATCTGCCTCGGCCTCATCGGCGATCAGGGCTATATCGGCACCAAGGTCCTTTTGGGCAGCGGCGGTTTTGCACCGAATGGCTACTGGTCCATCGTTCTGACGATGGTCATCATCCTCGTGAACTTCCAGGGTACGGAAATCATCGGTCTGGCCGCCGGCGAATGCGAAAAACCGGAAAAGAGCATCCCGATTGCGGTGCGCAATGTGACGTGGCGCATCATCGCGCTCTATATCATTCCGATTTCGCTGCTCATTTCTATCCTGCCATGGGATAAAGCGGGCCTCGATGAAAGCGTTTTTGCCGCGGCTGTTACGCAGTACGGCTTCTCGGGCTTCGGTGCGTTTTTCGCGTTTGTCATCCTGACGGCCGCGATTTCGTGCTCGAACTCTGGTCTTTACGGCGCAGCTCGCGCCCTGCACGCTCTTGCGCGCATGGACATGGCACCGAGCACGCTGGCTCACATCAATAAGAACGGCATGCCGTCGCGCTCTATTCTCGTTTCCATCTGCGCCTGCTGGGCTGTAATCCTGCTCTATTCGTTTGACCCGGATTCGGCACTTTATACGTATCTGCTGGCCGTCTCTGGCTTTACGGGTGCCATCGCGTGGATTTCCATCTGCTGGAGCCAGTACCGCAGCCGCAAGCGCATGATTGCGCTCGGCACGGATAAGAAGCTGCGTTACAAGACGCCGTTCTTCCCGTATGTCACGCTGTTTGGCATCTGGGCACAGGTCTTCTGCCTCGTGGTCATGGTCTTTGAGCCGGAGCTCCGTGAGGCCCTTTACGCCGGCGTCCCCATGCTCATCATCCCGATGGCCTGGTACCGTCTGCGTCAGCGCCGCCGCGCCGCCAGCGCCGCACGCGCCATCCACTGAACAAATTCAAAAGCTGTTTTCCAAGATTTCAGGAAAGCAGCTTTTTTATTGTGAGGAAAAAATAAAGGGCCGGGCCGAGGGGAGATACTTTCCCCAACAGCAAAGGCGGAGAGGCGGCCGCAGCCCAACGCTCCGCGGCAAAGTTCTGCTAAACCTATTTTTGTCTCTTAATTTATCCCTCGAAAAGAGTAAAACGCGCTGCCGCTTGAACGGTTACTCTTTTCAAGGGAAACAGCGGAAGACAAAAATAGGTTCTTCACGCAGAACTTTGAACGCTGCTCTTTTGGGCTGCGGCCGCCTCTCCTCACTGTCCAGCTCGTTTTAACGAAAAACACCCTTGCAGACTTGGTCAGTCTGTAAGGGTGTCTGGTAAGTTGCATTTATTTAGGAAAGAAAATCAGGCCGCGGCCTTAGCCTTTTTGGCGGCGTATTTCTTTTCTTCCTGGTCCATGACGATGGCAACGGCGCCATCACCAGTGATGTTCAGGCAGGTACGGAACATATCGAGGACACGGTCGATGCCGGCGACGAGAGCGAGGCCTTCCATCGGGAGGTTGACGCTCTGCAGGACCATGGCGAGCATGATGAGGCCGGCGCCCGGGACACCTGCCGTGCCGATGGAGGCGAGCGTACCCGTGAGGACGATCATGGCCATCTGGCCGTACGTGAGGTCAATGCCAAAGACATTGGCGATGAACAGGGAGCAGACGCCCATGTAAAGCGCCGTGCCGTCCATGTTGATGGTCGCACCGAGCGGCAGGACGAAGGACGAAACATCACGCGAGACGCCAAGTTTTTCCTGACTGTTCTTCATGTTGACTGGCAGGGCAGCGGCGCTCGAGCAGGTCGTGAAGGCGATGAGCATGGCTTCACTCATGCCGCGGAAGAACTGAACCGGCGTATGGCTGCCCCAGACTTTGGCAAGCGTCGAGTAGACGCCGACCGCATGGATGACGCAGCCGACAGCGACGCAGGCGATGACGGAAATCAGCGGCAGCAGGACCGACGGGCCGTTTTTAGCAACGACCGGCAGCAGCAGGGCGAAGACACCGATAGGAGCGAAGCTCATGACAATGCCGATGATTTTATAGGAGACTTCTGCGCAGGCATCAAAGAATTTGATGAGGATGTCAGCGCGTTCGCCGCCGACTTTGAGGATGCCGACGCCGATGAACAGGGCGAAGACGATGACCGGCAGAATATCTGCTTTAGCCATGGACTGAACTGGGTTGGCAGGAATCATGGCCACGAAGACCTGCATGATGGACGGGGCTTCTTTGACCTTGACGACCGCATCCGTGGTCATCTGCAGGCCAAGACCCGGATGAGCAAGACCGGCGACGCCGAAGCCGATGACAATGGCGATGGCCGTAGTAACAAGGTAGAGTAAAATCGTCTTGACACCGATGCGGCCGAGTTTTGAGGTATCGCCGAGGCTCGTCATGCCGACGACCAGCGAACAGAGGACCACCGGGACAATCATCATCTTGATGAGGTTAATGAAGATCGTGCCGATTGGAGCAATCCACCAGTTAATGAAGGGGAGTGCAGGTTCACCCGCGATGAGACCGACAATGACGGCCAGCACGAGCGAGATAAAAATCTTGACGGATAAGTTCATGAAGCTCACTCCTTTAGAATGTATTACTATGACTTATGATGCCATTTGCTTATCACAGTCTTAATTATAGGTAAAATGTGTATGTTTGTCTATTGCTAAAAGATAAGTATACGGTATACATACAATTTTATACAAATGAAAACAATTTCAATGTATATTGGTGTAAAAATTAGTAAAATAATGATAAATTTACCGGCATCCATGAGAAAAAATTTTTCTATGAATGATTGTCAACCACCTTTACTTATGATATAATCTTTAGCGGTGTAAAAATAGCACGCGGCCTGATCGCTGCCCTGTGCCCCAAAGAGGGTGGTGCAGAGAGATGAAGGACGCGGAAGAAAAAAACAGGAGGTGCACCAACATGGCAGTTATTTCCATGAAACAGTTACTTGAAGCAGGTGTCCACTTCGGACATCAGACGCGCCGCTGGAACCCGAAGATGGCAAAGTACATCTTCACGGAGCGTAACGGCATCTACATCATTGACCTGCAGAAGACGGTCAAGAAGGTTGACGAAGCATATGCATTCCTTCGCAGCGTTGCTGAAGAAGGCAAGAGCGTTCTGTTCGTCGGCACGAAGAAGCAGGCACAGGAAGCCATCAAAGAAGAGGCTACGCGTGCTGGCCAGTTCTATGTCAACGAGCGCTGGCTCGGCGGCATGATGACGAACTTCCGCACGATCCAGAAGCGCATTGCCCGTCTCAAAGAGCTCGAGGCTATGGAAGCTGACGGCACGTTCGAAGTCCTCACGAAGAAAGAGGTTCAGGGTCTCCGTCATGAGATGGAGAAACTCGAGCAGTATCTCGGCGGTATCAAAGAGATGAACAAGCTGCCGGGCGCACTCTTCATCGTAGACCCGCGCAAGGAGCGTATTGCTGTCGCTGAGGCACGCAAGCTCAATATTCCTATCGTTGCTATCGTTGATACGAACTGCGATCCGGACGAGATCGATTATGTCATCCCAGGCAACGACGATGCTATCCGCGCTGTCAAACTCCTCACGGGCCGCATGGCTGATGCAGTCCTCGAGGGTCGTCAGGGTGAGGACAGCGAAGCTGAAGCTGCAGAAGCTCTGGCTGCTGAATAATCCAGATTCGATAAAGAGACCGGGAGGGGTAAGGGAGTTATCCCTTGCTCCTCTTTTTTATTAGGAGGAAAAGAACCAATGGCAAAGATTACGGCTGCAATGGTAAAAGAGCTGCGCGAGACCACTGGCGCAGGCATGATGGACTGCAAGAAGGCCCTGACGGCTACGGACGGCGACAAGGCAAAAGCTATCGACTGGCTCCGTGAAAAGGGCATCTCGAAGGCTGAAAAGAAAGCCGGCCGCATCGCTGCAGAGGGTGCTGTCGTCGCTTACATCAGCGAAGATGCGAAAGTCGGTGCTCTCGTTGAAGTCAACTGCGAAACGGACTTCGCTGCTGGCAATGAGCAGTTCCGCGAGCTCGCAGAGAAGATTGCTAAGCACGTTGCTGACACGAAACCGGCAGACCTCGACGCTCTCAACAACAGCGAAATCGACGGCAAGACGGTTGCTTCCCTCGTTACGGAAGCTACGGCTACGATTGGTGAGAAGATCTCGCTGCGCCGTTTCGTCTGCTATGAGACGGAAGGCCGCATCGCCAGCTACATCCACATGGGCGGCAAGATCGGTGTCCTCGTTGACCTGACGGGCGGCGACGCTGCTCTCGGCAAGGACATTGCTATGCAGATTGCTGCAGCAAATCCGGTTGCTATCGATGAGACGGGTGTTCCGGCTGAAATCGTTGAGCACGAGAAGGAAGTTGCCCGCAAGCAGGCGGAAGAAGAAGGCAAGCCGGCTAAGATTATCGACCGCATTGTCGATGGCCGCATCAAGAAGTACTACAAGGAAGTCTGCCTCAACGAGCAGATTTTCGTCAAGGATTCCGACAAGACGATCAGCGATGTTCTTGGCGATGTCAAGGTAACGGCATTCACGCGTTATCAGCTCGGCGAAGGCATCGAGAAGAAGCAGGAGAACTTCGCTGCTGAAGTCGCTGCTCAGATGAAATAATTACCCGTAAGAACGGTAAAATTTGGAAAGAAAGAGAACACATAATGGATTGTGTTCTCTTTTTTTAAAGGTTATAATAGAGAAAGATGCAGTGATATTTAGATGGAGGTAAGTATTTTGGAAGCAGCAAAATATAAACGCATTGTCCTGAAACTCAGTGGTGAATCGCTCGCTGGCGATCAGGGCTTTGGTATCAATCCGGCTGTTGTCGAAGATATCGCCAAGCAGATCAAGAAAGTACGTGAGCGCGGCGTTGATGTCGCCATCGTCGTCGGCGGCGGCAATATCTGGCGCGGGCTCGCTGGTTCTGCCAAGGGCATGGACCGTGCTACGGCAGACTACATGGGCATGATGGCTACGGTTATGAATGCGCTTGCCCTGCAGGATGCCCTCGAGAAGCTCGACGTTGATACGCGCGTACAGACCGCCATCGAAATGCGTCAGGTCGCAGAACCGTACATCCGCCGCAAGGCTATCCGTCATATGGAAAAAGGCCGCGTCGTCATCTTTGGTGCCGGTACGGGCAATCCTTACTTCTCGACGGATACGACGGCTGCCCTGCGCGCTGCTGAGATTGAAGCCGATGTCATCCTCATGGCCAAGAAGGGCACGGATGGCATCTACGACTCTGATCCAAACAAGAATGCCAATGCTAAGAAATTCGATTCGCTGACTTACATCGAGATCCTCAACAAGGGCCTGCAGGTCATGGATACGACGGCTACAAGCCTTTGCATGGACAATAAGATCCCACTTCTCGTCTTCAACATCGATGATCACGAGAACATCGTCCGCGCTGCACTCGGTGAGGAAATCGGCACGACGGTAGGAGGAAAAGACTGATGGTAACAGATATTCTCGCGTCCCATGAGGACCGCATGAAAAAGAGCATCGAAGCGCTCAAGCATGAGTTTGCTTCGCTGCGTGCAGGCCGTGCTACGCCGTCCCTGCTCGATAAGGTCATGGTAGATTACTACGGTGCCCCGACGCCGGTTAACCAGATTGCCAAAGTTACGGTACCGGAGCCGCGCATGATTACGATTCAGCCATGGGAAAAATCCATTCTTCATGACATCGAAGTCGCCATCATGAAATCGGACCTCGGCCTTTCGCCAAATTCGGACGGTACAGTCATCCGCCTGTCCATCCCTGCGCTGACGCAGGAACGCCGTCAGGAACTTGTCAAGACGGTCAACAAAAAGACGGAAGAGGCAAAAGTAGCACTGCGCAACATCCGCCGCGACGGTAATGAAGCCTTCAAGAAAATGGAGAAGGCGAAAGAAATCACAGAAGATGAGTCGAAGCGCGGTCAGGAAGCCATGCAGAAGCTCGTTGACAAGTATGTCAAACTCGCTGATGACGCTAAAGCCGTCAAAGAGAAAGAAGTCATGGAAGTCTGATATGACACCTGACGTACTGGCAAGGTCGCTCCCTGAGGCAGAGCAGATGCTCTCGGCAGCTGGCTGCCGCTATACTACAGAAATTACACGCCCCACGCGTGATTTTTTCAAGACAGATGAAACCTGTCTCTATGTCGTCCGGGAGAAAATCCTCTCGGATGGCGAAATCTTGCTGACTCTGGCTGCAAAGCAGAGAAAGCTTGGAAAGGAGGCGAAATAATATGGCATACAAGATTACTGATGACTGCATTTCTTGCGGTTCCTGCGCTGCTACTTGCCCGGTTGAGGCAATCAGCGAGGGTGCAGAGCACTATGAAATCGACGCTGACAAATGCGTTGAGTGCGGTGCTTGCGCTGCCGGCTGCCCGGTATCCGCAATTGAAGCTCCCTGATCTATGATGAGCGGCCCCTCTTATGATATGTTGAGAGGGGCTTTTCGCTATTTGTACATGATAGAATATCCTCAGGATGGAGGACCTTTGCATGTGGAAAAAGATATTCGGCGGATCTAAACCGGCGGCGGAAAAGAAGCCATCGGGCATGAATCCGATCTACGATAGAATCAACTGGCAGCGCCTGCCGCGCCATGTGGCTATCATTATGGACGGCAACGGCCGCTGGGCCCAGAGCCGCGGCATGATACGCACGGCGGGGCATAAGGCCGGCGTCAAGACGCTCAAGAATGTTTTAAAAGCCGCGATTGACCTGCGGCTCGAGGCCCTGACGGTCTACGCGTTCTCAACGGAGAACTGGAAGCGCCCGCGCCCTGAGGTCGACTTTCTTATGAAGCTGTTTTCAGAGTATCTGCTGAAAGAGCTCGAGGAAATGAATGACTACAACGTGCGCATTCGCTTCATCGGCCGCAGGGACGGCATGCCTGAAGGGCTGCAGCGCCAGATGAATGAAGCGGAAGAGCTCATGAAGCACAATACGGGCATCCGTTTCAATGTAGCCGCGAACTATGGCGGTCAGGACGAGCTGCTGCGCGCGGCCCGCTCCCTGGCGAAAAAAGTCGCCGCTGGAGAATTTGCCGCAGAGGACATTGATGCGGAAGCCATGGAACAGGAACTCGATACGGCAGGGGACCCGCCGGTTGACCTGGTCATCCGCACGAGCGGCGACCAGCGTCTCTCGAACTTCCTGCTCTGGCAGTCGGCTTATGCTGAATTTTACTTTACGGATGTCAACTGGCCGGATTTCACGCCGGAATGCTTTGTCGACGCGATGGTAGACTTTGCCGGCCGCGACCGCCGTTTCGGCGGACTCACCAATAAATAAGGATAGGAGCGTTTTCTTTGTTTACCAGAATCATCACTGGCGTGGTCGGCATTGCGCTGGCTGCCCTTATCATCCAGATGGGCGGGGCTCTTTTTGCCGGTTTTGCCCTTGTGCTTTCTCTCATAGCCTGGTTTGAGTATGCACGTGCTTTCCATAAAAAAGGGATGAACATCACGTTTATCACTGGCATCATTGGACTTTTCCTGCTTTGGGGCTGTGCGTGGCTCGGAAATGCGGAGGAGACCATGGCCGTAAGTACGGGCATCGTTCTCGTTGTCCTTTTGGAGAGTGTTCTTCTGCATGGCCGTGTTTCCTTTGTCGACGCCTGCACATCGGCCGCCGGTATCTTCTATTTCGGTTATCCGTTTGCGCACATGGTCATGCTGCGCTTCCTCTATCCGGAGCAGCAGCTGGCAACATCCTTCGGCCCGTTTGAATTCGGCTGTGCGATGATTTGGGTTATGTTTATCGGCACCTGGGCCAGTGATACGTTTGCGTATTTTACGGGCTCTGCCCTTGGCAGACATAAACTTTGCCCGACCATCAGCCCGAATAAGACGGTAGAGGGCTTCCTCGGTTCTGTCGTCGGCACGACGGCTGCGGTGGCAGGGCTTGGCGTATTCTTTTCTCTGCCCGTCCTTGAGATGGCTGTGCTTGGCTTTTGCATTTCCATCATCGCGACGCTCGGCGACCTCGTGGAATCCGTCGCCAAGCGCTATACGGGCATCAAGGACTCCGGCAACATCATCCCGGGACACGGCGGTGTCTGGGACCGCTTTGACAGCGTGCTGCTCACGGCGCCGCTGGTCTATTATTTCGTGCTGCTTTCGGGCATTGGCCTGAAGTGAGGAAGTGAGGAGGTTTCATGAAAAATATTGCCGTTTTAGGCTCTACGGGTTCCATCGGCACGCAGACACTGGCTGTCGTGCGTTCGCATCCGGAACTCTTTCATATTTCCGTACTCGCGGCGAATTCGAGTGACGAACTTCTCGAACAGCAGATTCGCGAGTTTGAGCCGGAGCTGGCAGTGCTTTCTGACGAAAGGGCCTATGCGCGGCTGAAAGAACGTTATACCGGCAGAACGAAGCTCGCCGGCGGACGTCAAGCCTTCATCGATGCCGCGGCTTATCCGGATGTCGATACGGTCGTGACTTCGATGATGGGCTTTGCCGGCCTTGAACCGACGATGAAAGCACTGGACGCGAAGAAAAATATTGCTCTGGCCAACAAAGAAACGCTCGTCGTGGCTGGCGAGATTGTCATGCGCCGCGCGAAAGAGCAGGGCGTATCCATCCTGCCGGTCGACAGTGAGCACTGCGCCTTTTTCCAGTGCCTGCAGGGGGAGAAGCGTGAAACGATTGAAAAACTCCTGCTGACCTGTTCGGGCGGCCCGTTCCGCGGCAAAAAGCGCGAAGAACTCATTGGCGCGACGAAGGCGCAGGTCCTTGCCCATCCGACGTGGAACATGGGACAGAAAATCACGGTTGACTCTGCCTCGCTCGTCAATAAGGGGCTCGAAGTCATCGAGGCCAAATGGCTCTATGGCGTCAGCTATGACCAGATTCAGGTCGTCGTGCATCCGCAGAGCATCATCCATTCAATGGTTGAGTTTGTCGATGGTTCTGTCATCGCGCAGCTTGGCTGCCCAGATATGAAGCTGCCCATCCAGTACGCACTGACGTATCCAACGCGCCGGCCTTCGAATTTTGAGCGACTTGACTTCTGGAAACTCAAGGACCTGACGTTTGAAAAGCCGGATACGGAGACCTTCAAGGGCCTGCGTTTTGCCTATGAGGCTGGAAAGATGGGCGGTTCGATGCCGTGTATTTTCAATGCGGCCAATGAAGTGGCCGTCGGTGCCTTCCTCAAGGGGCAGATTCATTTCCTCGATATCTACGATATCATTGAGTCGGCCATGATGAAACGCGAATGCGTTCTTTCGCCGACGCTGGAAGAACTCTTCGAGGAAGACCGCTGGGCCCGTGCTTATGCCGAATCGCTACTGAAGGACCTGCAGCAGAAGGAATGAGGATGGTGAATCAATGGTTTTGACAATTGCAGCCGCGATTTTTGTCTTTGGTCTGCTCGTGCTCGTGCATGAACTTGGCCACTTTGTCACGGCGAAAATGACGGGGATGCGCGTAGATGAGTTTGCCATTGGCTTTGGGCCGAAACTCGTGAGCTTCCAGCGCGGCGAGACGGTTTATTCCATTCGCGCTATTCCGCTCGGCGGCTTTAATGATATTGCGGGCATGGACCCTGAGAATAACGATGCGGGCAGCCGCGGCTACTGCGAAAAGCCCGTGGGCTCGCGCATGATTGTCATTTTGGCAGGGTCCATCATGAATTTTATCCTGCCGCTTTTCCTGTTTTTCGGCATCTTCTTTTTTGCCGGCGTCAGCACGCCGAGCCCTGAACCTGTGCTCGGCACGGTGCTGGCAGGCAAACCGGCGGCAGAAGCGGGCCTGCAGAACGGCGACCGTGTGCTTGCCATCGACGGACAGTCTATCTCGACATGGTCGGACTTTGTCAATGGCGTCAAGGACAGCACAGAGCCTGTCGATTTGACGATTCAGCGCGGCGACACGACGTTTGATGCCGAAGTTACACCGACTTACGACAGTAGCACACAGCGCGCGATGGTCGGCGTTATGGGCACGGTCAATACGCGGTATCCGGGGCTCGTGGAATCTGCGTCACTCGCGGTACAGAAGACAGGGGCCATTCTCTACATGATGGTGGATGCCCTGTATAAGATTATTCTGGAACTCTCGGGTGCTGAACTTGCCGGACCAATCGGTGTCGCGCAGATGGCCGGCGAAGTCGCGCAGATGGGCTTTGTGCCGCTCTTGAACTTTGCGGCGTTCCTGAGCCTCAACCTCGGCATCGTCAACTTGTTCCCGATTCCGGCGCTGGACGGCGGCCACTTTCTGACGCTCTGCGTCGAGGCTGTCCGCGGCAAGCCGCTGAGCCCTGCAGCCCTGCGCTACACGCAGAATGTCGGCATCATCCTGCTGCTTCTGTTGATGATTCTCGCGACAAAGAACGATATCGTCCGCGTGCTGTTCGGCGGCTGACGGGAGCATCTTAGTCATAATATAGAAGGGAAGTGTCCCATTTGTACGATTTAAAACGACGCCGTCCGACGCGCCAGATTCACATCGGCAAAGTCGCCATTGGCGGCGGTGCGCCGATTTCCGTACAGTCGATGACGAATACGAAGACGACGGATACCGAGGCCACGGTCGCGCAGATTCGCGCCCTGCAGGCTGCGGGCTGTGATATCGTGCGTCTGGCTGTACCTGACATGGCCGCAGCCAAGAATCTCGGCAATATCATTCGGCAGGTCAGCGTGCCGCTTGTGGCAGATATCCATTTCGACTACAAACTGGCACTTGAGGCCATCCACCAGGGCATCGATGGCCTGCGTCTCAATCCGGGCAATATCGGCGGCGAAGAAAAAGTCAAGGCCGTCGTCCGTGCGGCGAAGGAAGCAAATATCCCCATCCGCATCGGCGTCAATGCGGGGTCTCTCGACAAGAAAATCCTCAAGAAATACGGCGGGGTCACGCCGGAGGCTCTTGTTGAGTCGGCCATGGAGCATGTCCACATTCTTGAAGCCCTGGATTTCCACGATATGAAAATCTCGCTCAAGGCACATGATGTACCTTTGACGATTGCGGCCTACCGCCTGATGAGCCAGACCGTTGACTATCCGCTGCATCTCGGCATCACCGAGGCAGGTACGGTCAATACCGGCATCATCAAGTCGGCCGTCGGCATCGGGGCACTGCTCGCCGAGGGCATTGGCGATACTTTCCGCATCTCGCTGACAGGCGACCCCGTCGTTGAGGTCCGCGTGGCCAACGAAATCCTCAAGTCCCTCGGCCTTAAGGAATACGGTCCGACGCTCGTGGCCTGCCCGACCTGCGGCCGCACGAGCATCGACCTGCCGGCCATTGCCGAAAAAGTCGAGAAGAAACTTGCCGGCCTTTCCGAGCCGATAGAAGTCGCCGTTATGGGCTGTGTCGTCAATGGCCCCGGTGAAGCGCGCGGCGCCGATGTCGGCATCGCGGGCGGCAACGGCGAAGGCCTGATTTTCCGCAAGGGCGAGATTGTCCGCAAAGTCAGGGAAGAAGACCTTGTCGAGGAATTATTCAAGGAAATCGATCAGATATTGGAGGAACGTAAATCTCATGAGAGCAAGTAACCTTTATGCACCAACCCTTAGAAATACTCCGGCCGAGGCTGAGATTGCCAGCCATCAGCTCATGTATAGAGCCGGCATGATCCGCAAGACGGCGGGCGGCATGTACACGTTCCTGCCGCTTGCCTGGCGCACCATCCGCAAGATTGAGCAGATTATCCGCGAGGAAATGGACGCTGCCGGCGGTCAGGAAATTATGATGCCGATTCTGCAGCCGGCAGAATTCTGGCAGGAAAGCGGCCGCTGGAGTGCTTACGGCGACGAGATGATGCGCCTGAAGGACCGTCATGGCCGTGAGTTCTGCCTTGGACCGACGCATGAAGAGATGATTACGGCGCTTGTCCGCGATGAGGTTCGTTCCTACAAGCAGCTGCCGCTGATGCTCTATCAGATTCAGGACAAGTTCCGCGATGAGCGCCGCCCGCGTTTCGGCCTGATGCGCAGCCGCGAGTTCATCATGAAGGACCTCTATTCCTTTGATAAGGATGTCGAGGGCATGAACGAGTCCTACAAGAAGATGTACGATGCCTATACGAATATTTTCACGCGCATGGGCCTCGAGTTTCGCCCAGTCGAAGCGGATAACGGCGCCATTGGCGGCGGCCATTCGCATGAGTTCACGGTCCTCGCCGATGCCGGCGAGTCGAACATTGCCGTCTGCACGAAATGCGACTATGCAGCCAGCGACGAGAAGGCAGAGCTCAAGCCGATTGCGGAAGTTCCGGAAGAAGAGCTGCCGCTGGAAAAAATGGCTACGCCGGGCACGAATACAATTGAATCTCTCTGCGAATTCCTCAAAGTCCCAGCCGACAAGACTATCAAGGCCGTGGCTTATCAGACGGATAAGGATGAGCTTGTACTCGCTTTCATCCGCGGCGACCATGATGTCAATGAAGTCAAAGTCATCAACCAGATTGAAGGCGCTCTTGACCTGCGCATGGCTGACGAAGAGACCATCCGCGCTGCCGGCGGCTGCCCGGGCTTCATGGGCCCCATCGGCATCAAAAAGGGCACGCATGTGCTCGTCGATGCTTCCGTCATGAATATGCACAACGCCGTTACGGGTGCCAATGAAGCCGACGTTCACTACAAGAATGTCAACCCGCAGCGCGATTTCGACAAGGAAAATATCATTGTCACGGACCTGCGCATGGTCAAAGAGGGCGACCCGTGCCCGCACTGCGGTGCTCCGATGAAGATGACGCGCGGTATTGAGGCCGGTCAGGTCTTCACGCTCGGCACGAAGTACAGCAAGGCCATGGGCGCGACGTTCCTCGACGAGAACGGCAAGGAAAAACCGCTTGTCATGGGTTGCTACGGCATCGGCGTCGGCCGCACGATGGCTGCTGCCATTGAGCAGAACAATGATGAACAGGGGATTGTCTGGCCGCGTGCTATCGCGCCGTTCGAAGTCGTCATTGTCGCGGTCAATGCGAAGAAGGAAGAACAGCTTGCCTATGCTGAGGGCATTTATGAAGAATGCCGCAAGGCAGGTCTCGATGTCCTGCTCGACGACCGCAGGGAACGTGCCGGCGTCAAGTTCAAGGACTGCGACCTCATCGGTTATCCGGTCCGCGTGACAATCGGTCCGAAAGCCGTCGATGAGGATGTCATTGAAGTCAAGGTTCGCAAGACGGGGGAAGTCTATAACTTCACGCGCGAGGACTATCTCGGAAAAGTCAAGGAACTGCTCGCAAATCTCTGATTTCAGGCAGAAAAAAACCACGCATCGATTGATGCGTGGTTTTTTGTCGTTGTTTTGCAGATGCTTAAGCACCGATAACCGTGTTGAGGTCCTTAACGAGCTGGTCAACGTCGATGCCGTGAGCCATAGCGCCCTGCTCGATGTTTTCAAAATGAGCGGCAGCGCAGCCGAGGCAGCCCATGCCAGCGTTGACGAATACGTCAACCGTATCCGGATACTGCTGAACGACTTCAAGAATGCTCATATCTTTCGTGATTGCCATAATAAAAATCCTCCTATGGTAAAATCATACAAGTGTAATCGTGTTTGTGATGGAAGTCACATATACGTGGATGGGGTATATTCACCATCACAGGAATTATAACACACATCAGGTCAAAAAGACAAGACACTTCGGGGAAACTAAAAAGCGAAAGAAAGTTTTTCGCATGTGCGTGATTCTGTGATATAATCGAGTCGTTACGATGATATCAAGATGATAGAGGATAGTTCTACAATCATATTAAGGAGTTTTTCACGATGAAACGTTCCCGTCATGTCCTGGGACTGGCTTTTTTGACGATGATGCTCTTCCTGACGGCTGTATGCCTTTGGCCTGCCTATCTGCAGCAGGCAGAGATGGCCGAAAATGACAGTGCCTCGTCAGATACAGAAGCAGGCCCCCAGATTATGGTACTCAATTATCATAAGGTCAGCGATGAATTCCTGTCACTGGCTGTGGCCCCTGCAGATTTTGACTGGCAGATGCGTTATCTCAAGGAGCATAATTACCACTCCATTACGCCGGATGAACTTTATGCGGCGCTGGAAGGCATGGGGTCGCTGCCAGAAAATCCTGTGCTGATTACATTTGACGATGGCTATCAGGATAACTATGACAACGCGTATCCTATTCTCAAGAAGTACGGCTTTAAAGGAACGGTCTTTGTCGTTACGAGTTTCCTCGGCACGCGCAAGGGCTACCTGACCTGGGATGAATGCCGCGAGATGGAAAAGAACGGCATGACTGTGGCATCCCATACGGTCGACCATAAGTCAATGACCGACCTCACGAACGACCAGCTGCGTGCGGAGCTCGTCGAGTCAAAGAAAAAAGCGGAAGCAGAGCTTGGTCACGAAGTGAAGTATATGGCTTATCCGACGGGAACATATAATCTTCACATAGCCCAGCTTGTCCGCGAGGCTGGCTATAAAGCTGCCTTCACCATCAAATACGGCGGCGTCAGCCGTAAGAGCAATATCTACGCACTGGAACGCGTGCCGATTTTCCATACGGAACATACGAATAAAGACTTTGTCGAACGCATTCATTACACGCCGCTTTTTGAGAGTTTTGGCTGGACAAAACATTGAGGCATAAAACGAAATTATGTCATTCCAGAAGCCCTTTTTCTGCGATTTTTTCGCAGGAAAGGGCTTTTTTCTATGAAAGAATGAATTTCCGCTTGCCAAAGCAGGAAATATCTGCTATAAAAAAGAATAGATAAAGTGGTGAATTGTGGGGAAAAGTGGCTCTGAAGAAAGGGGTGCAGGAGGATGTTTATGGGAGAATACTCCCATGCGATTGACGCGAAAGGACGCGTCATTCTCCCTGCGGATTTTCGTCAGGAACTCGGCGTCTCTTTTGTCATCACGAAGGGACTCGATAAATGTCTTTTCCTTTACGGTCAGCAGGCATGGGAAGAGCTCGCCGCAAAACTTCGGGCACTGCCTTTGGCAAAGCCTGAGGCGAGGGCCATCGTACGGTTTTTCTTTTCCGGCGCACGGACGCTCGAATGCGACAAACAGGGGCGTTTCCTCGTGCCAGCCAACCTGCGCAGTTATGCAGATATTTCCCTGCGGCAGAATGTCGTGCTCACAGGAGCGGACAACCGCATTGAAGTCTGGAGCAAAGAACAATGGCTGCAGTATAATAATGAAGTCGAGCCGGAAGTGACGGCCATCGCGGCATCACTGGCAGAACTCGGCATATGAAGCAGAAGATAAAAGATGGGGGCAGAAACGGTGGAGTTTCATCATATCAGCGTCATGCTGGAGGAGACAGTCAAAGGTCTCGTGACAAATAAAGAAGGGATCTATGTTGACTGTACCTTAGGCGGCGCGGGCCATTCCCATCGCATCGCCGAGATGCTTTCGCCAGAAGGGCGCATCATCGGCATCGACCAGGATGAAGAGGCCATTGAGGCGGCGAAAGAACGCCTCAAAGACGTCAAATGCCACGTCGATATCGTGCACAGCAATTTCTCACATCTCGATGAAATCCTGAAAGCGGAACATGCACCGCTTGTTGACGGTGTCGTCTTTGACCTCGGTGTGTCGTCGCATCAGATTGACACGGCAGAACGCGGCTTCTCCTACATGCACGATGCCCCGCTGGATATGCGCATGGACCCGGAAGCAAAGTTTTCGGCTTATGATGTCGTCAATACGTACAGCGAAAAAGAGCTTGACCGTATTTTTCACGATTACGGCGAGGAACGCTGGGGCAGGCGCATTGCGCAGTTCATTGTCAAGGAGCGCGAAAAAAAGCCAATTGAGCGTACGGGAGAGCTTGTCGACATCATCTGCAAGGCTGTGCCGAAGGCTGTGCGTCAGGCGGCGAACGGCCATCCGGCCAAGCGCATTTTTCAGGCCATCCGCATTGAGGTCAATGATGAGCTCGGCATTTTGGAAAATGCCTTTAAGACGGCCGTGCATCACTTGAAACCGGGCGGACGCATTGCCATCATTACCTTCCATTCGCTGGAAGACCGCATTGCCAAGAACACGCTGAAGGAAATGGCACGCGGCTGTATCTGCCCGCCGGAGCTGCCGGTCTGTGTATGCCATCATAAGCCGGAAATCCGGCTGCTGGGCAAGCCGAAGCAGGCGACCAGCGAAGAGCTCGCGCATAATTCGCGTTCGAAGAGTGCTAAGCTGCGCATTGCCGAAAAACTGCCCACCGCGGATGCGCAGGAGAAAAATATCAATTGTGAGGGAAAGGAGGAGCGCTGATGCTGGCCAGACAGGAAAAACAGGAAGATTTTTACGATGCCAATCATGCGGAACATCATGAAGACGTGCAGGAAGAACGTTCCTCAGACAGGGATGCGTTTGTTCACCGCGTGCTCAATACGTCGCTTCGTTCCCATTTCCAGATTCTCTTCATCGTCACGGCGTTTCTTGCCATGCTCGTGACCATCGGCAGCGGCATCAGCGCAAGCCGCGGCTATACGCTTGTGGAAACACAGAATGAAGCACAGCAGATTGAGCAGGAGAATGAACGGCTGAATGTCGACATCGCGAAACTCAAGAATCCGGAGCGCATCAAGTCGATTGCGGAGAGCCAGCTTAACATGCAGGTTCCCAAGAAGACGTATTTTGCGCACGAGAGTAAATGAATTACATAGGAGACCATGAAGGTCTTTTCCAAGAGGCTGCAAAGAAGATGCGCAGCTTCTTTTGTGTTTGCAGGACGCAGAGATACGGTTTATAATAAGTTACGGTCCGCCACCAAGTAGAAGATGCGCGGAGCGGTGAGGAGGAAAAAAGATGAAAACAATCGGTCAGCTCGCAGCACTTGTCAAGGATGCTGCTGTCATCGGAGATAAAGATACGGTCATCACAGGGATTGAGCATGATTCCCGCAAGGTCGGGAAGGGTACGCTTTTTGTCTGTATTCCGGGCGTTCATGTCGATGGACATAAATTTATTCCGCAGGCCGTGAAGGCCGGGGCGAGTGCCATCTTGACGACGCGTGAGGATGCTGAGGTACCGGAGGGCATCGCCGTCCTGCGTGTCAAAGAGCTGCAGCCGGCCCTCGATACAATTGTGCCGTTCTTCCATGATTATCCGGCCCGCAAAATGCGTGTCATCGGCATTACGGGCACGAACGGCAAGACGACGACGAGCTACATCACGCGTGCCATCCTGCGCCGCGCCGGCTACAAGGTCGGCCTCATCGGCACCATTCAGATTATGATTGAGGAGGAGGTGCTGCCTATCCACAACACGACGCCGGATGTTGTCGAGCTCCAGCACACGCTTGCCATGATGCGCGATGCCGGCATGGATTATGTTGTCATGGAAGTTTCTTCGCATGCACTTGACCAGAACCGCGTGGCCGGCATCGAGTTTGATACGGCGGTGTTCACGAATCTCACGCAGGACCATCTTGACTACCACAAGACACTCGAGAATTACAAGCTCGCCAAGGCTAAGCTCTTTGACCATGTATCGGAAGCCGGTGTCAAGCAGGGCAAGACGGCTGTCGTCAATATCGATGATGCGGCCAGCACGACGATGCTCGAGCATGCCAAATGCACGCATCTGACGTATGCCATCGAAAAAGAAGCTGACCTGCGTGCTACAGATATCCTCGTGCATGCCAATGGCGCCGAGTTTGTCCTCAATCATGAGAGCTTCGGCAAAATGCCATTGAAGCTCCATATCACGGGCATTTTCAATGTCTACAATGTCATGAGTGCCGTCGGCGCGGCTCTGGCAGAACACATTGAGGCCAAATACATCAAGGAAGCACTGGAAGACTTCACGGCCGTGCCGGGGCGCTTTGAGCTCGTCAAGGCCGGACAGGACTTTTCCATTATTGTTGACTATGCACATACACCGGACGGTGTCGAGAATGTCCTCAAGACGGCGCGCAAGATTGCCAAGAAACGCATCATTGCCGTCTTTGGCTGCGGCGGCGACCGCGACCGTACGAAGCGTCCAATCATGGGCAAATTGGCTGCAGAGCTCGCTGATGTTGTCATCGCGACGTCGGACAATCCGCGTACGGAAGACCCGGAATTCATCCTGTCGCAGGTGGAAGAAGGCGTCAAAGAGGGCCTGAAGGAGTCGAACGGCAAAAAGCATCACGAGAAAATCACCGACCGCCGTGAGGCCATTTACCGCGCCATTGAACTTGCTCAGAAAGATGATATCGTCGTCATCCTCGGCAAAGGCCATGAGAACTATCAGATTCTTAAGGATAAGACGATTCACTTTGATGATAAAGAAGAAGCCCGTGCAGCTGTCGCTGCGAAACTGGGCAAAGCCGCTGAATAAAGAGCAGCGTTGGAGAAGGTTCAGAAGGGAGAAAACTGATGCCAGCATTTACGCTTGATGAGGTCCGCGAAGCAACGGGCGCACAGCTCTATCGGATTGAACAGGAAGAATTCACGGATGTCGTGACGGATACGCGCAAAATTACGCCGGGCGTGCTTTTCCTTGCGTTTAAAGGGGAACGCTTCAATGGCGAAGATTTCGTGCGCGAGGCTGTGGAGAAGGGGGCCAACGCTGTCATGGTCAGCGATGGCTGCCAGAAAGCCCAGCTTGCCGGCCTCAAG
Source organism: uncultured Selenomonas sp. (assembly GCA_900552565.1). Taxonomy (GTDB): domain Bacteria; phylum Bacillota; class Negativicutes; order Selenomonadales; family Selenomonadaceae; genus Mitsuokella. The sequence continues at coordinate 9,573 of USAK01000010.1, read as the reverse complement.
GCCACGGTACTCATTGTTCCGGATACACTCAAAGCTTATCAGCAGCTCGCCCATGCCTGGCGCATGCGCTTTAACGTGCCCGTGGTTGCCATCACGGGTTCCAATGGCAAGACCACGACGAAAGACCTCACGGCAGCGGTGCTTTCCGCGCGCGGCCCTGTCCTCAAGACACAGGCAAACTATAATAATGAAATCGGTCTGCCGATGACCCTGCTCGGCCTGCGCAAGGAGCATACGGCGGCTGTAGTCGAAATCGGCATGCGCGGCCTGCATCAGATTGAGGCCATGGCCCCGATTGCCGCACCGTCGGTCGGTATTGTCACGAACGTCGGCGAGACGCATATGGAACTTCTGGGCTCGATTGAAAATATCGCAAGGGCTAAGTCGGAAATGGTCGAGGCCATTCCTGAAGGCGGCACGGTCGTGCTCAATGCGGATAATCCTTATGTCGCAGCGATGCGCACGAAAGCAAAAGACGGCGTTCGTGTGCTGACGTTTGGCATTGAGCACGACGCCGACGTCAAAGCTTCGGAAATCGAGACCATCGATGGCCACGAGACGAGCTTCCTGCTCGAGTGGAAAGGTCGCCAGCAGAGATTCACGTTCGCCATGGTCGGCCGCCACAATGTTTACAATGCCCTCGCTGCCATTGCAGCCGGTTTTGCTCTCGGCCTGACGCCGGCGGAAGCAGCTTCGGGACTGCGCAATCTCAAGGCGACGAAAATGCGCTTTGAAGTAAAAGAGGTCAAGCATTACCATGTCATCAACGATGCCTACAATGCCAGCCCGATGTCGATGAAAGCTGCCATCGAGACGCTTTCGGAGCTCACGAAGGGACGCAAGATTGCGGTCATGGGCGATATGCTCGAACTCGGCAGTGTCTCAGAAGAAGCGCATAAGGAAGTCGGGCGCGAACTCGCGGCCCATAACTTTGCCGCGGTCGTCACGCGCGGTCCCATGGGCTCGTTTATTGCTGATGGTGCAGAGGAGGGCGGCGTGCCTGAAGTTTTCCGCGCCGGTTCGCATGAAGAAGCTGCAGACTATCTGCATAAGATTTTAGAGCCGGGGGATACCATCCTCTTCAAGGGCTCGCGTGGCATGCAGATGGAAAAAATCATTGACATGCTTTGATCTGCTTTGGTCAAAACGTGCGGACAGCATTCTATTCATTAGGAAAGAAATCAATCAAGAGAGTGGAGACGTTAGATTTTGGATAAGATATTGCTTGCGGCCATTATTGCCGCCGGCCTCGTGCTCAGCATAGGGCCAATACTCATTCCAGAGCTGCATAAGCTTAAATTCGGACAGAGCATCCGTGAGGAAGGACCGAAGAGCCATCAGGCCAAGAGCGGTACGCCGACGATGGGCGGCATCATGATTATTTTGGCCATCGTGCTCGCGACGGTAGCGGCAGCCCCATTGACGCCGGCGATACTTTTGGCCCTGTTTATCACGCTCGGCCATTTTGTACTCGGCTTCCTCGATGACTACATCAAGGTCGTCAAGAAGCGCAACCTCGGCCTCAAGGCCAAACAGAAGATGCTCGGCCAGATTATCATTGCCATTGTCACGATGATTGTCGGCACGCGTGTGCTCGGCATTGACACGAGCATCTGGATTCCTGTGGCCAACATCAATATCGACATCGGCGCCGGCTACTATTTCCTCGTGCTGTTCGTACTCGTCGGCACGAGCAATGCCGTCAATCTGACTGACGGTCTTGATGGTCTTGCCTCTGGCACGGTCGCGATTGCTTCCGGTGCTTATGCACTGGTGTGCTATCTGACGGGGCATTTTGACCTCGCTCTGTTCTGCGTGGCCATGATGATGGCCTGTGTGGCTTTCCTGCGCTTTAATGCCCATCCGGCCAAGGTATTCATGGGGGATACAGGCTCTCTGGCGCTTGGCGGTGCCATCGCTGCCGTCGGCATCCTGACCCATACGGAAATCCTGCTGGCCGTCATCGGCTTTGTCTTTGTCTGCGAGGCCCTGTCGGTCATCATTCAGGTCATCTCGTTCAAGACGACGGGCAAGCGCGTCTTCCGCATGAGTCCGATTCACCATCATTTCGAGCTCGGCGGCTGGAAGGAGACGAAAGTCGTATTCGTCTTCTGGATGGTCGGTCTTTTGGCCAGCCTCGTCGGACTTTGGATGATGCCATAATAGCGGCTGTTTTATCATATTTTCTTGTCATATCCGGGGGGATTCGTCATGGAGTTGGATTGGAAACAGAAACATGTCTTAGTCATCGGTGCTGGTATCAGCGGTTTTGCCGCTGCGAAGCTTGCGCGTCGTTTCGGAGCTGAGGTCACGCTGAGTGATGCCAAAACGGAAGAGGAATTGGAAAAGCTTGGCGACGATTTTTCGAAACTGCGTGATGCAGGCGTGAAGCTCGTCTTCGGGCCGCAGCAGGAAAGCATGCTCGACGGCGTAGACACGGTGATTGTTTCGCCGGCCGTGCCTGTGCGCATTCCCTTAGTACAGGCTGCCTATAAAAAAGGCATCCGCGTCATGAGTGAAGTCGAGCTGGCCTTTGATATCGCAGAGTCGCCGTTCTGTGCTGTGACGGGTACGAACGGCAAGACGACAACGACGACGCTTCTGGGCCTCCTCTTAAAGACGCATTATGATAAGGTCGGCGTTGGCGGCAATATCGGTGTGCCATTATCAGAAGAAGCTCTGCGTGTTGGCAGGGGCGGCTGCATTGCTGCAGAAATCTCGAGTTATCAGATGGAAGCAACGGAACATTTCCATCCGCATGTTGCTGCTGTGCTCAATGTGACGCCGGACCATATCGTGCGCCATGGCTCGATGGAAGTCTATCAGGCCATGAAGGAACGCATTTTCCGCGAACAGACGCCGGCAGATTTCCTCGTGCTCAATTATGATGATGAGCGCACGCGTTCCATGAAAGAGCGCGCCCATGCCAGAGTCTGCTATTTCAGCCGCCGCGAAGAGCTGCCGGAAGGCGTATTTGTCCGCGGCAGCGTCAGGGACGGCATGATTGTCATCCGCTGGGACGGCAAAGAGCAGGAAGTCTGCCATACAAATGAACTGGGCATCAAGGGCCCGCATAATGTTGAGAACGCCCTCGCGGCGATTGCCTCGGCGTTCTTTGCTGGCTGCGAGCCGGAAAAGATGGTGCCGGTCCTCAAGGAATTCCGCGGCGTAGAACATCGCATCGAGTATGTGACGACCATCAACGGTGTGCCGTATTACAATGATTCGAAAGCGACGAATACGGATTCAGCCATCAAGGCCCTGGAGACTTTTGACGGCCATATCATTCTGCTCGCGGGCGGCGACGACAAGATGACGGACCTGACGGATTTCATGAAACTCGTCAAGGAACGCGTCGATGAACTCATCCTCATCGGCCGCGCAGCGGAGCGTTTTTATGGTGCTGCTGTCGACAATGGCTTCCCCGAGGAACATATCTATGCGGCGGGATATTCCATGTCCCGTGCCGTGGAGATTGCCCATGCACTTGCCAAGGCACCAGATGTCGTGCTGCTCTCGCCGGCCTGCGCCAGCTTTGACATGTACCACAACATGGCAGAGCGCGGCCGCGATTTCAAGCACCTTGTGCATGAATTGACGAAACAGAAGAAGGCAGAATGAACATGATAGAGATGACAGGAGGCGTCAAATCTTGAATATCATTGTTTCCGGCGGTGGCACGGGCGGTCATATCTATCCGGCCATCACCATCATCCGGACCATCCAGCAGAAAGTTCCCGATGCAAAATTTCTTTATGTCGGTACAAAACGCGGTCTTGAAGCCGATATCATCCCCAAGGAAGGTCTTCCCTTTACGACGGTGGATATTCAGGGCTTTGAGCGCCATCTGACGCCGGACAATATCCTGCGCGCGGGCCGTGCTATGATTGGCGTGGCCAAAGCCACGCGCATTGTCCATAAGTTTCAGCCGGATGTTGTCATTGGCACGGGCGGCTACGTCTGCGGGCCGATTCTCTTGGCAGCAAGTCTCATGCACATTCCGACGCTCATCCAGGAGCAGAATGTCGTTCCGGGCATTACGAACAAGATTCTTTCGAAATTCGTCACGAAAATTGCTGCAGGTACCGAAGAAGCCATGAAGCATTTCCCTGCGGACAAAGTCGTCTTCACGGGCAACCCCATCCGCAGCGAGGTGCTTTCGGCACAGCGTGAAGAAGGGGCAGCCGCCTTTGGCCTTGACCCTAAGAAAACGACGGTGCTCGTTTCGGGCGGCAGCCGCGGTGCGCGTGCCATCAACCGCGCCATGATTGGCGTGCTCAAGCATGCGGCAGACTATCCGAGCGTACAGTTCCTGCATGTGACGGGCAAACTCGGTTATGCCGATGTCATGGACCGTCTGTCCAAAGAGGGCGTAGAGCTGGCCAAATGTCCGCATATCCTCGTCAAACCGTATCTGTATAATATGCCGCAGGCCATGGCTATGGCGGACCTCGCCATTTTCCGCGCAGGGGCGACGGGTCTGGCAGAACTTACGGCACGCGGTATTCCTGCGATTCTGATTCCGTATCCGTATGCAGCGGAAAATCATCAGGAGCACAATGCCAGAGCCCTGCAGGAAGCAGGTGCCGCACGCATGATTCTTGATAAGGACTTGACGGCAGAATCCCTTAATGCGGTGCTGGCAGAACTTCTGAGTGAACCGGATAAGCTGCAGGCCATGGCGAAAGCCAGCAGGGCCATGGGCCGTCCTCAGGCAGCAGGAGATATCGCTGACATTATTCTCGATATCGCAAAAAAATAAATCAGGAGCTGCCCATTCAGCAGGCCGTGAACGAATCAGCGGCCATGAACCGGGGCAGCTGTCATACAATAAATATTTCGAAAGAATCAGGACAACAGGGAAAGGTGATTGGAGTGCATAAGGAGCTCAAAGAGCTGAAAGGCATCAAGAAAATTCATTTTGTGGGCATCGGCGGTGCCGGTATGAGCCCACTGGCAAAGATAATGGTCGAGCTCGGCTATGAGGTGTCTGGCTCGGACCGCGAGGATTCCGGCATCATTGAAAAGCTGCGCCAGATGGGGGCAAAAATCACGCTGGGCGGACAGAAAGCGGAGAATGTACGCGGCGTTGATGCTATCGTTGTTTCGACAGCAATCCCCTTTGACAATCCCGAGGTACTGGCTGCCAAAGACCTTGGCATCACGAAGCTGCACCGTTCGGATATCAATGCAGCGCTGGTCAATGAATATAAAGGCATCGCTGTGGCTGGTGCACACGGCAAGACGACGACGACTTCGATGCTCGGCGTGGCTTTAACGCACGCGGGTGTTTCGCCGTCTGTCGTTGTCGGCGGTGAAGTGCCGGATCTCGGCACGAACGCCGTGCTCGGCAAGAGCGATTACCTTGTATCGGAGGCGGATGAGAGCGATGGTTCCTTCCTCAAGCTGCATCCGCATATCGCTGTCGTGACGAACGTGGAAGATGACCATATGGACCATTACGGCACAATGGAGAACATCATTAAGGCGTTCACGCAGTTCATCCAGAATGTCGATAAGGAGACGGGATACGCTGTCATCTGCTTCGACAATGAAAATCTGCGCCATATGGCAAAAAATCTCGACCGCAGATACATTACGTATGCTATTGACCATGAAGCGGATTACCGCGCGAAGAATGTCAAGCACAGCGGTACGGGCATCTCGTTTGATGTATGGCATGGTGAAGAAAAACTGGGCCATGTTGACCTCAATATCCCGGGCCGTCATAACGTTCTCGATGCGATGGCCTGCATCGTCACGGGACTTTCGCTCGGTGTCAGCTTTGAGAAGATGGCAGCGGGACTCGCTGCCTTCCATGGTGCCAAGCGCCGTTTCCAGACCAAAGCCCGCATCAATGGTGTCTGGATTGTCGATGACTATGCGCATCATCCGACCGAGATTGCTGCTACGCTCAAGGCTGCTAAGGAAACGAGTCCTAAGCGCCTGATCTGTGTGTTCCAGCCGCACCGCTATTCGCGTACGCAGCTCCTGCATGAGGAGTTTGGCAGGGCTTTTGTTTCGGCCGATGTCCTTCTGCTCACGGATGTCTATGCAGCAGGTGAAGCCCCGATTGCGGGAATCAGCGGCCAGACGATTGTGGACGAAGTCAAGCGCCAGTCCGGCCAGCAGGTTATTTATGAACCGGCGCGCGCAAAGCTCGCTGCCTTCCTCAAAGATTTTGTAAAGCCGGGTGACCTCGTCATTACGATGGGCGCCGGCGACATCTATAAGACCGGCGAAGAACTCGCCGCTATGCTGCAGGAAAAGTAAGATAGAGGCTGATGAGGCCCGAAGAATTAAAGGAGAGTTTCAGAATGAATCAGGATAAGATCGTCGTAGTCATGGGTGGCCCTTCCACAGAAGCCGAGATTTCCCGTCAGACGGGCTCGGCCATCCTCAAGGCACTGCAGTCGAAAGGCTACAACGCGGAAGGCATGGAACTCAACCCGCCGACCTTTGCTGAAGATATCAAGAAGAGCGGCTGTGCTATCGTCTTCAATGCCCTTCACGGCAAATTCGGTGAAGACGGTGTCCTGCAGGGCACGCTTGACATGCTCGGCATCCCGTATACGGGTTCGGGCGTTCTCGCTGCAGCTGTCACGATGGACAAGGCTGCTTCGAAACGCGTTTTTGTTGCAGAAGGCATCTCGACGCCGCGTTCGCATACGTTCTATCGTTACGAGATGAAACGTGACCTTGCCGCAGAAATTGAGCGCGATTTTTCGCTGCCGGTTGTTGTCAAGGCAGCTTCGCAGGGCTCGAGCATTGGCGTTTATATCGTTGAAACGAAGGATGCCCTCGAAGACGCCCTGAAAGAGGCATTCTCTTATAATGACGAAGTACTTGTCGAAGAATTCATTCGCGGCAAGGAACTCACGGTTGCCGTCTGGGGCGATGAAGAGAAGAAAGAGGCGTTCCCGATCATCGAGATTACGACGACCTCCGGCCGTTACGATTATGAGAGCAAGTACACGAAGGGTGCTTCGACCCATATCATTCCAGCCCGTGTTTCGGCAGAGAAGACGAAAGAGATTCAGGACCTGGCCGTCAAAACGTTTACGGCCTGCGGCTGCCGCGGTGTTGCACGCGTTGACATGATGCTTAGTGAAGACGGCACGCCGTATGTCATTGAGGTCAATTCGGTGCCGGGCATGACAGAGCTTTCGCTTGTACCGGATGCCGGCCGTGCGATGGGCGTAGAGTTCCCTGAGCTTTGCGAACGCATCCTGGAAATGGCTGGCTTCAAGAAGTGAGAATGAACTGAGCAGACATTTTTTGCTTGCTGCGCCGGACTTTTATCTTGTCCGGCGCTTTTGCATACAGGAGGAGTAATTACGTGAAGGAACAAGAGCAGAAAAAACATCGCAGCGGCAGGCGGCTTTTTAAGGGACTCCTGTTCCTGGCTGCCTGCGGACTTATCATGGCCATTGTCGTTTACACGCCAATCTTTACGCTCAAGCGTGTGGAAGTCAGCGGTACGACATATCTGACGCAGGAGCAGATCTGCGAGATTGGACGCATCCACATGGGAGAGCCGCTTTTTCAGCTGCAGACAGATGCTGTGGCGCAGAATCTCATGCATGACCTGCGCATCGAATCGGCCGTGGTCAGGAGGAGACTGCCTGACCGCCTGGAGATTGAAGTAACGGAACGCAAGCCGGTTGCGACGGTCGCCTGCGATTACGGCTATCTTGACCTCGATCATAACGGAAAAATCATCTCGGCATACCGGGCCCTGCACAGCGTGCCCATTCCGCTGATTACGGGAGTGGAGGTCACAGGCCTTTATTTAGGCGATGATGTCACGGATGAAAATATCAATAAAGTCCTGTATTTCCTTGACCAAATTGATGTAGAGGCTCTGAATCAGATTTCCGAAGTCAATATGGCCAATCCGGATGCGGTGGTTGCTTATACGAATAGTTCCGTGCAGATTCGTCTGGGCAAACTGGAGCGTCTGGATGAAAAGGCACAGCTCACGGCGGACTTTGTTAAATCTCTCAAGACGAGCCGTCATGCCATCGAGTATGTCGATTTCAGCTATGAGGCCCCGTTTATCAAGCTGAAGGGCTTTGACCCCAATGCGGAGGATAAGAATAAAGAAAAGTCGTAAGCTGACAGTGTGTCATAACCTTTCGCTGTGGCAGAGCTGGAAGAATTTTTCATTTTACCTATGGTATTCAGTATAAAATGATGGTAAACTGATAGAGGTATCTTATTTTATACAAGAAATAGACATCCATGTTTTGAGGATGTCGGACTATATATCACTATATTATCGATGGGGGTTAAGGCAGTGTTTGAACTGGATGATAACGGGCTCGATCAATTGGCCAAAATTAAAGTAATCGGTGTAGGCGGCGGCGGCAGCAATGCTGTCAACCGTATGATTAATCTGGGACTTCAGGGCGTGGAATTCATCGCTGTCAATACAGATGCTCAGGCTCTGCTGAAGTCGCTGGCCCCGAAGCGCATGCAGATTGGTGAAAAACTCACGCGCGGCCTTGGTGCCGGTGCTCAGCCGGAGATTGGCCAAAAAGCTGCAGAGGAAAGCCGCGATGATATCCTTGATACGTTGCGCGGTGCAGATATGGTTTTTGTGACGGCCGGCATGGGCGGCGGCACGGGTACAGGTGCCGCTCCTGTGGTCGCTGAGTGCGCACGCGAAATCGGCGCGCTGACTGTCGGTGTTGTGACGCGTCCGTTCTCATTTGAGGGCATGAAGCGCCGCCGCAATGCAGAGCTCGGTATCGAGAATCTCAAAAAACACGTGGATACGATTATCACCATCCCGAATGACCGTCTTATGCAGGTCGTGGATAAAAAAACGCCGATTACGCAGGCGTTCAGTATCGCGGATGATGTCCTCCGCCAGGGCGTCAAGGGCATTTCGGATCTCATTGCCCTGCCGGGACTTATCAACCTCGACTTCGCTGACGTCAAGAGCATCATGAGCAATGCAGGTTCTGCACTCATGGGCATTGGCGAGGCTTCGGGCGAGAACGCCGCTGTTGAGGCGGCAAAGGCAGCCATCGCTTCGCCGCTGCTCGAGACGAGCATTGACGGTGCACGCGGCGTTCTGCTCAATGTAACGGGCGCAGAAGAGAACCTCAGCATGTTCGAGGTTACGGAAGCATCGGAAGCAATTGAAAAAGCCGCAGATTCGCAGGCCAATATCATTTGGGGTGCATCCATTGACGATTCGATGGGGGATACTGTACGTGTCACGGTCATCGCTACGGGCTTTGACGCCCCTGAGGAGACGGTAGGCGTACCAGATACTAAAGCACAGGCTCCTGCACAGCCGCAGACTGCCCAGACGCAGCAGGCAGCACCGCAGCAGCCGGCTCAGAATAATACCGCTGGGATTGGCAGTACGGTGGGGGCGGACAGCTTGATCGATATCCCTGTCTGGATGCGCAGAAAATAAAAATAAATAAATTTTAAATAAGGTATTGACAAGTGCACAAAGAGCAGATATAATAAATACTGTTCTTAACGCACTTGTTAAGACATGGGTAGGTGCCCGAGTGGTTAAAGGGAACAGACTGTAAATCTGTCATCTTCGGA
>USAK01000009.1 GCA_900552565.1 uncultured Selenomonas sp. | reverse complement strand
TCGACGGGGGAATTTGAGGCGCTGGAGCTCCGCGACGGCGACAAGACGAAATTCGGCGGCAAGGGCGTATCGAAGGCCGTGGCCAACGTCAATGAAAAGATTGCACCGGCCCTCATCGGCGCGGATGCATCGGATATTTACGCAGTCGATGGCATCATGCTCAAGCTCGATGGTACGGAAGACAAGTCAAATCTCGGTGCCAATGCTATCCTCGCGGTCTCGCTCGCCGCGGCTAAGGCAGCAGCCAAGGCGCAGGATATCCCACTTTACCGCTTCCTCGGCGGCCTCAACGGCAACCGCCTGCCCGTGCCGATGATGAACATCCTGAACGGCGGCGCTCATGCGACGAACTCCGTCGATACGCAGGAATTCATGATTATGCCGGCCGGGGCACCGTCGTTCCGTGAAGGCCTGCGCTGGGCTACGGAAGTCTTCCATGCACTGCAGGCCCTGTTGAAGAAAGAAGGCCAGACCACGGCCGTCGGCGATGAGGGCGGTTTTGCACCGAACCTCAAGAGCGATGAAGATACGATTGAGCACATCCTCACGGCGATCCGCAACGCCGGCTACGAGCCGGGCCGCGATTTCGTGCTGGCCATGGATGCCGCTTCCTCGGAATGGAAGAGCGAGAAGGGCAAGGGCTTCTACAAACAGCCGAAGTCCGGCAAAGAGTTTACGTCGGATGAACTCATTGCGCACTGGAAGAGCCTCATCGAGAAATATCCGATTTACTCCATCGAGGATGGCCTCGACGAAGAGGACTGGGAAGGCTGGCAGAAGATGACGAAGGAGCTCGGCGATAAGGTACAGCTCGTCGGCGATGACCTCTTTGTCACGAACACGAAACGCCTCAAGAAGGGCATTGAACTCGGCTGCGGCAACAGCATCCTCATCAAGCTCAACCAGATTGGCACGCTGTCGGAGACGCTCGAGGCCATCAAGATGGCACATAAGGCAGGCTATACGGCCATTGTCTCGCATCGTTCGGGTGAAACGGAAGATACGACGATTGCAGACCTGGCCGTGGCTCTCAATACGAGCCAGATTAAGACGGGCGCACCGTCCCGCTCCGAGCGCGTGGCAAAGTACAACCAGCTGCTGCGCATCGAGGAAGAGCTCGGGGAAAGCGCGGTATATCCGGGCAAGGCTGCGTTCAATATCAAAAGGTAAACGCCTGAGCTGACATCACTGACATCCAAAAACATCGTTCATTCTCCATATCTCCAATATAAAAAATCAGGCTCCTGCATGATGCAGGGGCCTGATTTTTCTTTTCGTACGATTTTAAGAGAGGATGCCGGCCATTTTTAACAGGTATTTGGCGTTGGTTGTGTGGCAGCGGCCGGGCTTGAGCTTGAAGTCGAAGTGAATCTTGTCATCCTGATAGTATTCTTCGAAATGGCAGTTGACGATGGGCAGGTCGTTGGGGGATTTGAGGTCGCAGAGCTCGAAGTCGTGCGTGGTGACGAGGGTGATGGTATGGGGCGTGGTCAAGCGTTTGATGGCTTCGGCGGCGCCGGTGATGCGGTCGGCGGAGTTGGTGCCCTTGAAAATCTCATCGATGCAGAGGAAGAGCGGCGTGCCTTCTTTGCTGGCTTCGACCATCTGACGGATGCGCAGGATTTCGGCGTAGAAGGTGGAAATGCCTTTGGAGAGGTCATCGCTGACGTGAATCGAGGTGAAGACGCGCATAGGCGTCAGGGAGAAGGATTTAGCGCAGACGGGAGCACCGGCGTAGGCGAGAATGGCGGAAGTGGCGAGGGTGCGCATGTACGTGGTCTTGCCGCTCATGTTTGAGCCCGTAATGATGCAGGTGCCGGCGGTGAAATGGGCGTCGTTTGGTACAGCTTTTTCTTCTTCAATCAAGAGCGGCGTGATATCCTTTCCCTGTAACTGCGGCGTGCCTTCGAGAAATTCCGGCCAGCAGACTGTCTTTCTCGTGAGGGCGGCGTTGGCAAGGGAAAGCAGGGCCTCAAGTTCGGCCCAGACGGAAAGCCAGCGGCGGAGTTTTTCGCCCGACTGCGCCTGCCAGCGAAACATCCGCGCCGTGCAGTGCAGGTCGAAAAGGACAGCAGTATTGGCAGCGAGGAAGAAAAAGATATTGCGCCGCATGACGATTGTATCGGCGAGGGCGGCGAGTTTTTTGAGATTTTCCGCGGCCTGATCGCTGCGCAGCCCATGATGGAAGTTCTGCAGCAGGGGACTTTGCCAGTCGACATTGGTAAATGAAGTAAAGAGCTTCTCGTAGATGGCAAATTCCTGCGGCAGGGCCATGAGCGGTGCGAGCAGGGCCTGACTGCGGCGCAGCAGCAGGAAGGTCAGCAGGAGCTGCAGGGAAAAGAGCAGCCCCGGAATCGTGAGGTCGAGACGGCCCGCAAGGGCAAGGCCGAGGGTCAGGAAGGAAATGACGGGCAGGACAAAGGAAAGCAGGCGCAGGACCTTCTTTGGCTGGATGGCCGTATGTTCCATCATCGTGCAGAACTCGGCAAAATCTGCCTTGGCGGGCAGCAGATGGCCGAGAGCTTCGAGCTGCAGCATGGTTTTGGGCTGCGCGCTGAGTTCTTTGACGGCCTGCTGGCGCTGCCGGATGCTGTCCGCGGCCTCAGGATAAGGGGAGAGCAGCTGGGAAAGCCTTCGGCGGCCGGCCTTGGTGCGTGCCGATGTGAGGTACTGATAGAGAGAGGCTGGCCCGAGAATCGGCAAATCCGCTTCCTGCGGCCGGTCCTTCTGTCGGAGGTCCTGGCCGTCATCTGGGAAAGCGCGCCATTTGCCGGAGATGCGGTCAAGGCAGGCCTGCAGGCAGGCAAGCTGGCTTTCCGTCAGCAGGAGGCTGAGGCCGAGTCTCTGATGGCGCCGGACCAGGGCAATGAAGGCCGCGAGCATCAGGATGCCGAGAAAAATGCCCCAGATATGGCCATCCCAGCCGGCTGCAAACGCAAAAATCATGATAAGGAAAGAACACGTGCGCAGAAGGACGAGGCGCTGCTGATGTTTTTTTAGATTTTGCAGCTTGGCAAGGCCCTCGCCCCGCATCGTTTTGAAATCGAGCATAGAATCACCTCAATAGAAATAGATGGGTCATGTTCTCATTATATCATGAATCTCATGCCGGCCGCCTGTCCTGGGACCGCCATTGTCGAGGCTCTTGTTTTCCTGTATAATGAAATCGTATGAACTTAGAAAGAATCATAAAAAAGGAGGTGTGCGCTATGGCAGAAAATGAGGCTGTCCGCAGGATACAGGCCAGCATTGATATGCTCAAGGAACGCATGCGCATCGATTCCAATGACCTCGAATACGAGACGCATCTGAGGCAGAAACGCCATCTGCAGCGCATCCTGGACCGCATTCAGGCGCGCGAGAAGGAAGAAGAGACGAAAAAATCCTGAAGTTAAGCTGTTTTTCAGGAAGTATTCAGCGTGTATTCGTAAAATATAAACATCAAAAAGTCAAAAGCAAAGGAAAGGACGACCAATATGTCACAACGCATGACCATGGACGAAGTACTCAAGGAATACGGTGTGCCGCAGATTAAGCTCGATATCCATGCGACGCGCAGCGAGCTTCTGAAGCTCCGCGAAAAGCTCATGGCAATCCGCGACCTCTCGGGCGGCCGCGAGCAGGGCTATCTCGATATCGACTGCAAGCTCTACATCGACGTCGACGATATCGACCGTTACCTTTCGGGCGAGCTCGATACGGTCGGCGAGATTTACGCCTTCCCTGAGGACATCAAGTCCTATAAAGAAGAGTAATTTCTTTAACGATAGAAGATAAGGAGAATTTATATGAATCTCAAGAAGACAATGGCTGCACTCATGGTCGGTGCCATGGTGCTCTCGGCGGTTCCTGTGCTGCCGGCGGCTCCATCCTTCATGAATACGGCTTACGCGGCTAAAGGCGGCGCCAAGATGAGCGTGCCGAAGTCGGCTCCGGCCGCGCCGAAGGCACCGGCGGCCAGCACGAATAATGCGTCGCAGAGCAAGTCGGTCTCGGGCAACGGCTCGTCATACGCTCCGTCCAAGGACGCGAAGAGCCTCGATAAGAACGCACCGGCGGCCAACACGAAGTCAAATGCTGCGGCCGGCACGAATACGCAGGGCTCCAGCCGTCTCGGCAGCTTCATGCGCGGTATCGGCCTGTTTGCCGGCGGTATGCTGCTCGGCTCGATGCTTTCCCATCTCTTCGGCATGGGCAGCGGCATGTTCGCTGACATCATGGGCCTTTTGATGAATGTCATCATGGTCGTAGCGGCCGTCATGGTCGTGCGCTGGCTCTGGAACAAATTCCGCGGCACAAAGCGTGACGGCCGTCAGGGTACGCAGAACAACACGTATCAGCAGCCGCTGGAGATGCGCCAGCAGGAGAGACAGGACCTCAGCAGCAAAACGCAGGCCCCGAGCTCTATCCGCGACATTGAGCCGCGCGGCAATGGCAATGATTACAACGCCAAATCGACGGCGGACCGCTACCGCAATCGCTAAGACCTTTTTCGAACCTTTATTTTGGAAAGAAGTGGAATACATGCCAAAAGAATCTACTATGGCTAAAGTCGATGAACTCATTGCGCGCTATCCAGCACTGTCCGTCTGCCGCGAGGACCTGCGGGCGGCTGTTGCGGCCATCTGTGAAAGCTATGCCGGCGGTCATAAGCTCATCGCCTGCGGCAACGGCGGCAGTGCGTCGGATGCCGAGCATATCGTCGGCGAGCTCATGAAGGGCTTTTTGCTGCCGCGCAGGCTCGGTCCTGATATGGAACAGAAGATGCGCGAAGTCTGTCCGGAAGAGGCCGACTATTTCATGAAGAACCTGCAGGGAACGCTGCCGGCGCTCTCGATGGTCAATCAGGTCGCCCTCAACACGGCCTTTGCCAATGACCAGGCACCGGACCTCTCGTTTGCTCAGCAGCTTCTCGGCATGGGCAATGAAGGCGACGTACTGCTGGCTATCTCGACCTCGGGCAATTCGACGAATGTCATTTACGCCCTGCAGATGGCGAAAGTCAAGAATGTGCGTACGATTGCGCTGACGGGCAAGTCCGGCGGCAAAATCAAGGCACGGAATCTTGCGGATATCACCATCTGCGTGCCGGATGATGAGACCTTCCGCATTCAGGAGCTCCATCTGCCGGTCTACCATATGCTCTGCATCGCTGCAGAAAATGAATTCTTCGGCGAGGACTGACCGATATAAGATTAGGGCCCTGCCTTCCGCACAGGCTGTGTGGAGGGCAGGGCTCTTTATTTTTTGCCGGCAGGATGCTATGATGAAATCATCTTTTATTTTGGAGAAGTATTTGGGGGAAAATCCGGAGAGGCGGGAATATCATGCTCATGGCTTATCTTGCAGGGATAGAGGGCCACTTAGGACCTGCGTTTGTCATTTTTTTCTCGGCAGTGCTGCAGTCTATCACGGGCTTCGGGCTCGTCATCGTGGCCGCGCCGCTGTTGATGCTGTTTTACGACCCAAAGCTTACGGTGCCTGTCATGCTGCTTTTAGCCTGCTGCGCAAATTTTGCGCAGGGACTCTTCTCCCTGCGCACGGCCAACCTTAAGCTCGTTTTCTGGTTGTATCTCGGCGTGCTCTGCGGGCAGCCGCTGGGCTTCTGGGCCTTTGACCACGCGGCGAGCACGACGCTGAAGATTTTCATCAGTGCCATCGTGCTGTTTTCCCTCGGCACAATGCAGGCCATGCATCTGCGCGTCCGCGAATGTCCGCGGAATTCGTGGATTACGGGCATATTTTCCGGCTTTACCTCGATTACGGCCGGCATGGGCGGCCCGCCGTTTCTCATTTATATGGCCTATACGAAGATGACCGTTGAAGTCATGCGCGCGACGTGTTTCGTGTTTTTCTTCCTCTGCAACGCGACTTCACTGACAAGTTACACCATCGGCGGACTTTCCCTCGGGCCGGCCTGGGGCGAATTCATCTACCTGTTGCCGGCTCTTGTTCTCGGCATCCTCGTCGGCCATGCGATTTATTCGTATGTGCCCAAGGCCTTTATCCGCCGCTTGATTTTCGTTCTTTTGTATCTCACCTGCCTTTATACGATTGCTTCTGTCCTGCTGTCCTGAGCGACGGCAGGACTTTTTTATGATATGTATACATTTTACTGAAAGTTTACATGTCATAAATATGTGATATAATAGCTAATGTGTTTGTACACTCATCGTGCACAAAAATAAAAATCCTGCAAAGGAGCATTTATCATGAAACAAGAAGAAAATGAGTTCATGCGGCACGAACTGCGGCTGCCTGAGCTCACGGTCCGCGGCATGATTCTCGGTGCCATTTTGACTGTCATTTTTACGGCATCAAATGTCTACCTCGGACTGAAGGTCGGCCTGACGTTCTCGTCGGCCATCCCGGCGGCGGTCATCTCGATGGCCGTGCTCAAGATGGCGAAAAATTCCAATATCCTTGAGAACAACATGGTCCAGACGCAGGCTTCGGCAGCTGGTACGCTGTCAGCCATCATCTTTATCATTCCGGGCATGCTGATGATTGGTTACTGGCAGGGCTTCGAATTCTGGCAGACGCTGCTCGTCTCAGCCTGCGGCGGCTGCCTTGGTGTCCTGTTCACCATCCCGCTGCGCCGCGCGATGGTCGTGCACAGCGACCTCGCGTATCCTGAAGGCGTGGCTGCGGCCGAAATCCTTAAAGTCGGCAGCCAGTCGCGCAAGGATGCCAAAGAAGGCAAAGAGAGCGGGGAAGGCTCCGGTGTCAAGGAAATCGCTTCGGGCGGTATCCTCGCCGGTATCATTGCGTTCTGCTCGAATGCCCTGCAGGTTCTCGGTTCGCAGTTCTCGCTCTGGATTCCTGTGGGCCGCGGCATGACGCAGCTGCCGCTCGGCTATTCTACGGCTCTCGTCGGCGCCGGCTACCTCATCGGCATCGCCGCCGGCCTTGCCATGCTCGTCGGCATCCTGATTGCCTGGGCTGGCTTCGTGCCGTACTACACGATTACGAGCGCTGTGCCGGATGGCATGACGCTGCAGAAATTTGCGGGCTCGGTCTATCAGGAGCGCGTACGTCTCATCGGCGCCGGCGCCATGGGTGTTGCTGCTGTATGGACGCTCATCATGCTGGCCCGTCCGGTTATCGACGGTGTCAAGGAGTCCTTAGCTGCCCTGCACACGCCGGATGCGGAAACAGGCAAGCACCGCATGGATATCGATATGAGCATCCAGAGCGTAGCTATGGTCTTTTGCCTGACGGTTGCCGGCCTGCTCGGCATTTTCTACGCATTTGTCAGTCCTGAAGGCCTGCCTGTCTCTGAGAATCTGACGTTCACGTTCGTCGGCGTCGGTGTTGCCGTGCTCATGGGCTTCTTCGTCGCTGCGGCCTGCGCCTACATGGCCGGCCTCGTCGGCACGAGCTCGAGCCCGATTTCCGGTATCGGCATTCTGGCCATCATCGTCGCTTCACTCGTCATGTACGCGCTCTGCTCTTCGTTTGGCATTTTCGCGCTGCCGGGCGGCGAGAAGTTCGCGACGGCTACGGCCATCTTTACGACTTCCATCATCGTTGCCATTGCCTGCATTTCGAACGATAACATGCAGGACCTCAAGACAGGCTATCTCGTCGGCGCTACGCCGTGGCGCCAGCAGGTTGCCCTGCTGCTCGGCTGCGTTGTCGGTGCTCTCGTCATTGCGCCGGTACTCAACCTGCTTTATCAGGCTTACGGCTTCCCAGGCGCCCTGCCGCGTCCGGATATGGACCCGAGCCAGGCCCTCGCTGCACCGCAGGCAGCCTTGATGACGACGATTGCTCAGGGTATCTTCTCGAGCACGCTTGCTTGGAACTACATCTACATCGGCCTTGGCCTCGGCGTTGTCCTCGTCATCGTGGACCAGGTGCTCAAGCGCAATACGCGCAGCCTCTGCCTGCCGCCGCTTGCTGTCGGCATGGGCATTTACCTGCCGCCGTCGGTACAGACGCCGCTGGTTGTCGGTGCTGTCCTCGGCTATTTCCTGCGCCGTCATATGACGCAGAAATGGGGCGAAGAGAAGGCCAAAGCTGGTTTCCGCCGCGGCACGCTCTTTGCTTCGGGCCTGATTGTCGGTGAATCCATCGTCGGCGTCGTACTGGCCGGCGTCATCGTTGCTTCGGTTACGAATGGCGGCTCTGAGGCACCGCTCGCCATTGTCGGCAAGGATTTTGCCGATACGGCAGAATACCTCGGCCTCGCTGTCTTTGCTGCGGCTCTCGTGATTTTCTCGAAAGTCGTACTGAGCGGCAAGAACGATTGATTTCATATTATAGGAAGATAATGAACAGGACCACAGCTTGGCTGTGGTCCTGTTTTTGTGCTTTCTTCAGGTCAGGCAGGATTTTCTTTAGGGCGTATGGAATAAAACTAAGTAGCAATACTATGATAAGCAATTATTTTGCGAGGGGGTAATCCTATGCCGATATCCGAAAAGAACTTGTTGAAACTTGCCAACGGCAGTGATGTGCGCGGCGTCGCGATTGAGGGCGTGGCCGATGAGCCGGTGACACTCAATGCTGAAGCAGCCAACCGCATCACGAGCGGTTTCCTCGATTTTCTGTCCCAGAAGACGGGCAAGAAAATCAAGGACTTGCGCATTGCCGTCGGCCATGACTCACGCCTTTCGGCGCCGATGCTCAAGGATGCTGTACTCGAGGCCCTGACGTATGCGGGCGTCGTGACGGTCGACTGCGGTCTGGCTTCGACGCCGTCGATGTTCATGTCCATCGTCTTCCCGGAGACGAAGATGGACGGCTCCATCATGATTACGGCCAGCCACCTGCCGTTCAATCGCAACGGCCTCAAGTTCTTCACGAAAGACGGCGGCGTAGAGCATGAAGACATCCTCGCTATCCTCGAAGCGGCGGCACGCAATCCCGAGGTTAAGGGCGATTTGACAAAGGTTCAGAAATACAACCTCATCGACCGTTACTGCCATCATCTGCGCAAGAAAATCCGCGCGGCGCTCCATATGGGCGATACGCCGCTCAAGGGCATGCACGTCGTCGTCGACGCCGGCAACGGCGCGGGCGGCTTCTTTGCGACGCAGGTCCTCGGACGTCTCGGCGCGGATACGTCGGGCAGCGTCTTTCTCGAACCGGACGGCCATTTCCCAAATCATATCCCGAATCCGGAGAACAAGCAGGCCATGGCGGCCATCCGCAAGGCCGTGCTTGACAGCCACGCGGACCTCGGCCTGATTTTCGATACCGATGTCGACCGCATGAGCGCCGTGCTCAAGAACGGCAAAGAAATCAGCCGCAATGCCCTGATTGCCATGATGGCTGCCATCCTCGCGCCGGATTATCCGGGCAGCACGATTGTCACGGATTCCGTCACGAGCGATGAGCTCACGGAATTCCTGCAGGGCGAGCTCGGTCTCAAGCATCTGCGCTATAAACGCGGCTATAAGAATGTCATCGACAAGTGCATCGAGCTCAACAAAGAGGGCACGGTTTCGCCGCTGGCCATCGAGACGAGCGGTCACGGTGCGCTTTCTGAGAACTATTACCTCGACGATGGTGCGTATCTCGCCGTCAAGCTGCTCATTGCTGCAGCCAAGGCCAAGGCAAAAGGACGCCATCTCAGCGACCTCGTCAAGAATCTCGGCGAACCGGTCGAGAGCCGTGAATTCCGCATGAAAATCATGGGCGAGGAAGATTTCCGCGGCTATGGTGCCAATGTCCTCAAGGTGTTTGAGGAACGCGCAGCCGAAGCCGGCATCCGCGCGGCTAAGCCGTCGTACGAGGGTGTCCGCCTCGTATTCCCGGATGGCTGGGCCCTTTTGCGCATGAGCCTGCATGACCCGCAGATGCCGCTCAATATCGAGAGCCGCAAAAAAGGCGGCGTGGCCGAGATTGCTGCCAAAGTGCAGGAATTCCTCAAGGGCTTCACGAGCCTCGATATGAGCGTTTTTAAAGACTGATATCCGTATTTAGTAGGAAAAAAGAAAGGCTGACCTTCGCGGTCAGCCTCTTTTTTATGATGAAATCAGCCGTATATAGAGTTTCAGTTCAGCAGCAGGTCCTGATGGTCGAGGACGAATTTGCCGTTCGTGCAGGCCGGGCAGAAGCAGGTGTCGCCGCCGGCAGCCTTGACCTCATGGGCCTTTTTGCTCATGGCCGCAGCCTGCTCGGCACCAAAGACTTCTTTTGCTTTCTCGGAATCAAAGAACGGGATGACATCGTCGATGCTGCAGACGCATTCCTTGAGGGCAGCAATGAGCTTTTTTGCCTCGTCTTTTTCCTTGGCCGTGCCGACAGAAGCAAGATATTCCTCGGCGACGTTCTTAAGGCCGGCATAAACGCTCGGTGCTTCGGCAACACCCTTGACATGTGCGAGTACTTCTTCCTTGGTCATAACAATCTTCCTTTCTGATGAAATAATGATGTGTATAACTTTATTACAACATAAGCATAACACTGATACAGGGCGAAGTCAATGGTCATGAATTTCAAAGCGGCAAGCGGGCATAAAAAAAGCAGGCTGACGGCCTGCTTTGCATGTTCATCTTGGTGGAGACGAAGGGGATTGAACCCTCGACCTCTCGGATGCGAACCGAACGCTCTCCCAGCTGAGCTACGTCCCCAAGACAAGTTCCAGTATAACGCGATTGGATGGGATTTTCAAGTTTTTTTGCGGTGATTCGGAATTTCTATAGGAATCATCAGGAAAAAGAATGAAAAAACGGGAAATGAAGCAGGAAAAACATATGTCCGCCGCGAACAACAACATAATCGTTATAGAATATATATGCTGAATAAATACTATTTATTAATATATTTGCGCCTCTTATTTATGTCAAGCCATCAATAGAATTTATAATGATTCTATGTGATAATAGACGTAGATATTTTGAACTATTCAGCGTATAATAGAATAAGAGAAGCCACAATTATGCGTCTGCCTTCTGCCGATAAGGGAAACGAGCCGCCCTTATCAAAGGAGCCGCACGAGATCCGCAAGGATTAATGAGGAGGTAAAAAAGTGGACAAACGGGAGAGTATGTGGGATGTATATCTCAGAAAAGGCATGAGCCGCCGCAGCTTTGTCAAGGGCTGCGTAGCACTGACGTCTCTGATGGGCCTGAGCACAGACAAATTGTCGAAGGTCGTCGAGGCTGCCGAGAAAAAACCGCTGCCGGTCGTCATCTGGATTCATGGACATGAGTGCACGGGCTGTGACGAATCGTTCATCCGTTCCGGTTCCCCGTATGCTTCGGATGTCATCCTGAGCCAGGTTGCTCTCGAGTACGACCATCTGCTTTCCGCTGCCAGCGGCGAGCCGTTCGAGGCACATCTCGAAGAGACGATTCAGAAGTACAAGGGCCAGTATATCCTCGCTGTCGAGGGTGCTGCCTGCACGAAAGACAATGGCGTCTACTGCATGAGCGGCGGTCATCCGTTCACGCATACGCTGCAGCGCGCTGCAGAGAATGCTGCTGCAGTCATCGCTTACGGCACCTGCGCCGTTTCCGGCGGCATCCAGGCTGCCAACCCGAACCCGACGGGCTCTTCGGGTATCTCGCACTTCACGGGCAAGACTCCGGTCGTCAATGTACCGGGCTGCCCGCCGATTCCTGAGGTCATGACAGGCGTCATCATGCACGTTGCCCTCTTCGGCACGGTGCCGCCGCTCGATGGCCAGGGCCGTCCGAAACAGTTCTACGGCAACCGCATCCATGATACGTGCTACCGCCGTCCGTTCTTCGATGCCGGTATGTTCGCTGAGAGCTTCGACGATGAAGGCTCGAAGGCTGGCTGGTGCCTCTACAAGCTCGGCTGCCGCGGACCTGAGACGTACAACTCCTGCGGCAATATGCGCTGGTTCCAGGGCATGAGCTATCCGATTCAGTCGGGGGCACCGTGCATCGGCTGCTCGAATGCCAACTTCTGGGATGAGGGCAACATGAGCGAGCGTCTGCCGAAATTTGCACCGCCGCTCGGTGATGTCGATAAGATTGGTGCCGGCCTCGCTGCCGTCACGGCTGTCGGCGTAGCCGCACATGCCGCTGCCAGCGTTGTACAGAAGAAAAAACGTGAAGCCGCTAAGGAAGAGAACGGGGAGCAGGTGAACAAATAAATGAAACACGTAGTAGTAGATCCAATCACACGAATTGAAGGTCATCTGCGCGTTGAAGTGCAGGTCGACGAGAGCACGGGCAAAGTAACCGATGCACTTTCCTCTGGTACGGCATGGCGCGGCCTTGAGCTCGTCATGAAAGACCGTGATCCGCGCGATGCCTGGGCTTATATCCAGCGTATCTGCGGCGTCTGCACGAGTGCCCATGCACTTGGTGCCCTGCGTGCTGTTGAAGATGCTCTCGGCATCAAGATCCCGAAGAACGCCAACTACATCCGCAATATCATGGCCGCCACGCTGACGGTCCAGGACCATATCGTCCATTTCTATCATCTGCATGCGCTTGACTGGGTCAGCCCGGTTGAGGCCCTTGCAGCAGACCCTGTTGCTACGGCTAACCTGCAGAATACGGTGCTCAATGCTTATAAACTGCCGTTCCGCGCTCCGGGCGCTTCGGTAACGGAAGCATACGACCACGATTTCCCGGCTGCTACGCCGCAGTATTTCGCTGAAATCAAGAACAAGGTACAGGCCATCGTCGAGAGCGGCCAGCTCGGTATCTTCTCCGCCAACTGGTGGGATCATCCGGACTACAAGCTGCTGCCGCCTGAGGTTCATCTCATGGCCATTGCTCATTACCTCGAGATGCTCGATAAGCACCGCGACCTCGTTACGCCGCAGGTCATCTTCGGCGGCAAGAACCCGCATCCGCACTATGTTGTCGGCGGTATGCCGTGCTCTATTTCGCTGGAAGATGGCAACGCTCCGGTCAACACGGCCCGTCTTGGCATCGTTGACCGCGCCATCAACCTCGGCCGCACGCTGGTCAATAACTATTATGTTCCGGACGTCCTCGCCATCGGTGCAGCTTATGTCAAGGCTGGCCGCGTAGACGGCGGCGGACTTGCCAAAGAACGCGTCATTGGCTACGGTTCTTATCCGATTGAGCCGTTTACGGGCACGTCGAATGGCGACTTCTTCAAGAACCTGCTCATCCGCACGAACGGCGTTGTCGAGGACTTCGGCAAGGGCATTGACGCGGCAAAGGTCTATGAGATTAATGAGGAAGACCTCAATGACCCAGAGGTACTTACGGAAGGCGTTGAGCATTCCTGGTACGAGTATCCGTCGGGCGGCCAGAAAGACCGCAATCCGTGGGATGGTGTCACGGCACCGAAGTTCACGGGCCCGAAGGAAGGTACGCCGACGGACTGGAAGGCCCTCAATGAGACCGGCAAATACTCCTGGCTTAAGACGCCGAAATGGCGCGGCAAAGTCTGCGAGGTTGGTCCTCTCGCCCGTTACATCATCATTTACACGAAAGCCAAGAAAGGCATGCTCGGTGAGCCGACCTGGGCTGAGAAGATGATGCTCGACCAGATCGATGCAGTCTCGAAGGTCCTGAACCTCGCACCGGAAGTCTGGCTGCCGACGATGGTCGGCCGTACGGCTGCCCGCGGCCTCGACTGCCAGCTCAATGCTGAAATCAACAAGTTCTTCTTCGACAAACTCATCGCCAACATCAAGTCGGGCGATACGAAGACGGCGAACATGGAGAAATGGGACCCGTCGACGTGGCCGAAAGACTGCAAGGGCGTTGGCCTCTACGAGGCTCCGCGCGGTGCTCTTTCCCACTATGTCGTCATCAAGAACGGCAAGGTTGACAACTACCAGGCCGTCGTACCGACGACGTGGAACGCCTGCCCGCGTGACGATGAAGCCGGTCATGGCGCTTATGAGAAGGCCATGATGGACACGCAGGTCAAGATTCCTGACAAGCCGCTCGAGATTGTCAAAGTCGTTCGTTCCTTCGACCCGTGCATGGCCTGCGCAACGCATATGTTCAATGCCAAGGGCGAGAAGATCAATGTCATCACTACGGATCCGTATTCCGGCACGCACGTTGAGAAGTGAGCCGGGATTCAGCTGGAAAAGAAAGGAATAGTAGAATGAAAGAAGAAAAACGAAAAGTCTACTACCTGTTCAGTCCGTTCCTGCGGATGTTCCATTGGATCATGGTGCTGGCCATCGTTACGCTGTTCATTACCGGCTTGCTCATCACGAAGCCAGTGACGGTACTGGGCATTGAGCCGACGTACACATCCATGTCCATGGACTGGGTAAGAAACATTCACTTCATCGCAGCGTTTGCCTTCTGCGCAGCTTTCATCCTGCGCATTTACGGCTACATCCGTTATCCGGGCGACCGCCTGTTCCCGCGTGTCTGGAAGGGCCATTTCTACCGCGATACGATTGACGTGGCACTGCATTACATGCTGCTGAAACCGGGCCATGACCCGTATCTGCGCAACCCGCTGGCACGTACGTCGTATGCAGGACTTTATGCCATGGTCCTCATCGAGATCCTCACGGGTTTTGCGATGTACTACATGACGGAGCCGAATGCCATCGGCGGCACGCTGTTTGGCTGGGTCAACGTCGTGCTCGGCGGCGAGATGGTCACGCACTGGGTCCATCACATCGTTGCCTGGCTCATCATCGTCTTCGCCATCGGCCATGTCTACATGGTCCTGCGCGCAGACCTCATGGAAGCCGAGGGCGAGGCATCCTCGATGTTCTCCGGCGTGAAATTCCTCGAGCATGTACCGCTCGATGCACCGGAAATCAATGAGGAAGGTCCGAAACCAAAGAAAAAGAACTGATTGTATCCCTTTGGGGATAAAGGAGTATTGACTATGTGTAAAGAATGCGGCTGCGGCGAGACGAACGGCAATACGCGTCTCCAGTTCACGGTCAAAGGCTATACGGAAGAAAGTGCCAAGGAAGTAGAGAAGGCTCTGCTCGGTCTGCCGGGCGTGCTCTTCGTCCACATCCACGCACATGATGGCGAGACTACGGTAGATTACAGCCCTGCCAAGACGAAGCTCATGGATATCCTGGGTGTCCTGCAGGCACGCAATCTCGAAGCCGCGTTATAATTGAACGAGTAGTTTCATGGAACGCCTTTCCGGCTGTCAGGTAAGATGGCGGGGAGGGCGTTTTTGTATGAGACAGTTTCTGTCTGTCAGGAGATGAATTATGCATGAAATGGCGATTGCCGAGGGCGTGCTCGACATTGCTCTTGACTATGCGAAGAAGAATGATGCGAGCCGCATCCGCGAAATCGGGCTCTTGATTGGCGAAATGTCGGGGGTTGTCGTGGATTCCCTGACGTTTTCCTTTGACATGATTGCCAAGGGCACGATAGCCGAAGGCGCGAAAATCAAGGTGAAGCATGTGCCGCTTATCGGGCGCTGCGTCAAATGCGGCAAGGAATTTCACATCGAACATTACGATTTCTGGTGTCCTGAATGCAAGGACGGAGTCCTAAAGACTATTTCAGGACGTGAGATGCAGGTGGAATATCTGGAGGTGGATTAAATGGCTGAGATTCAGGTCATGAAGAATATTTTAGGAGAAAACGACCGCGTAGCGGCCGAAAATCAGGCGTTGTTTGCAGAAAAAGGCGTCTATGTCATCAATCTCATGGGTTCGCCGGGCGCCGGCAAGACGTCGGTGCTTGAGAAGACCATGGAAAAACTCAAGGATAAGGTACGCATGGCCGTCATTGAGGGCGACCTCTTCACGAGCAAGGATGCCGACCGCATCGAGAAACACGGCGTGCCGGTCATCCAGATCAACACGGCCGGCGGCTGCCATCTCGATGCACCGATGGTGCAGAAAGTGGCCAAACAGCTCGACCTCGACCATCTTGACCTGCTCATTGTCGAGAATGTCGGCAATCTCGTCTGCCCAGCAGAATTTGCGGTTGGCGAAGATGATAAGGGCGTCGTGCTCTCCATCACGGAAGGCGACGATAAGCCAATGAAATATCCGCTGATTTTCAAGGAATCGGCCATCGCTCTACTCAATAAAGTGGATCTCGTGCCGTACTGCAACTTTGACATGGCTGCGGCCCGCGAGGATATCACGACGCTGCATCCTGGCATGACGGTCGTCGAAGTCTCGTGCACGAAAGACCAGGGCATTGACGAATGGTGTGAATGGCTGCTCGGCCGCGTTGCGGCAAAGCAGAAAAAAGGAGAATGAACATGGCTGACGTATTTGGCAACGGCAGTGAAAAATCTTCGATGATTGACGATGTGCTGCATCCGGCCGAGGTCACGATTCTCGGTGTCGGCAACGTCATCCTGCGCGATGAGGGCTTTGGCGTGCGCACTGCGGAGTATCTCGATGCGCATTACGACTTTCCTGAGAATGTACAGGTCGTCGACGGAGGCACACTGGGCATTGAGCTCACGCAGTATGTGACGGGCACGAAGAAACTTCTCGTCATCGACTCCATCAACGGCGGTCAGAAGCCCGGCACGCGCTTCCATTTCCGCAATGACGCCATCATGGAACATTTTCAGGACAAGCTCAGTGCCCATGAAGTCGGCATTCAGGACGTTCTTGCCCTGCTGACGGTCACGGGCCGCAAGATCCCGGACGTCGTCGTGCTCGGCGCACAGCCGTATGACCTTGAGGCGGGCGTGGAGCTCAGCCCCGAGATGAAAAAACTGCTGCCGCTCATCGCCCAGGAGGCTGTGGACGTTCTCAAGGATTGGGGCATCGAAGTCAAGCCGAAGGCAGAAGAACGCGCTGTGAACTACGGCATCGTCGCCGAGGAATCGGTTCGCGAAGAAATGGAATAAGCATTATATTATATAGAACGTTTTAGAAGCGGAGGTAAGAGATATGTGTTTGGCAGTTCCTGCTAAAGTCGTGGAAGTCCACGATGTCATGGGCAAAGTGGATATTTCTGGAGTAGAGCGCGACATCAGCCTGATGCTGCTGCCGGAGACGCAGGTCGGCGACTATGTACTTGTGCATGCCGGCTTTGCCATCCAGAAAGTCACGGAAGAAGAGGTGGCTGAGACGAATGCACTGCTCGCCGAAATGAACGGCGCTGAACGCACCGTCACGAGCATTTCTGATGAAGCGGGTGGTATGCAGTTATGACAAAACAGGAAGAGCGCGAGCTCGCCAAGAGACTCGTCACGGAAATCGGCCGCATGGCAGAAAAAGCTGACCACAAGCTGCGCTTCATGGAAGTCTGCGGCACGCATACGGTCGCTATTTTCCGCGCCGGCCTGCGCCAGATGCTGCCGGAAAATGTCGAGCTCGTCTCGGGCCCCGGCTGTCCTGTATGCGTGACGCCGGATGATTATATGGATAAGGCCATTGCCTATTCCCTGCGTGATGATACCATCATCACGACGTTTGGCGATATGCTCAAGGTGCCGGGCTCGCAGTCGAGCCTCATGGAGGCCAAGGCGCAGGGCGCGGATATCCGCATCGTCTATTCACCGCTCGACAGCATCCATATTGCTAAGGACAATCCGGATAAAAAAGTTATTTTCCTCGCTGTCGGCTTTGAGACGACGGCGCCGACGGCTGCGGCGACGGTCATTGCCGCGAAACAGCAGGGGCTGCACAACCTCTATATGCTTTCCGCGCAGAAACTCGTGCCGCCGGCCCTGCGTGCCCTGCTCGATGACCCCGATGTCCGCGTGGACGGCTTCATCCTGCCGGGGCATGTCTCGGTCATCACGGGCACGGAGGTATTTTCATTTCTCGCTTCCGAATATCATATGCCGGGCGTAGTCACGGGCTTTGAGCCCCTGCAGATTCTCCGTTCTCTTTACCGGCTCATGCAGCAGGTCACGGAAGGCGCGGCCCGCATCGAGAATGAATACGGCAGTGTCGTGCACAAAGATGGCAGCCCTGCGGCGAGAAAGGCGACAGAGCTCGTCTATGAACCGGCTGATGCTGCCTGGCGCGGCATCGGCATCATCCCGATGTCGGGGCTTCACATGCGCCAAGCGTTTGCAGACTACGATATCGAACAGTTGCTGCCGCTCGATGTGCCGATGGGCAAAAACAAGCCGGGCTGCCGCTGCGGCGAGGTGCTGCGCGGCATCGTGACGCCGAAGGAATGCCCGCTTTTTGGCAAAGCCTGTGTGCCGACACATGCGGTTGGCCCCTGCATGGTCTCGGTCGAGGGTGTCTGTGCGGCTTGGTATAAATACGGTCAAGGGAGATTTTCATATGGCAGATGAACGCATAACGATGGCGCATGGCGCCGGCGGCAAGATGAGCCAGCAGCTCATGCAGGAGGTCATCCTGCCGGAATTCACGAATCCTTATCTCAATGAACTTCACGACGGTGCGGCGGTCAATATGGGCAGCCACGTCGCCTTTACGACAGATTCTTACGTCGTGCAGCCGCTGTTCTTTAATGGCGGCAACATCGGCAAGCTCGCGGTCTGCGGCACGGTCAACGACCTTTCGATGACCGGCGCTGTGCCGCGCTATATCTCGGTAGGCATGATTCTCGAAGAGGGCTTCCCCATTGCCGACCTTAAGAAAATTGCCCACACGATGCGCCAGATGGCCGATGAAGCCGGCGTAGCCATCGTCACGGGCGACACGAAAGTCGTCGAACGCGGCAAGGCCGACGGCATCTTCATCAATACGGCCGGTATCGGCGACATCATCGCCGGTACGGATATCTCGCCGAAGCATGTGAAGCCGGGCATGAAGGTCCTGCTTTCGGGCTTCATCGGCGACCATGCGGCAACGGTACTCGCCGGCCGCCACGGCCTCGAGCTGCCCGATACCATTAAGACGGACTGCGCGCCGCTGAACTCGCTGACGCGTGCCATGCTCGAAGCGGCTCCCGACATCGCCGTCCTGCGCGACCCGACGCGCGGCGGCGTGGCAGCCGTGCTCAATGAGATTGCCGAAGCTTCGCAGTGCGGCGTGCTCATTGACGAAGATGCCCTGCCTATCCGCGAGGAGGTTCAGGGGGTCTGTGATATCCTCGGCTTTGACCCGCTGTATCTGGCCAACGAGGGCAAGTGCATCGCGTTTGTGCCGGCAGAAGAAGCCGACAAGGTACTTGCTGTCATGAAGGAGAACAAGTACGGCAAGGACGCATGCATCATCGGCGAAGTCACGGCCGAAGCACCGGGACAGGTCGGTCTCAGGACGGCCATCGGCGGCATCCGCATTGTCGATATGCCGCTGGGCAATCTCGTGCCGCGCATTTGTTGAGCAGAGGACATATTATATTAGAATGTTTTAGAAATCTTTTTGGCCGCCCAGCTGTGCTTGACGTGCCAAAAAGATTTTTTTATAATAGGGAAGATAGTAAATGATATAGAAAAGCGGTATAATTTCAGGAAAGGACGATAGATTGATGAATATCCGGAAGATCGGCTGTCTGCTCGTTGCCTGTCTGATGGTCTTCGTGAGCCGTGTCTATGCCGAGAATATGCAGTTTGTCGATGCCAATGGCTCGACGGGCTATTATGTGGATACGGATTCGATTTCTTCGGATCAGGTAGTGGAGAATGACGTGCAGAAAACGCTCTGGACGGCGCGTGTGGCCGTCGTGCGGGCTGACCTTGACCGGCGGTATATCTATCTCATGCAGTTTGACCCCAGCAAGCGGACGTATCAGATTTTTGCGTCGGAAGTTCAGCGCTACGATACGAAGGCCGTGCTGCAGTCAAGCGACCAGGCAGAGCCTGTGAGGCCTTATCTCGCGACATCGCCGATGAACGAAATTGTGCAGTTCATCATGACGGCGTCGTCATCAGAAAGTGAATAAAAAAGAGCCTGCCCTTTTGGGCAGGCTCTTTTCAAACGCAGTGATATCTGCAAAGGATTCTTGTTCGCGGCTGTAAATACGGATTTGGTCAGGCAAAAAAATAGGACGCAGCAGCGTCCAGAAAGCAAGAACAAATATGAATTATAAGTGCTTTTGAGTATGTCGATCTCTCGACAAATTCATTATAGCGGGGCGGATTTGCTTTGTCCAGCTATTTTTCATTTTTCTCAGAAGAAAGTTTGAAGGAGGAGTCAATATGTCAAAAAACGCTGTCTTGAAGCAGCGGACAGCATATTTGTCCATCTTTTCCAATACGACACTCGTACTGCTGAAACTGGCCGTCGGCATTTTTGTCGGCGCGGTCAGCCTGATTTCCGAGGCCCTGCATTCAGGCGTCGACCTCATCGCGGCACTCATTGCCTTTTGGGCCGTGCGCAAGTCGGTGACACCGCCGGACCTCGAGCATGACTACGGCCATGGCAAGTATGAGAACCTCTCGGCCGCGGTTGAGGCCGTGCTCATCGTTGTTGCAGCCCTCGGCATTGTCTACGAGGCTGTCTCCAAATTCCAGGAGTCGTCCGTACCGGAATTCCTCGGCTACGGCATTGCCATCATGGTGATCTCGATTGTCATCAACTTCTTTGTCTCGCACCGACTGATTGTCGTGGCGAAGAAGACGGGTTCGCAGGCTCTCGAGGCCGACGGCCTGCATCTGCGCGCTGATATCTGGACTTCTGTCGGCGTGCTCACGGGCCTGGTGCTCATGCAGGTCACGGGCTGGGCCTGGCTTGACCCAGTCATCGCTATTTTCGTCGCGGGCATCATTTTTCGCGCCGGCTGGCGTATGATTGTCGATTCGACGATGCAGCTGACGGACGCGAGCCTGCCGGAAGACGAAGAGGCGCGCATCCGCAAAATCATCGAAAGCGTGCCGGAAGTCAAGGGCTGCCACTGCCTCAGAACGCGCCGTTCCGGCTCGTACAAGCTTCTTGACGTGCACGTGCTGTTTGATGGCAACATGCATCTTTCGCAGGTTCATGCCATCTGCGACGAGCTTGAACAGCTCATTCGCAAAGAATTTGGCACGTTTGACATCATGATTCATCCGGAGCCGGCGGGCTATCATGACGTCGAGACCAAGGTCAGCCTGTACGAGGAATCGCAGGGCAGTGTGCCGTCGGGCACAAAGGTATAAAACATAAAACGTACCTTACTTTTACGGCTTTCCTTGCTATTTTCAAGGAAATATGACAGAATAGACTCATCATAAGAATCGTAGGGAAAAAGAGGAGGCTGGATCATGAAATTCCGCAAGCTTTTCAGCGTGCTCCTGAGCGCTGTATTTCTCGTCTCGTCGATGGGCATTACGGCAGCAGCCACGCCGGAGACCGTACAGGATAAACTCGGTGCCATCGAAAGGGACACGTATGGCACGGTGCAGACAGGCGCTCTTGTCGACCGCATCAACAAACTGGAAAAGGATTATGACGGCACGCACCGCAGCGGCAGTATGATGGCGCGCGTCAATGCGGTATATAATGAAGTCTACACGAACAGCACGAAGCCGTCGCTGCTCGCCGACCTCAATGCCGTGGAATGGAATATCGGCCATGAGGTCAGCATGGACCCCGTGGATTCGCGCATTGCCGACCTCGAGATGGATATGACAGGCAAGACGGGGACCGGTACGTACAAACAGCGTCTGGCAGCCCTCTCGCAAGCCTCGTTTGGTTCGGCGACGCTGCCTCTCGACCAGGTGCGCGTACCCGCGGAAACGCTCATCAAGGTCGCGCTTGTCAGCCCGGTCAATTCGAACAATCTCAAAGTCGGTGATACCATCCAGTACAAGATTGCTGATGATGTCATCGTCAATGGCAAGCTCGTCTTTGCCAAGGGCCTGCCGGGCGAGGGCACGGTGACGAAAGTCAAGCAGGCGCGCAATTTTGGCCGCAATGCGGAAGTCGAGATTGACTTCAACAAGACAAAATCCATCGATGGCACGTATGTCGATACGTACATCGGCGAAGCAGCCAAGAAGGAAATGAAGAATCTCGCGATGGCCGCAGGTGCAAGCCTTGCCGGCATCGCCATTCTCGGACCAATCGGTATTGTCGCCGGTGCCTTTGTTCATGGCAAGGACGTGAACCTGCCCGCCGGCACGGAGCTCTACATCCAGACCAAAGCGGATACGACGCTCTACGGTGTCGTAACGACGCAGGCGCAGTGAGCATCCAGCCCATAAATGCATAGCATAGAAGACCTCCCGCTTTATGCGAGGGGCCTTCTTTTTCTATCCGCAGGCACTGCGGGAGCATAAACTGGTGATTAGTACCTGCTGGCAAGACAGGGTGAAATTCTTCTGATATAATAAAAGATAGTCTTCAGAATTGAGACATTTTCATTTTTATGGAAAGATGGAAAAATGGAAAGGATGAAGAAATGACTTCACATAGAATTACGCCGCTGACGGAGAGCGGACTGCTTTCAGCCTTGACGGTCATCCTGGCAATGGCGGCGGCCTATCTGCCGGTCATCGGCATGGTGGCAGCTCTCGTCTGGGCACTGCCTGTCGTGGTGCTCATCGTGCGCCACGGCCTGCGTTGGGGGGTTATGTCGGTGCTCGTTTCGGGTGTCATCATGGCGCTTTTGCTGGAGCCGATGCTTTCGCTGCGCATGGTGCTTTCCTTCGGCCCGACGGGCCTCATGCTCGGCTATGCCTTCCGCCATCAGTGGTCGGGGGCGCATGCCTTCGGCATGACATTGGTCGCTTCGGTGGCGGGCAAGCTGCTGACTTTTGGCCTGCTGTTCCTCGTTACGTCGGTCAATCCGCTCAATATGCAGATGGACGTCATGCAGCAGAGCTTTGACCAGACCTTTGCCGTCTATGAGCAGATGGGCCTCGACAAGAATGCCATTGCGGCAAGCAAGGCACAGATTTCTGAGGCTATGACGTATCTCAATCTGCTGCTGCCGTTCATTGTCGGCGTCATGGGCCTTTTGGATGCCGGCGTGGCTTATATCGTCAGCAGCCGCGTCCTGCGCAGGCTCGGCGAGACTGTGCCGCAGCTGCCGCCGTTTGCTGAGTGGCGCCTGCCGCAGTTCTTCCTGTATCTTCTGGGCTTTGCGCTCGTCGGCATTTACTGGGGCGGGTCCCGAGAGATACAGCCTCTGTATCAGGCGGCGTTCAATCTCAACATGGTGGCGATGGGGGCAGGCGTCATTCAGGGGCTTTCGCTCATGAGCTATGCCATGGACCGCTTCCGTGTCGGGCGCGTCATGCGGATGTTCTTCTATGCTTTCGTGCTCCTCGGCGGCGTCCTTGTGCAGATTTTGGCCTTCACGGGGCTTTTTGATATGCTGTTTGACTATCGCCGCCGCTTTGGGCAGAAGAAATCATGACGCCGTAATGGGAATGAGGTGAGAAAATGCCGCGAAATCTCTCGGCATGGATCGATCTTTCGATACATTTGTTCATCATGTTGATGCTGATTGGCATCCTGTCGTGTTATAATCATTATATTGCCGCGATAGCCTTTGTCATCTGGCTCTGTCTGGTCCTTTTTGCCAAGGAGCGCTGCCATGACCGTTCGCGCCGCTTTGAGCGCTACTGCCGCAATGTCGTACGCAATCTCAATGAGATGATGAATTACGCCATTGAGGACCTGCCACAGGGCATCATCATCGTCAATGAGGCCGGCCGCATCCAGTGGTGCAATGAACGCCTGGCGGAATACGTCGGCGAAAAGCCGGAGCAGGATACGGATATCAAGGATATCTGGCCGTCCATCATCATCGGCCCCGTCTGGGGCACTACGGGAGAGTACGTTTTTGCTCACGAAGAGCACTATTATCAGGTGCGCTACCGGCCGGTACCGGTGCCGCCGCATCAGGACCCCCTGATGGCACTTTACGTGCAGGACATCACGGGCTTTGAGACGCTGCGCAGTTCGTATAAGCTCAGCCGCACAGTGCTGGCGTACATCCAGATTGACAATTACGATGAGGTCATACAGGGCCTCGATGAGGCGGCGCGCACGGCGCTGCTGCTGGCTGTCAATCAGCAGCTCGATGCCTGGATGAAGAATCTCGGCGGCTTCATGCGCCGCGTATCGGATGACCTTTACGTCGTCATCCTTGAGCGCAAGGCACTGGACAAGGCCATCGCTGCACGCTTCGACATCCTTGACAAGGTCCGTCAGCTGCACAGTACCAACCGTCTGCCGGTGACGCTTTCCATGGGCGTGGCCGTGGCAGACTGCCAGAGCATGGCGGATCTCGGCACGCAGGCACAGGCAGGGCTCGACCTTGCTTTGGGCCGCGGCGGCGACCAGGTTGCCGTGCAGATTGGCGGCAAGACGCAGTTCTTCGGCGGCCGTGCCAAGGCAGTCGAGAAGCACACGCGCGTCAAGGCCCGCGTTGTGGCCCATGCCATCCGCGAAATCATGGATGGCGCCGATGCGGTCTATGTCATGGGCCATCATAATGAAGACTTTGACTGCTTCGGTGCATCCATGGGCGTGGCCAAGATGGCACGGCAGCTCGGCAAACCCGTGCACATCGTGCTTTCTGACATGAATGAGGGCATCGGCAAGTTCGCAGATATCCTCAAGGATAAGGAAGAATTCCAGAATATCATCGTGCGGGCGGATGACCTCGTCAATATGACGGCGCTCAATCCGGTGCTGGTTGTCGTCGATACGCATATCCCGCATCTCGTCGCGGACCCGTCGCTTTTGGAGCGCATCCACCGCGTCATCGTCATTGACCACCATCGCCGCAGTGAGCATTTCATCAAGAATCCGCTGCTCGTTTACATCGAACCGGCTTCGAGTTCCTCCAGTGAGCTTGTCACGGAGCTTTTGATGTATTTCAGCGATAATCTCGTGCTCTCGCGCATCGAGGCCACGGCCCTTTACTCGGGCATTGTCGTCGATACGAAGAATTTTGCCGTGCAGACGGGCGTCAGAACGTTCGATGCCGCGGCTTATCTGCGGCGCAGCGGCGCAGACCCTGTCATGGTCCGCCATCTGTTCCGCACGGACTACGAGACGACCGTGGCTTTGGCCAAGGCTGAGGCGCGTTCGGAGTTCTACGATGGCGGGCTCATCATCTCGACCTGTCCGGAGCTCATCTCGAATGGCCAGGTCATTGCAGCACAGGTGGCCGATTCCCTGCTGCGCATCGAGAATGTGCGCATGAGCATCGTCGTCTTCCAACTGACGGAAGACACGGTCGGCATCAGCGCGCGTTCGACGGGCGAGCTCAATGTGCAGGTCATCATGGAGGCCTTTGGCGGCGGCGGTCATCAGAATGTGGCCGGTGCGCAGGTCAAGGGCGGAAATGTGGAAGATATCAAGAAAAAGGCAATCGAAATTGCCCAAAAATACATAGAGGAGTATGATCAAGATGAAAGTAATCTTACAGCAGGACGTTAAAAAACTCGGTAAAAAAGGCGAAATCGTCGAAGTTTCGGAAGGCTACGGCCGCAATTTCCTGCTGCCGCGCAAGGCAGCAGTCCTCGCTACGGCGCAGAACCTCAATGTCGCCAATGCGCAGGCTGGTTCGAAGGCCCGCAAGCAGGCCATGGCAGCCGACGAGGCCAAACTCATGGCTAAGCAGCTCGAGAAAGTCGAAGTCAAGATCCCCGTACGCATCGGCGACGGCGGCAAACTCTTCGGCAGCGTGACCGGCAAGGATGTGGCCGAAGCGCTCAAGAAGCAGAATATCGACATCGACAAGCGCAAGATCACCATTCAGGGCGAAGTCACGGGAACCGGCGTCTACGAGGCCATCATCAAGGTTCACCCGTCTGTCACGAGCAAAATAAAAGTCAGCGTTGTTGCAGAGTAATCCTGCAGGGCGCAAGGCCTCCTCGCCAGAGGGGGCTTTTTGTTTCACCTAGGTAAGATAAGGAAGGAATATGAGTTTTTTAGACCGTTTTTTCCATCATGAATATGAAAAGGAAGAAAAAGAGAAAAAGCAGGCCGAGGAGGCACCAGTAGAGGTTCTGCCCATCGACCGCGAAATCGATGCCCTGTATCAGGCCCTCGTCGACCTCATCGGCACGGATTCTCTTGTCATACAGGCAGGCCGGCTCAATGCGATGAAGCTGCTGCGTTCTACGGACCGCTGCGAACGCGTGCTGGCGCTGCAGCGCATCCTCGATGAGGATCCCCTGATTCATCC
The DNA here is from genome assembly GCA_900552565.1 of uncultured Selenomonas sp. GTDB lineage: Bacteria > Bacillota > Negativicutes > Selenomonadales > Selenomonadaceae > Mitsuokella. Next base: position 32,581 of record USAK01000009.1, on the reverse strand, counting down.
GGCACCGCGCGAAAAGGACCTGCCGGAGGTCATCAGCCTGCTGACGGAGCGCATCGCCGAGAAACGCGCGCGCAAGGACATCGAGGAACGCATCGAAAAAAAAGTCAATGAGAAGCTCGAGCAGGAGCATCAGGACTACGTCGAAGATATCCGCAAGCAGGTCATCAAGGAAGAAAAAGAAACGGCAGAGTCGCCGCAGGATGCCATCAAGCGTGAAAAGCTCGAGAAACTTGACAGCATCCACCTGACGCAGTCAGTCATGGAACTGCTGCGTCCGCGCAGTTTCAGCGAGATTGTCGGACAGGAGCGGGCGGTGAAGTCGCTCTTAGCAAAGCTGAGTTCGCCCTATCCGCAGCATCTGCTGCTCTACGGCCCCCCAGGCGTCGGCAAGACGACGGCAGCCCGGCTCGTGCTGGAAGCCGCACGCAAAAAGCCGTCCTCGCCGTTCCGCGAGGATGCGCCGTTTGTCGAGACAGACGGCACGACGCTGCGCTGGGACCCGCGCGATATCACGAATCCCCTTCTGGGGTCGGTCCATGACCCTATCTATCAGGGCGCGCAGAAGACGCTGGCCGACAGCGGCATCCCTGAGCCAAAGCCGGGCCTTGTCACCGAGGCGCATGGCGGCATCCTCTTCATCGATGAAATCGGCGAGATGGACGAGATGCTGCAGAACAAGCTCCTCAAGGTCCTTGAGGATAAGAGAGCTTATTTTGAGTCGGCTTATTACGACCCGACGGACCCCAAAGTGCCGCCGTACATCCGCAAACTCTTTGAGGAGGGCGCACCGGCGGACTTTGTACTGATTGGTGCGACGACGCGCGATGCCAGCCATATCAACCCCGCGCTGCGTTCGCGCTGCGCGGAAATCTACTTTGAGCCCCTGACACCGAAGCATATTGAACAGATTGTCTGCAATGCGGCGGCAAAGCTCAAGGTCAATCTTGCTGATGGCGTGGCCGCACTCATTGCCGAGTACACGATAGAAGGACGCAAGGCCATCAACATCTTAGCCGATGCGTACAGTCTCGCCTTGGAAAAGGCCGGCGATAAGCAGGAGGGGCTGACCATCGGCCGCGATGAGGTCTACGAAGTTGCGCAGGTAGCACGCCTTTATCAGTTTGTCACGAAGAAGGCAAAGCATACGGCCGTGCAGGGGCATATCTTCGGCCTCGGCGTCGCGGGCTTCTTAGGCTCGGTCATCGAGATTGAGGCTGTGGCCTTCCCTGCACATGAAAAGGGTAAGGGGGCCGTGCGTTTCAATGAGACCGCGGGCAGCATGGCCAAGGACTCCGTGTTCAATGCAGCCTCGGTGCTGCGCCGTCTCACGGGCAAGGACATCCATGACTACGATGTACACATCAATGTCATTGGCGGCGGCAATATCGACGGGCCAAGTGCCGGCACGGCCATACTGGCCTGCATTGTCAGTGCCGTGACGGGCAGGAAAATCCGTCAGGATGTCGCCGTTACCGGCGAAATCTCGCTTTCCGGACGCGTGCGTCCTGTCGGCGGCGTTTTTGAGAAGGCCTATGGCGCACGTCAGGCCGGCATCAGGACACTCGTCATCCCGAAGGAGAATGAGCGCGATATCCCGGAAGACCTCTTAGGTCTGGATATCCATGCAGTGGAAACAGCGGAAGAAGCTTTCCAGCTGATTTTTGAGGAGGAATAACTATGGCATTACCAGAGCGTGTGCCGCCTCAGAACATCGAAGCCGAACAAGCGGTCCTCGGTGCGATGATGATCAAGAAAGAAGCGATCGTCGAGGCACAGGAAATCCTGCAGCCTGAGGACTTTTACCGCGAAGCGCACCGCCGCGTCTATGAGGCGATGCTGAAGCTCTCAGAAAATGATGAGGCCGTCGACCTTGTCACCCTGACCGAGCAGCTGCGCCGCGACGGCGACCTCGAGAAAGTCGGGGGCATCCCCTTTATTACAACCATCGCCAATGTCGTGCCGACGGCGGCCAACGTCAGCTATCATGCGAAGATTGTCAAGGAAAAGGCCGAGCTGCGCCGCCTTATCGATGCGGCGACGGAGATTGCCGGCGCGGCTTATGAAGATGCGGAACCTGTGGAAAATATCATGGACTCGGCCGAGCAGAAAATTCTCGCCGTGGCCGGCACGCAGGTCAATAATGGCTTTGAACCGCTCAAGAGCATCCTCATGCGCACCTTTGAGCATATCAATATGCTCTATGAGTCAAAAGGCGGCATTACGGGCCTGCCGACGGGCTTCAAGGACCTCGACAGGGTCACGAGCGGCCTGCAGCCCTCCGACCTCATCCTCGTGGCGGCACGTCCTTCCATGGGCAAGACGGCGTTCACGCTGAATATCGCTTCGTACGTCGGCCTGCATGGCGGCAAAGTCGCCTTTTTCTCCCTGGAGATGAGCAAGGAACAGCTCATGCAGCGCATGCTCTGTTCCGAGGGCCAGATTGATTCGCAGCTTCTGCGCACGGGCCAGCTTGACGATGACGGCTGGTCGAGGCTCGTCACGGTCGCAGATAAGCTCAACCGCGCGCCTATCTACATTGACGATACGGCGGGCATTACGGTCATGGACCTGCGCTCCAAGGCAAGACGCCTCAAGGCAGAACACGGCCTTGACCTCATCGTCATCGACTATCTGCAGCTCATGCAGGGCCGTCCGGGCAAGAACGGGGATAACCGTCAGCAGGAAATCTCGGAAATCTCCCGTTCCCTGAAGGCACTGGCCCGAGAGCTCAACGTCCCGGTCATTGCGCTCTCGCAGCTCTCGCGTTCCGTCGAGGCACGTCAGGTCAAGCGGCCGATGCTTTCCGACCTGCGCGAGTCGGGGTCTCTTGAGCAGGATGCGGATATTGTCATGTTCCTGTACCGCGAAGATTATTACGATAAAGACACGGAGAACAAGAACATGACAGAGGTCATCATTGCCAAGCACCGCAACGGTCCTGTCGATACGATTCCACTTTATTTCCAGAAGGAATTCACGAGATTCCGCGACATGCTGCAGCAGTGATTTTTTTCTTGACAAATGGCCAACAACGTTATACACTCTAAGTATGAAAACGGTCTCACAAAGACGAATCACAAGGTAACGAGAGGAATAAAGAGGAAGGGGAAATCTTCATGAAAGAAATTCGTTTGGACAGCCCGCTCAACGGACAGCTCATCGAATTGAAAGATGTCAAGGACCCGGCTTTCGCCAGCGGCGCCATGGGTAAAGGTGCTGCGGTCAAGAATCCGGATGGCAAGGTTTATTCGCCGGTCGATGGCACGGTTACGGTGCTCTTCGGCACGAAACACGCCATTGGCATTCATGCGGACGATGGTGCAGACATCCTGATTCACGTCGGCATCGACACAGTCAACCTCGGCGGCAAATATTTTGACGCAAAGATCGCACAGGGGGATACGGTCAAGAAGGGGCAGCTGCTTTTAGAGTTCGATCCTAAGGGCATTCAGTCGGAAGGCTATGATACGACGACGCCGGTGCTCGTGACGAACGCCTTTGATTATGACAAGATTACGGTAGCTCTTGGCGACAAGGAAATTACGACCGTTACGGCGGAGCCTGAGGAAGACAAGGCAGAAACTGCTGAAGCTCCGGCAGCTAAGGTCGCTGAGCCTGAGGAAGATTACAGCAATCTGCCGAAGGAAGAGCGCGTCGCCAAGCTCATCTGGAAGTATGTCGGCGGCCGCGACAATGTCCGCAGTGCAGAACACTGCGCCTGATCATCAACGATAAGTCGAAACTCGATGCCAAAGCTATTGAGAACATCGACGGCGTCAAAGGCCAGTTCTTTGCCGCAGCCCAGTATCAGATTATCCTCGGCACGGGTTTTGTCGATAAAGTCTACGATGCTTTCACGGCCGGCACGGACCTCGCCGGTGCCAGCAACAACAAGGCTGAGGCTTATGCCCAGATGTCCATGGCCCAGAAGATTTCCCGCACGCTCGGCGATGTCTTCGTACCAATTATTCCGGTCCTCGTTGCTACCGGTCTTTTCATGGGCCTGCGCGGCGCCTGCCTGAGCATGGGTGTCCAGTTCAGCGACAACGTCCTGCGCATGAGCCAGATCCTCACGGATACGGCCTTTGCCTTCCTGCCAGCCCTTGTCTGCTGGTCCACGACGAAACGCTTTGGCGGCACGCCGGTCATCGGTATTGTCCTTGGCCTCATGCTTGTCGCACCGCAGCTGCCAAATGCCTATGCGATTGCCGCGGGTGAAGCCCAGCCAATCATGATGAACTTCCTCGGCATTGAGGTGCCGGTCGTCGGCTATCAGGGTTCGGTCCTGCCGGCCCTCGTCCTCGGTATCTTTGCTGCGAAGCTCCAGAAATGGCTCAAGACCTTCATTCCGGATGTCATCGACCTCATCGTTACGCCGTTCCTGACGCTGTTTATCTCCATGATTCTCGGCCTGCTCATCGTCGGACCCATCATGCACTGGATTGAGCTCGCTGTCTTCGGCGCTGTTCAGACGTTTCTTGCTTTGCCGTACGGCATCGGCGGTTTCGTCGTCGGCGGCATCCATCAGGTCATCGTCGTCTTCGGTGTTCATCACGTCTTCAATGCTCTTGAGGTCCAGCTGCTCGCTACGACGGGCGTCGACCCATTCAATGCCATCATCACGGGCGCGATCATCGCTCAGGGCGGTGCTGCCGCAGCTGTTGCTGCCCGCACGAAGAACAAGAAGAAACGCGCACTCTACGTTTCCTCGATTGTTCCGGCCTTCCTCGGCATCACGGAGCCGGTTATCTTCGGTATCAACCTGCGTCTCATGAAGCCGTTCCTTTACGCACTGGTCGGCGGCGCCTGCGCAGGCGGCATCGCTGGTTTCCTGCATCTTGCCGGCACGGGCATGGGCATCACGGTCCTTCCGGGTACGCTCCTGTACCTCGACCATCTGCCGCAGTACATCCTCGTCAATGTCGTTGGTTTTGCCGTAGCGTTTGCTCTGACGTTCACGCTGTTTAACCCGGAAAAAGAGGACGAAGCGTAAGAAATGTTCGGGCTGCCTTAACGGCAGCCCTTTTTCTTTCATTAATATTATATCGGAAGAGGAGATTTTCATGGAACAATTCGATAAAAAAGCCATCGATGCCAAAGTGGCGGCCGGTTTTCCCCTCGAAGACCGTTGGCACAACCGCTTTCATCTCGAGATGCCGTTTGGCCTCATCAATGATCCGAATGGACTGACGTATGCCGATGGCGAGTATCATATCTTTTATCAGTGGAACCCCTTAGGTTGTGAGCACAAGAATAAATGCTGGGCCCACGTCCGCACGCGCGATTTTGTCCATTACTCAATGCCGGAGCTTTCCCTTTGGCCGAGCGATGAGCACGATAAAGACGGCTGCTACTCCGGCTGCGGCTTCACGGAAAAGGGCAAAGTCCGTGTGTTTTATACGTGCAATGCCAAGAACGACGGCATCCGCACGCCGGCACAGCGCCTTGGCACGCTGCAGGCAGACGGCTCGGTCAAGAAAGATGAGATTGTCATCCCCGACAGTCCTGAGGGCATCACGGGCCATTTCCGCGACCCGTATCTCTTTCATCGTCATGGCAAGCGTTACTTTGTCATCGGTGCACAGGCCGACGAGGAAAAACTGCGCGGCACGGTGCTCATCTACAAGGAGACGAAGGACGGCTGGCAGAATCTCGGCGAGCTCCACACGCGCCTCAAAGACTTTGGCTACATGTGGGAATGCCCGAATATGCTGCATTTCGGCAGCTACGATGCGCTGATTTTCTGCCCGCAGGGCCTTGAAGCGCGCGAATTTGACCGCCAGAACATCTATCAGGCCGGCTACATCGCTGGCCATCTGTCCCTCGACAGCATGGATATGATGCAGCATACGAAATTCCAAGAGCTCGACCACGGTTTTGACTTTTATGCCCCGCAGGTCCTGCCGCATGAAGGCCGCCACATCCTGCTCGGCTGGATGGGCATGCCGGATAAAGACGATGAATATCCGACGCGCGAAAAAGGCTGGATGTACAGCCTGACGCTGCCGCGCGTACTGACGCTCCGCCAGGGCCACATTTTCTCGCGCCCGGCAGCGGAGCTCAAGGCCCTGCGCATCGAGAGCACGGCCGTTGATATCGATGCTGATATGGAAAACAGACTGACGTCACCGCTGTTCGATGGCTCGGAGGTCCTGCTGGACATCACGCTGGGCAAGGCCGAACATGTCAGCCTGACCCTTGCTTACGGTCTTGAAAAGACCGTATTCTCCTATGACCGCGCCAATCAGGTCATGACGATTGACCGCACGGGCATGAAACAGGGCGGCCGCGGCGTGCGCCGGTTCAAGATGTTTGTGGACCGTGTGCTCTCGCTGCAGCTCTTCGTCGACCGTACGGCCGTCGAAGCCTTCTTCCAGCATGGCGAAGAGGCTGCAAGCTTCCTCGTCTTCCCTGAGAAGAATATCCGTCCGGAGCTGCGCCTTGAAGCGGATGCCCCTCTTGAGACGGTCACGGGCCGTGTCTGGGAGCTCGACGCGTTCCGTTTCAATCCGTAATATAGAGAACATAAGAAAGCCCCGAAGCAAAATGCTTCGGGGCTTTCTTTCTTACGAACTGATAAAATCAGTTATTTACAGCACGTTTTTCTGGTGGGGCCGCCAATGGAACTCGGCGGATACGCTCAAATGGAATCTCTGCAAATGCATAACGGATATCCAGATAAGTATCGGAACGTGTAAATGTGATTTTTTTCAAGGTAAATTTCGTAGTAGCTTTGATACGTTCGATATAATACTGTGCGTCTTCCGCGGAGAAGGGACCCTGTTCGATGATAACGCGAATGTTGTCGATCATCATGGGAAACACCTCCAACAAAACCGACAGCATGACTCCGCTGCCGAAAGACAGGAACTCATGCAATGAAAACTTGCGGGCTGTTGTAAGCGATGAGAGGGATAGGGGCGTATCCTTCACAACTTACGGTTATTATACTACAGATTGAAAATGATGTTAACCCGCATTTTACGCCTCAAATTTGAAAAAACGATGATTTTGTGGAATTAATCCCAATAAGATAACGTTTTCTATACAAATAATCGTAGAATGGTCACTTTTTCGCCTAAATAATAGGGCAGTTCAAAGGAATAATCAATGAACTGCCGCATTTTTCATCTTTTAGCTTCAATTTTCAACTGTTTTTGGCCGTCAGATAAAGTACATCAGGCTCTCTGCCGATTTTTCCTTATCGATGGCCGTGAGGATATCGTCGAGTGATATCGACGAGAGCGTCTTGCGGATGGCCTCGTCCAGCGGGTTGAAGACGCAGCTGGCCAGTGCGCGGTCGAGCTCCGGCATCTTGTCCTTGGCAGCAGGTGCCGTCTTTTCCATCAGGGAGAGCTCGATGGCCGAAAGGATGTCATACGGCGTGATGTCGCGCGGGGCGCAGGCCAGCTGGTAGCCGCCCTGGCTGCCCTTGATGGAATTGACGAGCGCAGCGCGCTTCAACAGGGCAAATACCTGTTCGAGGTAAATCTTGGAAATGCCAAGTTTTTTGGAAATCTGGACAATCGTAATCGGCGTGCCGCAAGAATAATTGCGGGCCAGATACGTCATGGCTGCGAGCCCGTAACGGCCTTTGGCGGAAATCTTCATCTATATTCCCTCGTTTCTTCATTATATACATACTAAAACTATATGTCATTCTCGTATACTATATCATAGTAAAAATATGTGAAAAAGTCAATCCCCTGAGAATTCCTGTTGACAAGATGATAGGCCTGTGGTAATATATAAACATATTAATCATATATGTTTTTAAAACAACTGACATAGACAAAAACAACGGAGGTATTCACCATGGGTAAAGTTTACAATAGCGTCACGGAACTGATTGGCGGCACGCCGCTCCTGAAGGCCAACAATTTCATCAAGGCCAATGGCCTCAAAGCCAACATCTACGCTAAGCTGGAGTACTTCAATCCGGCAGGCTCCGTCAAGGACCGCATTGCGAAGGCCATGATTGAGCAGGCTGAAAAAGACGGCAAGCTCAAACCGGGGGCTACGATTATCGAGCCGACGTCCGGCAACACGGGCATTGGCCTGGCAAGTGTCGCAGCAGCCCGCGGCTACAAAGCCATCCTGACGATGCCGGAGACGATGAGTGTCGAGCGCCGCAACCTGCTCAAGGCCTATGGTGCCAAGATTGTCCTGACGGACGGTTCCAAGGGCATGAAGGGCGCGATTGCCAAGGCTGAGGAACTCGCCAAGGGCATTCCGAATTCTTTCATTCCGGAGCAGTTCAACAATCCGGCCAATCCGGCTGCCCATGAAGCAACGACGGGTCCGGAAATCTACAACGACCTCGACGGCAAAGTCGATGCCTTCATCGCTGGTGTCGGCACGGGCGGCACGCTGACGGGCGTTGGCCACTACCTCAAGAAACAGAACAAGGACATTCGTGTCGTCGCTGTTGAGCCGGAGACGAGCCCGGTCCTTTCGAAAGGTCAGGCTGGCCCGCATAAGATTCAGGGCATCGGCGCCGGCTTTGTGCCGGAGACGCTCGATACGAAGGTCTATGATGAAGTCATCGCTGTTGCCAATGACGATGCCTTCAAGTATGGCCGCCAGTTCTCGCATGTCGAGGGCGTGCTCATCGGCATTTCCTCCGGTGCAGCTCTTTCTGCTGCCATCGAACTCGCAAAGCGTCCGGAATTTGAGGGCAAGAACATCGTAGCTCTGTTGCCGGATACGGGCGACCGTTACCTCTCCACGGAACTTTTCGCAGAATAATTGTTGGGTATCTCTCACCTCACATATTCCATATACACACATTTCAGGACAGGAGCCATAGGGCCCCTGTCTGTTTTTTCTTGGCAAAACTGCAGGAAATTTGTTCGAAAATGACAGAGATGATATAATAACAGCAAAACGTCTTTGGGTATTACAGGATGATTTGCATCGTTTGCGTTGTTTATTTATCGAAGTTTTCAGCAACAGGAGATCGTCGCTTTGCGTATTGTCGTGGTCGGAGCGGGCAAGCTCGGGTACAGCATAGCTGCACTGCTTTCAAAGGAACAGTTCGATGTGATTGTCATAGATCATGATGAGAGTCAGCTCGAGGCGGTCAAGAATACCCTCGATGTCCTGACTATCTTTGCCAACGGCGCGAGCCCTATCACGATGAATGACCCCGATATCCGCGGGGCGGACATCCTGATTGCCGTGACGGCCAGTGACGAGGTCAACATGGTCGCCTGCATTCTTGCGAAGAAACACGGCATCAAGCATACGATTGCGCGCATCCGCGATATGCAGTTCATGAGCGAGGCCAAGGATTATCTCAAGGAAAACTTTGATATCGACCTCATGCTCAATCCGGAGCTCATCACGGCCAACGAGATTAACCGCATCCTCATGACGCCAGCAGCTCTCGATGTCGAGGATTTTGCCCATGGCAAGATTCGCTTGTTCGAGACGAAAGTCCGCCGTTCGTCGCCGCTGGCGAATATCCCGTTCAAGGACATCGATTTCCCTAAAGGGGTACTTGCGGGCATGATTTTCCGCGACCACCGCATGATTATCCCACATGGCGATGACTGCCTGCTGCCGCATGACAATGCGTATTTCATCGGCATTCCTGAGGAAATCGAGAAGTTCAGCCAGACGTTTGTGCAGCGCGATGCGCGCAAATTGCACCGCGTCGTCATCATCGGCGCGGGCCGTGCGGGCCGCGCTTTAGCACCCATGCTCGAAAAACAGGGCGTTCATATCAAAGTCATCGATAAGGACCCGGACCGCTGCCGCCTCATGGCCGACAAACTCGTCGACGGCATTGCCATCTGCGGCGATGGCACGGATATCGACCTTTTGACCGAAGAAGGCGTGGCTGAGGCTGATGTCGTCGTCTGCCTGACCGAGGATGATAAGCTCAACCTCATGCTGGCCCTTTTGGCACGCCATATGTCCCATAACAAGACGAAGACGGTCGTGCGCGTCGCACGCAACGAATACGTCGAGCTCATGGAAAAAGTCGGCGTCGATGTCGTTTTGTCGGCGCGCCTGCTCTCGGCAAGCGAGGTTTTGGCCTTTGCCCGCCGCGGCGGCGTGGTCTCGGTTTCGCTGCTCGAGGGGGCGAAGGCCGAGGCTGTCGAGGTCATCGTGCAGGAAGGGGCGCCCGTAGCAGGCAAGCCTTTGATGAAGGCGAAGCTGCCGCGCGAATGCCTCGTCTGCGCTTACGTGCGCGAAGGCGAGGCCGTCATTCCGGATGGTGCTACGGTGCTGCAGCCGGGGGACCGGACGATTCTCTTTATCCAGACGCAGTTTTCGAAGAAGGTCATGCAGTATTTCAAGGGAAAAGAATGAGAGGGCTTGGGCAATGTTGAGATTACGGCAGAGCCGGCGTGAACTGGATATTTTCTGGCTGCTCATGGGCGGTGTCTCCGAGATTATTGGCTTCGCGATGCTCGTGCCTTTTGCAGACAGTCTGCTTGGTCAGGAAGGGAACAGCTGGGTCTATCTCATTCCCGCCGTGCTGGCCATTGCCTTAGGTATGGGCTTTGGCTGGCTCGGACGCGACCATAAGCGTCAAATCCATGTCTGGGAAGGCGCTCTTTTTATGGTGCTCGTCTGGCCGTTGCTCTCGGTGCTCGGCATGATGCCCTATGTGCTTTCGGGGATTTTGCCCAATCCTGTCGATGCTCTTTTTGAGAGTGTGGCAGCCATTACGACGACGGGACTTTCTTGCCTTGACTATGCCCATGGCAGCGTGAAGCCGAGTCTGATTCTCTGGCACAGCCTCATGAACTGGCTCGGGGGCCTCAATTTCATCATCATCTTATCGACTGTGCTGCCGCAGGTCAGCGGCTGCTTCGGCCTGACGCTTTCGGCGCGGCAGAGCATTTTCTTCAGCCCCGTCTGGAACAAGATGGCCGAGTCGGCCCGTCAGGGCTTTGGCGTTTATGTGTCATTGACCGGCCTTTCCTTTTTATTGTATCTTTCGGCGGGCATTGAGCCGTTTTCTGCCCTGATGCGGGCGATGGTGACACTTTCGTCAAGCGGTACGGCCCTGCCGGAAGCCTTTATGACGCACCACAGTCCGACATTGGAGCTCGCGGCGGGGATTTCCATGATTATGGCCGGACTCAATCCGCTGCTTTGCTGGAAGGCATGGGACCGGCGGAGCCTGCGTCTGATATTCCGCGATACGGAGCTGCAGGCCTATCTGGCACTGCTCTTTGCAGGCGGCGGCCTCATTGCGTGGAATCTCTGCCGCACCGGTGTTTACGGCGTGGAGGACAGTCTGCGCTACGGCTTCTTTCAGGCCGCGTCGTTCCTGTCGACAAGCGGCTTTGTCTCAGCACCGTGCTGGGACTGGCCGGATTTTTCGCGCCTGCTGCTTCTGGTGTTTGTCTTTGTCGGCGGCTGCATCGGCTCGGCTGGCGGTGGCCTTAAGGTCATGCGTCTGCTGGTCCTCATGCGCATGGCGGTGACAGAAGTCCGCCATACGTTGCACCCGCATATGGTCGTGAGCATCAAGATTGACGGGCTGCCTGTGCCGATGAAGATTGTCGGCCGCGTCCTGTCGTTTTTCTACCTGTTTTTCAGTCTGTTCATCCTGTCATCGATTGTCATATCGCTTTCAGGCGTAAGTCTCATGCAGGCTATGGGCATTGCGGCGGGCTGCCTGACGAGCACGGGCTCGACGGCCGACCTCTTCGGCATCGCGGGGTTTGCCGGGGCTCCGCATTGGCTGGAGCTCTTCTGCTCGTTCCTTATGATTCTTGGCCGTATCGAGATATTTTCCTTCTTCGTGCTTATCGATGGCGGCATCCGGTCGGTTAGCAAGCACTGGTGAATGGATAAGTTTCAGATTCACATAAATTCAGGAAAGGAGGCAGCGGCTTGAACTGGAACATCATCTATTATGTCCTCGGACGTCTCGTGGTGGCAGAGGCCGTCGTCCTCTGCATCCCGTTTTTTATGGCGCTTTATGGTCGGGAAGAAAGTGCCCCGGCCTTTGCGGTTTCCATCCTCATCTGCGTGATGATGGGGACAGCCCTGCGCATGCATGGGCGTTCGGGCAACGAGCAGCTGACCATGCGCGAAGGTGCGGCCATCACGGGCCTTGGCTGGATGCTCGCGACTTTTCTCGGCATGCTGCCGTATCTTCTGAGCGGTTCGCTCGGCTTTCTCGACGGACTTTTCGAGAGCATCTCAGGATTTACGGGGACAGGCGCGACCGTCATGACCAGCATCGAGACGCAGCCGTTCAGCGTGCTGTTCTGGCGTATGATGACACATTGGTTCGGCGGCCTTGGCATCATCGTTATCTTTATCGCGCTGCTGCCGCAGGCCGGACAGAGCACGATTTACATGTACAATGCCGAGACGACAGGGCCGACGCGCGACCGCGTGCTGCCGCGCCTGCGTGAGATGACGCGTTCCCTTTTTACGATGTATATGGTCTTTACCATGACGGCCTGTCTCATCTACCTTGGCTGCGGGCTTTCGTTTCTCGATGCCATTGCCCATGCCATGAGCACACTTGGCACGGGCGGCTTCTCGCTTTACGATGACAATGCCATGCATTTTGACAATCCGGCTCTTGAGATCTGGATGACCTTCTTTATGATTCTCGCAGGCGGCAATTTTGGCCTCTATTACCGCGTCTGGAAAAAAGGGCCGCGCGTGCTCAAGAATAATACGGAGTTTAAGGCGTATCTTGGCATCCTCGCGGCGGCGATGTTCTTTATTACCTGGAATCTCGTCGACGCGATGGGCATGACACCGTCGGAGGCCTTCCGCTATGCGAGCTTTCAGGTCGGCTCGCTCTCGACGACGGGGTTTGTCTCGGCCGATTTTGACCAGTGGCCGGCGTTTTCCAAGGGCATTCTGATGATGCTTATGGTGAGCGGCGGCTGCGCGGGCTCGACGGCCAGCGGCATTAAGGTCTCGCGGGTCGTACTGCTCGCGAAGAATGCCTGGGCTGTCGTCCATCAGAAACTCAGCCCGCGCCGCGTCATCCGTGCGCGCATGAACGGCGTGGAGGTTGACAATGCCATTCTGCTGCGCGTTGGGCAGTTCTTCTTTCTCTATATCTTCTGTATTGTCTTCTGGGCGCTGCTGCTGACTTTTGATGGCATCGGTGCATTTGATGCCATCGGCATCAGCGTGACGACGCTTGGCAATGTCGGGCCGGCCTTTGGCATCGCCGGCGCGACCTGCACGTTTGCGGGGCTTTCCGACTTCACGAAGAGCATCCTCTGCATCGAGATGCTGCTCGGCCGCCTCGAGCTCTTTACCCTGCTCGTCATGCTGAGTCCGGAATTCTGGAAAATCCGCCATCGCTGGTAAAATCACCATCAGGAGAACTACTGCTGAAGCAAGGGCGCAGCTGTGATGTTTGACACAGCTGCGCCCTTTTATGATATACTGAAAACATATTTCGCCATCATTTATTATAATAGTAGAAAGAAAGCTGGGAATCCTATGATAAGCAATCTGATTGTCGCGATAGGTGCGGTCATTCCGTTGTTTTTCCTGATGCTCATCGGCGTGGCCGTCAAGAAGATGAGATTACTGACGGAGCTGGAGCTGGCCCATGTCAACCGCATGGTCTTTAAGATCTTTTTCTTCTTCATGATGTTCTACAACATCTACACAACGGATATTGCCGAGACGTTCCGGCCGCATCTGATTCTCTTTGGTGCTCTCGGTGTCTTGGCTTCGGCCGTCATCGGCGGCATTGTCATTTGCCTGATTGAGAAGTCAAACAAGCGCCGCGGCGCGATGATTCAGGCCATTTTCCGCAGCAACTTCGTCATCATGGGGATCCCCATTATCAGCAACATTTTCGGTGACGACCAGCTGGCCATCCCGACGATGATGATTGCCATCATTGTGCCGATGTACAATATCATTTCCGTTTTTATTCTCGAGACGTTCCGCGGCGGTCATTTTGACGTTTGGGGCATTCTCAGAAATGTGCTTAAGAATCCGATGATTCTCGGTGCTATTCTCGGTTTCGCGCTCCTGCTGCTCGGTATTCCTCTGCCCAAGGTCATCCTGAAGCCAATCAGCCAGATTGCCGCGGCAACGACGCCGATTGCCCTGATTATCCTCGGTGCTTCGTTCAAGGCTGGTACGTACCATGAGCATCTGCCGCAGCTCATTGGTTGTATTTGCGGCCGCCTCCTCATCGTGCCGGCCATCATGCTGAGCCTCGCAATTTTCCTCGGCTTCCGCGGCATCGAGCTCGTGACGCTCATGGCGATTTTTGCGACGCCGTGTGCCGTCGCCGGCTTTGCCATGGCCCAGCAGATGGGCAGCGATGCGGATCTTGCCGGCAACTGTGTCGTCTATACGACGGGGCTTTCGTGCTTTACGATTTTCGGCTGGGTCTTTGTCCTGAAGACGCTTGGCATGTTCTAATGATTTCCTTAACGGTACATAAAAAAATATCTATGAGCGAACGCCTTGTCGGTTTTCTCTATGGATGGTATCATTTAGAGAAGATAGAGACGAAAGAAGAAATATCCTAGGGGGAATAGAGCATGCGACTCGATGAACTCATCAACACCCATCGACAAGACCTTAATGATACAGACATGGTCATCTGGAAATATATCCTGCAGCACCGGGAACTTGCAAGCCATATCTCCATTCATGAGCTCGCAAGGGAATGCTGCGTCTCGAGCACGACCATTGTGCGTTTTGCGCAGAAACTTGGCCTTGACGGCTTTGGCGAACTCAAGGCTGTTCTCAAAATGGAGGAACCCGACCAGCCGCATTACAACACGAATGTCATTGAGGACCTCAAGACATTCTATCTTAAGACTGGTGAAAAGATTTTCAAGCGTAATTTTGACAGTGCAAGCCGCCTCGTGCATGAAGCCAACCGTGTTTTTGCTTTTGCTTCGGGATACGTGCAGGCCAATGTTATGCATGAGCTAAAACGCCTGTTTTTCTACGACCATGTTTTTTTCTGTGAAATTCCGGCAAGGGAAGAATTCTATTCAGCACTTGAGACAGCGACAAAGGATGACCTGTTTATTGTGATTTCCCTGTCGGGGGAAACGCCGATCGTCGTTGAGGTCGCACGTGAACTCGGGCTGCGCGATATTCCGCTGATATCCATCACGAAGCTCCACGACAATACGCTGGCAAGCCTTTCGACCGTCAATCTCTACGTCTCACCGGCGGAATTCCAGCTCTACGATGCCGATGACGGCAAACATATTATGTTTAGGTCGATGATGCCGTACTTCATGCTCATCGAAGTCTGGTATGTCAAATACCGCATGTATGTGCATCGGCTGAAACAGAAAAACATTCAGTCAACAATATAAATGGATATAAACAAGAAGTGCCCTTGAACCCTTGCTATTGCTCATGTGTATCAATATCCGTGAAATGTACCATGGTACACGACAGGGGTAATGTGCCTGAAACCCGCGAAACTATTGCGTTCGCGGGCTTTTTTAGTATTCTTTAATCACAGGAAATCCAGAGAACTGGATCGGGGGATTGCAATTCTCTTCTCTGGATGACAAGTCAAATCGATAATAAACGCATCGAGGAGACACGAACTCATAAGGGTTAGAAGAAATAGGGGGTATTGAACATGTCGATCAAGAAAGATCGCGTCATGCAGGAATTGCAGCGGTTTGGCGGCGCAATGTACACGCCGGTCATTCTGTTCGCATTCTTCGGTCTCACGGTTGCCATCTCGATTGTCTGCAAGAACACCATGCTTCTCGGCAGCATCGCAGATAAAGGCACCGTCTGGTATGATTTCTGGTTTGTCGTAGAACAGGGTGCCTGGACGGTATTCGCCCAGATGCCAATTCTCTTCGCCATCGCGGTACCGATCGGCTTCGCGAAGAAGGAACCAGCGCGCTGCGCGATGGAATCCTTCGTCATCTACATGTGCTTCAACTACTTCATCTCCGGTTTCCTGACGCTGCACGGCAGCTTCTTCGGAGTGGATTACAGCCAGGCTGCGGGCGCTGGCACAGGCCTTGCGATGATCGCGAACATCAAGACCCTCGATATGGGCATGCTCGGTGCCATCTTCATTGCCTGCTGCTCTTCGTGGCTGCACAACCACTTCTACGATACCGAGATCCCGGATTGGCTCGGCATCTTCAAGGGACCTGCTTTCGTCGTCGCCGTTGGCTTCGCCGTCATGATCCCGATGGCACTGCTCTTCTGCTTCGTTTGGCCGGTTGTCCAGCATGCCATTGAGCAGTTCCAGTTCTTCCTGAAAACAAGCGGCATCGTCGGTGTCTGGTGCTACACGTTCTCCGAACGTATCCTCCTGCCGGCTGGCCTGCATCACTTCATCTATCTGCCGTTCATCTTTGGCCCGGCCGTCTGCGATGGCGGTATCCAGGCTTACTGGCTCCAGCATCTCAACGATTTCGCTACGAGCGCTCATTCGCTGAAAGAAATGTTCCCGGAAGGCGGCTTCGCCCTCCACGGTATGTCTAAGGTCTTCGGTCTTCCTGGCGCTGCTCTTGCTATGTATATGTGCGCAAAACCAGAGAAACGCAAAAAGGTCGCAACGCTTCTGATTCCGGCAACGGTCACGGCCGTCCTCTGCGGCATCACCGAGCCAATCGAATTCACGTTCCTCTTCGTCGCACCGCTCCTTTACGCAGTGCATGCAGTTCTCGCTGCAACGCTTTCCGCAACGCTGTACTTCTTTGGTCTTTCCGGCAACTTCGGCGGCGGCCTCATCGACTGCTTCGTCCAGAACTGGATTCCACTCTTCAAATATCATGCAGGCACCTACATCATGCAGATTGTCGTAGGCCTCTGCTTCACCGCAATTTACTTCTTCGTATTCCGTTATCTCATCCTTAAGAACGATTATAAGACGCCGGGCCGCACGGACGACGATGAAGAGGATAAGCTCTTCACGAAAGCTGAGTACAAGGCCAAGAAAGAAATGGAAAAGAAAGGTCTTGCCAATAATCCGGAAGCCCTCAAAGCTCAGGTCTTCCTCGATAACCTCGGCGGCCCGTCCAACATCAAAGAAGTCACGAACTGTGCAACGCGTCTGCGTGTCACGGTTGCTGACCCGGATAAAGTCGCTGCTGCCAGCAAGTTCACGAAAGCCGGTGCCTTTGGCCTCGTTAAGAACGGCCATGCTATCCAGGTCATCGTTGGCCTGTCGGTACCGAATGTCCGCAGCTACTTCGATGCTCTCCTTAAGGGCGATATCGCCGATGTTCCGGTAGAAGCCAAAGCTGCTGCCAACCCAAGCGAGCCAGTCAAGACGGACCTTGCCATGAAGCTCAAAGCTTTCGCTTCCGGCAAACTCATCGACATGACGGAAGTTCCTGATGATGTCTTCTCGCAGAAGATGATGGGCGACGGCGTTGCCATCGAGCCGACGACGGAAATGGTCGTAGCTCCGGCTGACGGCGAAGTCACCATGATCATGGAAGGTTCCTATCACGCCATCGGCCTGCGCCTGACGAACGGTGCCGAGATCCTCATCCACATCGGTCTCGATACGGTCAAGATGGGCGGCAAAGGCTTCCGCTGCCTGACGAAACAGGGTGCCAAAGTCAAGGCCGGCGATGAACTCATCGGCTTCAGCCGCGATGCCATCAAGGCCGCTGGCTACAAAGATACGATTATCCTGGCTGTCACGAACAGCGCTGATTATCCGCAGATGAAGAAAGCTGCTGACGGCGAAGTTGTCGTCAACGAAACGCCAATCATCTCCTTCTGATGCAATAACCATAAGGAAAAGGGTGGAGCGTGGAATACTCCACCATCCACCCTTTCTTTATGACCTTCAGAAGAAAGGAGTCCTTATTATATGAAAGAATTGAAATGGTGGCAGAAATCCATCGTCTATCAGATTTACCCAAAAAGCTTTCAGGATACGACGGGGACAGGCGTGGGGGATATCCCAGGCGTCACGAGCCATCTGGATTATCTCAAGTCTCTCGGCACCGGAGCCATTTGGCTCACGCCGGTCTATCCTTCACCGATGGTCGACAACGGCTATGATATCGCCGATTACTGCGGTATCGACCCGTCGTACGGCACGATGGAAGATATGGAAGAGCTCATTGCCGAGGCGAAGAAACGCGATATCCGCATTGTCATGGACCTTGTGTTCAATCACAGCTCCGACCAGCATCCATGGTTTCTCGAATCCAAGAAAAACCGCACGAACGACAAGGCCGATTGGTACATCTGGCGCGATGCCAAGCCCGACGGCTCGGCACCGACCAACTGGCGCGCCATCTTCGGCGGCTCGGCCTGGACCTGGTGCGAGGAACGCCAGCAGTACTATCTGCATACGTTCGCTGAGGCGCAGCCGGACCTCAATTGGGAAAATCCCGAAGTCCGCAAGGCATTGTTCGCTGCCGCAAATTTCTGGCTCGGCAAGGGTGTCGGCGGTTTCCGCATCGATGCGATTGTCTACATCAAAAAGCCGGAATTCAAGGACGGCCCTGTGGATGGCCCCGATGGTCTTTCGGACATCCATGAGATGACGGCCAATACGCCGGGCATCCTCGATTTCCTTCATGAGTTCCGCCGCGAGGTCTTTGACGGCCACGACATTTTCACGGTCGGCGAGGCCAACGGCGTCAGCCCTGAGGAGCTGCCGCAGTGGGTCGGCGACAACGGTGTTTTCTCGATGCTGTTTGAGTTCAGCCATCTCGAGCTTTCCTATCCGGAAGGCGAGATTTGGTGCAAGCGCTTCCCCTGGAAGCTCACGCAGCTCAAGTCGGCACTGACGGCCAGCCAGCAGGCGACAGCCAAGGAAGGCTGGTATCCGATCTTCTTTGAGAATCACGACCAGAACCGCTCGATGCACCGTTACTTCCCGGAAGGAACGAATCCGAAAACCGCGGCCAAGGCGCTGGCGACCATCCTGTTCACGCTGCGCGGTACGCCTTTTGTCTACGAAGGCGAGGAAATTGGCATGACGAATGTGGCTTTCCCGAAAATCGAGGACTACAATGATATCTCGACGCACGGCCAGTACGAATATGCCATCAAAGAGGGGCTTTCGCCAGAGGAAGCCTTGAAGGCCGTACAGTTCCAGAGCCGCGACAACGCGCGGACGCCAATGCAGTGGACGCGCGATACGAACGCCGGTTTCACGGAAGGCACGCCGTGGCTGCCGGTACATAAGGATTTTGCCGACTGCTGTGTAGAGTCGGAAAGCGAAGACGGTACGTCCGTACTGAGCTATTACCGCATGATGAACCGTCTGCGCACGCAGAGCAAAGCGTCGGACATTCTCCTGCAGGGCAGTTACGAAGAACTGCTGCACGAAGACGAACACGTTTACGCCTTTAAACGCGTGCTTGGGGAGCATGCCGTGTACACGGTCGTCAACTTCACGAATGATACTGTAGCATATAATGATGATATTCTCGAAGGTGCAGAGCTCCTGCTCGGCAACTACGAAAACGCAGAAAAGGGAAAACTCAGACCGGCGGAAGCCGCTGTCTATATGAAGTGAGAGGGATATAAGATGAAAGTAGCTGCGAGTGATTATGATGGAACATTGTTCCGTCAGGACGTAATCGCCAAGAGCGATGCCGAAGCCATCAGAAAATGGCGTGAGGCCGGACATAAATTTGGCGTGGTCTCAGGCCGCGACCATGGCATGCTGGTGCCGCAGCTCCAGCATTACGGAGTCGGCTACGATTATCTTGCCTGCAACAATGGCGGTATCATCTGCACAGCCGATGGCAAGGTCCTCTGGGAAGCGGAAATCGCCCCGAAGATGCTTGCCGAGCTCACGCAGCTGCCGCTCGTGCGCAAGTCCTTCCATTTCGCCCTGTCCGCTGCGGACCGCACGTACCTCTGCCATGCGTCAGAAGGTACGTGGGTCATCCGCGAAGCGAAACAGTGGGATTTTCCGATTGTCCATATTGAAGAGAGCGATGTCAATCATCTGCCGCAGACCATCCATCAGTTTGCCTTAGGCTTCACGAATCCAGAGGATGCCTTTGCCGCAAGTGATGAAGTCAATGCGAAATTCGGCGATGTGGTTCATGCTTATCCAAACCGCTGTGCCGTCGACATTACGCCCAAGGAGATCAGCAAGGAACAGGCTATCACCCATACGCTGTCGCTCATGGGCTGGCAGGATGCCGAGATTTTCGCCATTGGCGATGAGGTCAACGACCTGCCGATGATTGAGGCCTTCAACGGGTATACCGTAGATACAGCCCGTGAGGCCATCAAGCAAAAAGCCCGCGCTTCGTATGAAAGCGTCGGTGCCATGCTGCTCGCCAACATTTAACTTTGCCCCTCACGCAAATTCTTGCGTGTCTATATTTCTTCATAACGTCTGCCGCCGTCAGGCAGCGGGCATCCCCCCTTAAGTGCATAGTGGTTCTGGTCCTATCACATTCAGGACCGCTATCGCTTATCTTTTTGGGAGGAAGATTCAGAAAAGTTTATATGATGAGATTTTCATATCGGAACAAGGATAGATAAGGAAGTCTCATTCTTATAAAACCAAGGTTCACCATCTATATAATAGAGGGAAAGGAAGTCTATCACATGAAGATCAACACAAAGGCACTTGCTATCCTTGCCGGCCTGACGGTCGGTATGTCCAGCACAGCTTTCGCTGCTACGGCAGACAGCTTCACGGATGTACCGAAGGACCATTGGTCTTATCAGGCTCTTGACTATCTTGCTAAAGAAGGCGTCATCGAAGGTATGGGGGATAGTACCTTCCAGGGCGGCCGTGCCATGACGCGTTATGAAATGGCAGCAATCGTAGCCAAGGCCATGCAGAAGAACGATGTCAACTTCGGTGACAAAGCCGTTCTTGACAAACTCTCTGCAGAGTATGCTGACGAACTCGGTACATTGAAAAATCAGGTTAACAAGAATACAAATGACATCAATGATCTGAAGAATAAGACGGATAAATTCAAGGTTTGGGGCATGGCACGCGTCCAGGCCGGTGATGACAACGGCCTTGTGAAAGACGGTCATCAGGGTACGTACAACAACCGCTTCTATATGGACCTCGAAGGTTCTATGAAAGTCAATGACCATGCAACGGCACGTTTCACCATCGAGAAAAACGCGCATTATCGTGACAGTGAATATGCTGTATCAAAAGTGAAAAAAGCTGTAACAGTACCAACGGGTAAGGGATATAAAAATGAAGGTCAGACCATCATGACCGATAATTATATTTCAGGTATTGATAAAGACAGCCTGCTCGGTGATGATAACCATAATGGTACCATCTCGAATATCTGGGTGGAATTGCAGCTCGGCAAGAACCACAACTGGTATACGAATATCGGTCGCAAATGGAATGGCCTCGGCATGCAGAACCTCATGTGGGGCGGTCAGGAAGATGGCATCGCCACGTATCATCCGATTGAAGGCGGCCACGGCTGGTGGTTCAGTGGCCAGTACTGGAAACCATCGTCTGATTGGACAGATACGAATATTGAATGGTCGACCGATAAGGATGGCAATGCTACAGCCAAAGCTGTAGCAGCTACGCATCGTGCACCGATTCTCGGTACGTTGAACTTCTGGGGTCCTCTTGGTAAATATTTCGATGCTAATATCGCTTACTCTCATGTCCTGCAGCATCAGAAAGATGCCAATAAAGATGGTGGCGACTATGGTTACTGGACAGGTGCTAAAAACTTCTATGGTATCGACCTTAAGGCTAAATTGCTCAAAGACTTTACGGTTACGGGTTCTTATGTAAAGTCTGATGTCGATATGAGTAAACAATCTTGGGCTAATGGTGGTCATGCTGACCGTGACTGGGCTGTACGTTTTGATTATAAAGGCACAGACCTTAATAAAGTTGGTTCTTGGGGCGCTTATGCAAAATGGGTTGATCTCGGCTGCATGGGTGATATTGGCCATGATGATGAGTGGGCTACGCGTGAACCGACCTTCGTCAACGGCGTTAAGGGCTGGTACTATGGTGTCAAGATGGTTCCGTGGCAGAACTGCGAATGGGAAACGATGTGGGCTCCGCATCTTACCGAGAATAACAGTCAGCCGTCTAATAGCTACAAACGTCACATCCTGCGCAGCTGGCTCGATTTCCACTTCTGATTTAGCATTTGCTGCTTGATTGCTTGATAACATCTTGATTTTCTGAATCTATCGGGATTTCACAGTGGGGGCAACCTCGCACCTGACATTGGTTTTGGTTACCACTAAGGTGATAGATAGAGTTGCCCTCAGCAGTGAGGTCCCGATTTTATTCCTTTGGTGAAAGGGGTATTCGTAATGAGTCATAAGAAAGCGTTGAAACGTGCCATTGGCATGTCGCTGGCTTTTAGCCTGCTCGGCAGTCCATTCGTCATGCCGGCAGATATGATGCCGACCTGCATCACGGCTTCGGTCGCAGAAGCTGCTGCAGCTGTCGGTCCGACGGATGTTGTCCTTGTTGGTACGGTACAGTCGAAGCTCGGAGCCAGTGCGGATTGGGCTCCGTCGGATGGCACGACCATCATGAAAGACGTTGGCAACGGTAAATATCAGTATACGGGCAAACTGCCGAAGGGCAATTATGAATATAAGATTGCCATCGGCGGTACGTGGGATACCAATTTTGGTGCCGATGGCGCAGCTAACGGCGCAAACATGAAACTGAAGCTGACGAAGGACACGGATGTCACGTTCACGTATGATTCGGCGACGCACAAGACGACGGTATCGTATACCGGTCAGGGTTCTGCTGAGGAAAAAGCCGCAGCAGCTGCAGAGCAGGCGAGGCCCGGAGCAGTACAGCCGACTGATGTTGTTCTGGTAGGTTCCCTGCAGGATGAGCTCGGCGCCGCTAAAGAGTGGGATCCTGCGGACGGCAAGACCATCATGAAGTCTGACGGCGCGGGCCATCATGTCTTTACGGGCCATCTGCCCAAGGGCAATTACGATTTCAAGGTTGCGATGGGCGGCTCTTGGGATGTCAACTACGGTGCGAACGGCGAGGCCAATGGCAAGAATATCCCCATTCGCCTGCTCGCGGACCACGATGTCACGTTCACGTATGACGATGCAACGCATGCCATCACGTACGATTATCAGGGCAAGGATGCCGAGCAGAAGGCTCTGGCAGCAGATGGACGCAGCATCGTCCTGACGGGTACGGTACAGACGAAGGCCGGTGCCAAGAAGGATTGGGACCCGTCGGACCAGACGACGCGCATGAAAGCCATTGGTCATGATTTTTACACGTATAAGATGAATCTGCCGGCGGGCACGTACTACTACAAGATTTCCGTCAACGGCAGCTGGGCCGAAAACTACGGCCTCGGCGGCAACTTCGACGGTGCGAATGTCCAGCTGACGCTGCCGAAGGCGCAGGAAGTTACCTTCTATTATAATGATAAGTCGCATCATATCGAGAACAGCACGGAGTACAATTTCCTCGCTGACAGTCAGCTGCCGGTCATCTCGGGCAGCTTCGGTGAAGTCAAGGACTCGCTGATGCGCGACCAGATGCTCGACAATCTGTTCCAGAAGACGATTCCTCTTTCCGCAGGTGAATACACGGTGACGGTTGCGATGCCGGGCCATGATGCCCTGACGCAGACCGTCAATGTGGCCAAAGACGGCGACGTTACGTTCTATTATGACAGCAAGGCCCAGAAGCTCATCGCTGACGATGGACGCATCCGTGAGGATAAGGTCTACCATGACAGCTGGAGTACGGCTTACCGTTCTCCGTTTGAAGCCGTCAAGGAAGGCACGCCGGTCAAACTTTCGCTCGCCACGGGCATGGGCGATGTCACGAACGCCAAACTCGTCGTTTACAAGGCCAAGATTACGGCTAACGGCGGCGATGAGTACAATCCGGATTACACGGCCGGTACGGTCAGCTACTATCCGATGACGAAAGTCGGCACGAAAGATGGGCAGGATTTCTGGTCCGTCACGTTCACGCCGCAGTCGTATGGCCTCTATGGCTATAAATTCCTGCTTAACGACACGAAGGAATACGGCGATGACGCGAAGCCGGGCCATACGGGGCAGCTTAAGCTGCGCGGCGTTAAGCCGTATCAGCTGACGGTCTACAGCAAAGACTTCAAGACGCCGGATTGGGCAAAAGACGCTGTCTGCTATCAGATTTTCCCAGACCGCTTCTTTGATGGCGATAAGAGCAACGACTATGCGCGCAAAAATGCACGCGGCTTCCAGCCGGTCCAGCACCGCAAATGGAATGCGCTGCCGGCCAACTACAGCAAGACGCCGGCTGCCGATGGCGATACATGGGAGTGCAATGATTTCTTTGGCGGCGATATCGCCGGCATCACGAAGAAGCTCGACTATCTGCAGGGCCTCGGCGTCACGGCAATTTACGTCAACCCGATTTACAACGCCTGCTCGAACCACCGCTACGATGCCGTCGACTACGGCACGATTGACCCGTTCCTTGGTACGACGAAGGACCTCGAGAAACTCACGGCGGAAATGCAGAAACGCGGCATGCACCTCATCATGGACGGCGTTTACAACCACGTCGGCGATGACTCCATCTATTTCGACCGCTACGGCAAGTACAAGACGGTCGGTGCGTATGAATACTGGAGCCGCATCTATGACCTCATGAATGACAAGCATATGACGGAAGACCAGGCAAAGGTCGAGGCGAAGAAAGAGCTCGAGGCCGAAGGTCAGGTCTTCAGCCCGTGGCATTGGGAAAACTGGTTCGAGATAAAGAACCAGAAGACGCAGGACATGATGGGCAAGAAATACGCTTATCATGATTGGCAGGGCTACGACAGCCTCGTGCCGTTCAAGGATGCCGATTATCCGGGCTCGGAGCAGGGCACGGTCAAGTCGGACCTCGGCGACTATCTGCTCTATGGCCGCGGCAATGATAAAGGCGTCATCATGAAGTGGTTCGACGAAGGCCTCTCGGGCTGGCGTCTCGATGTCGCCAAAGAGGTGCCGCCGGGATTTTGGGCTGACGTACGCAAGGAAGTCAAATCCATCAAGACGAAGAACGGCGACGACCCGCTGCTGCTCGGCGAAATCTGGCAGGACGGTTCACAGTTCTTCACAGGCGATACCTTCGATTCGGTCATGAATTACAAGCTCTCGTTTGCTCTCGGCGACCTCTTCCTCGATAAGGGCGATGCCAAAGCCGCCGATGATGAGCTGACGATTCTGCGCCAGAACTATCCGAAGGAAGCGCTCTACGACCTCATGAACATCGTCGACAGCCACGATACGGTCCGCGCCATCTATAAATTTGGCGGCGGCGCCGAAAATGTCGCACAGGCCACGAAGAAAGACTTCAACTATGACCTCGGCAAGGCACGTCTCAAACTCGGAGCGACGTTCCTCATGGGCTATCCGGGCATGCCGACCATCTACTACGGCGATGAAGCCGGTCAGTACGGCAGCGCTGATCCGGACTGCCGCCGCACGTATCCGTGGGGCAAGGAGGATAAAGACCTCATTGCCTACTATAAGAAAGTCATCGGCGTCCGCAACGCGCATAAGGATATCTTCGCGCGCGGCGATGTCAAGACGCTCAAGGCCGAAGGCGATATCTACGCCTTCAGCCGCACGGCCGACTCCGGCAAATCCGGTGTTGTCGCCCTCAACCGCGGCAAGGCACAGCAGGTCGTTCTGCCGGTCTCCTTTGCCGACGGCACGGTCTTTACCGATGAGCTGACCGGCACGAAAGTCACCGTCAGCGGCGGTAAGCTTACGCTGAACCTTGGCGAGAACCAGGGTATGATGCTCGTGGAAGCCTGAAGCGGGCATCATAAATCCCTCATTTCTCTATATTTCCCTTTCACCCCACAGCAGTTCCCCGCTGCTGTGGGTTATTTTTCTTTCTTAAGAAGATTAACATGACTTTTTCATGACATTAACTAGCTAAAATGTTAATTAAAATTATAGAAAAGCTATAGATAATAATGAAAATCTATGTAATAATAGGTCATATGTCCTTTTGAATAAGGAAAGAGAATCATTTTAGAGAGATAAGAGATGAATGGAGAGAACCGAATGAAGAAAACCATCCGTGGAATAAGGAATCGGCCAAGACGACGAAAAAAGACGACAGCAACGGCAATTTCGTCATGTTCCGCCTGACGCCGACGGCTGAAGTCAATGAGCATTGGAAGGTCAAGGCCCGTATCGAGGCTAAGGATTACCTCCAGACGGATACGTCGGGTTCATTTTCCGTCAAGCGTCTCTGGGCAGAGGGTACGTATGGCAATACGAAAATCCAGCTCGGCAAGTTCCATCCGTATGTCGATACCGAACTCATCATGGATAACGTCATCTTGGGCAGAACGTCTCCATTTCCCCGACGTACACGCTCGATGCCGGCGTCAAAGGCTGGGAGTTCGGTACGTACTACACGCCGTGGCACAATATTCCGGCACAGTTCATGTATGTCAACGGGGCAAAGCTCTCCTGACAAACGAGCGCGTGACGGAGTACTGGTCGCGTGTCGAACTGTTCTTCTAATGCGAAGCGAGATAAATCCTGATATAATGATAAAAAACGGGCTGGCAGCCTGAGCTGCCGGAGAAAGGGGTAAATGTATGAAGAAAATACTGGCAGTGCTGGCACTCGTCTTTACCTGCCTCTGGAGTACGGCGTTTGCGGCGGATTTTTCGCATCTCGTCATCATGCATACGAATGATACGCATGGATACGACCAGCGCGCCGATGGCGTCAACGGCATGGTGACGGTCGCGGCACTCAAGAAAGATTATGAGGCCAAGGGCTATCAGGTCCTGCTCGTCGATGCCGGCGATGCGATTCAGGACAACAACCTTGTCAATTTCAGCAAGGGCAAGACGGCCATTGACTTCATGAACGCCGTGGGCTACGATGCCATGACGCTTGGCAATCACGAATTCGATTATGGCTCCGACGTGACGATGGCGCGCATCAAGCAGGCGAAATTCCCCGTCGTGTCGGCGAATATCATCGTCGAGTCGACGGGCAAATCCTTCACGCCGAAAACCCATGCCATCATCAAGAAGGGCAGTCTCAAAATCGGTGTCTTCGGCCTGACGACGCCATCGACCATCACGACGGCCAATCCGAAGAGCACGCGCGGCCTGACCTTCCTCTCGAAAGAGGCAATGTACAAGGCAGCACAGAAAGAGGTTGATGCCCTTAAGGCCGCGGGCTGCGACCTCATCGTCGGCATCGGCCATCTCGGCAGCGAGCCGGATGCCGCTGGCGACCGCTCGAATGATGTCCTCGAAAATGTCAAAGGTATCGATGTCTTCATTGACGGCCATGACCACACGGTCAAGAATCTTTACGTCAATGGCACGCTGCTGACGGAGACGGGCGCACATCTCGCCAACATCGGCGTTGTGCAGTACAAAGACGGCAAATGGCAGGAAGACCTGCATGCCTATGGCCGCTTCAACAAGGAAGATGCCCAGGTAAAGGCTATGGTCGACAAGGCACAGGCTGATATCGACAAGCAGCTTTCGACACCTCTCGGTACGACGTCTGTCGAGCTCAATGGCTCGCGTGACCCGGGCGTGCGCACGGAGGAAACGAACCTCGGCGACTTTATTGCCGATGCGTATCTCTGGCAGGTCCGTCAGGCCACGGTCCTTGACCATGTCACGATTGACGGCGCTGTCATGAACGGCGGCAGCATCCGCGCCGGCATTAAAGCAGGCACCATCACGCAGGCCGATATTCTGCGCGCTCTGCCGTACCACAACTATCTGCAGTACGTCACGCTCAAGGGCTCGACGCTTCTTGAAATCCTTGAAGCCGCTACGTGTACGACGCCGACGGCCCTCGGTGCGTTCCCGCAGGTCGCGGGCATCGAGTACACGATTGACACGACAAAGCCGTTTGTCAAAGGTGAGCTTTATCCGCATTCTGTCTACTACCAGCCGGCAAAACCAGGCACGCGTGTGACCATCAAGAACGTGGGCGGCAAAGCCTTTGACCCAAATGCGACGTACAATATCGCGGTACCTGACTTCCTGACGTCGGGCGGCGATTCGTACTATTCGATGCAGGACCCGTCCAAAGTCACGGTGCATGATGTCGACTATCTCGCTGCAGATGCCGTGCGCAACTACCTCAAAGAACTCGGCGGCACGGTCGGCAGCCAGTACGCCGCTCCGCAAAGCCGCATTACCATCATCAAATGATGATATAGAAGAAGCAAAAAACGGAGAGAAACTCATTGGCGAGTTTCTCTCCGTTTTTTTGTATAAAGAAAACCTCTGGTGATGGTAACCTGAGGCCTTATAAGCCGTACATCTAAAAAATTCGGCTATGATGGGGAATATTTTTCAATGAGCAATGGATGATATTTTACCTTATTATAAAATTTTGTTCATTTTACTATTTACATTTGTTCAAAATGGTGGTATTATATGAACTGTCAAAAGAAATAAAAAACAATTTGGAGGCAGATAAAATGGAACTTGCAAAGTATATTGATCACACGTATCTCAAACCGGATGCTCAGAAAAAGGACATCGACAAGATCCTGAAAGAAGCTAAGGAATATCACTTCGCTTCTGTATGCATCAGCCCGATTTGGGTATCTTATGCTCATAAAGAACTTGCTGGCAGTGGTGTGAACGTTGTAACGGTCATCGGTTTTCCAGAAGGTGCTACGCCGACTTCCGTCAAAGTCTTTGAAACCAAGCAGGCTATTGCAGACGGTGCTGATGAAGTCGACATGGTTATCCCCATTGGCTTCCTGAAAGATGAACAATATGATTATGTAGAAAACGACATTCGTTCAGTAGTTGAGGCTGCTGGCGGCAAAGTAACGAAAGTCATCATCGAGACCTGCCTGCTGACAGACGACGAAAAGGTCAAAGCTTGCGAAATCGCTAAGAAGGCTGGCGCTGACTTTGTAAAGACCTCGACCGGTTTCTCGAAATGGGGCGCAAAAGTCGAAGATGTTAAGCTCATGCGTCAGGCCGTTGGCAAGGATATGGGCGTCAAGGCATCTGGCGGCGTAGCAAACAAAGAAGAAGCTGAAGCTATGATTGCCGCTGGCGCAAACCGCATCGGCACCAGCCATGGTGTAGAAATTATGCAGGGCTGATTCGTCAGCCATTATCTCTGAAAATAGGAGGAAAGAGATATGAGTTCAAAATGGATTCAGTACGACAACGGATATCTGAACAAAACCCCGATTTTCCAGTTCATTCTTCTTTCCTGCCTGTTCCCCCTTTGGGGAGCAGCAGCAAGCTTGAATGATGTTTTGATTACACAGTTCAAGAGTGTTTTTGACCTAAGTGATTTTGCCAGTGCCTTGGTACAGAGTGCTTTCTATGGTGGCTACTTCCTCATTTCCATTCCAGCATCAATGGTCATCAAAAAAACGACTTATAAGACCGCCATCCTCTGCGGCTTAATCTTCTATATCGTAGGCTGCTCACTTTTCTTCCCGGCATCTCATATGGCAACGTATACGATGTTCCTGGCAGCTGTCTTCGCTATTGCAATTGGTCTTGGTTTCCTTGAAACGGCATCGAACACGTACAGCACGATGCTTGGCCCTGAAAAGTATTCCACGCTTCGCCTGAATATCAGCCAGACGTTCTATCCAATTGGTGCTGCCGCAGGTATTCTGCTTGGTAAATATTTAATCTTCGAAGATGGTCAGAGTATGGCCGCACAGATTGCCAGCATGACGGCAGAAGAGGCACATGCTTATCGCCTTGATATGCTGATGAATACATTGGAACCTTACCGTGTTCTCATCGTTGTTCTTCTTGCTGTTCTCGCCCTGTTTGCTTTCACAAAATATCCGAAATGCAAACCTGTGGTTCCCGAGAATTCCAAAGAAAAAGATCCTGGCATCATCGAAACGTTGCATTACCTTGCAGACAACACAAAATTCAAAAAAGGCATTCTTGCCGAGTTCCTCTATGTCGGTATGCAGGTTGCTGTTTGGTCATTCACCATCCGTCTGGCTTTGACGATGGATGCCTCCATTAACGAACGTATGGCTGCGAACTTCATGGTAATCAGCTATGCATGCTTCTTCGTTGGTAAATTTATCGCGAACTTCCTTCTTGCCCGTTTCTCAACGAATAAAGTACTTGTCGCATATTCGATTATCGGCTGCCTGCTTGTCCTTTATGTAGCCTTCATGCCGAGCTTCACGGCAGTATATGCAGCTGTGGCAATCAGCATTCTTATGGGACCTTGCTGGGCAACGATTTACGGCGAAACGCTGAAGACGGTTGATAAAAAATACACGGCTACGGCTGGTGCAATCCTTGTTATGTCTATCATTGGTGGTGCTGTTGTTCCGGCCATCCAGGGATATGTTTCCGATGTGTCTGGCTCGATGCAGTTCTCGTTCATCGTTAACTTCTTCTGCTTCGCTTATGTCGGCTACTATTTCTTTAAAAAGTATCGCACGGAAAAAGTTGAAGATGCCGTTCCTACGGCAGAACATTAATGTTCTTTATTCTCTAGATTCTTAAGCATCTCGTTTATTTAGGAGGTCCATAGTGATGTCTACAAAGATTTTTCTGAATCATAGTTATTTTACAGATAGTCATAAGACTCTGCTGGAAAATGATGATTTTAAAGTTACATCGTTTCGGTATCCATCCGGAATTGAATCGGTAAAAATCCAGAACAGCAAAGGCTATGTAGAGCTTCTTCCGTACATGGGACAAATCATTTGGGACGCTGCTTTTAATGGAATCAGCCTGCGCCTGAAGAATATCTTCAAACAGCCGAAACCTGCAAAATGCATTGTTGATACCTATGGCTGCTTTGCTTTCCATTCCGGACTTCTGGCGAATGGCTGCCCAGGGCCTGAAGATACGCATCCAATGCATGGTGAATTCTCCTGCGCAACGATGGATGAAGCCTGGTTAGAGGTCACTGCAGATTCTGTAGCTTTGGTCAGTAAGTACGAATATTGCCAGGGCTTCGGTTATCATTACATCGCAGAGCCAAGCGTAACCCTGACAAAAGATGCTACGCGTTTCAAGATCCACATGGAAGTTACGAACCTTACCTGCACAGAAATGCCGTTGCAGTACATGTGCCATATGAATTACGCATATGTTGATCAGGGACGCATCTCGTCGAACATCCCGGCAACAGCTTTCAAACTGCGTGAATCGATTCCGTCGCATGTTCATCCGACTGAGAAATGGCTGGCTTATAACGAAG
The DNA here is from genome assembly GCA_900552565.1 of uncultured Selenomonas sp. Classification (GTDB taxonomy): domain Bacteria; phylum Bacillota; class Negativicutes; order Selenomonadales; family Selenomonadaceae; genus Mitsuokella. The sequence goes on along the minus strand of USAK01000009.1, from coordinate 1,468 downwards.
AAATCAAAAAGCTCCAGAAGGAAGGACGCAGCATGGAAGTCCTCGACCAGCCAGACATGTATGATCCGGAAATTGTTTTCATGGCAGACCACATTGACCAGTATGCACCGGACGTGTCGGTAGAGATTGATTCCCCGAAAGGCTATGGCTTTAAGACGGAATTCTCGACGAAAGATTTCACGAGTGCTACTCGCTGGATTATGAAGAACGATGATCTGCAGGTCGCTGCTTTTGTCCTGCCCGCAACCTGCCGTCCGGAAGGATTCCTGGCTGCCAAGAAAGCAGGCACGCTCCTTTACCTCCAGCCAAACGAGAAAAAGACGTTTACTGTTATGACTGGTTTAAAGTAAAACATTGATTATTTCCAGCATCATAGAAAGGATGCATTTTTCATGAAAATTGCCGTTATCGGGTCGAATATGGTCGACCTCACCTCGTATATCACGCGTATGCCAGTTCTTGGCGAGACATTAGAAGCCCCAGATTTTTCAATGGGCTGTGGCGGCAAAGGCGCCAATCAGGCTGTCGCTGCTGCCAAATACGGAGCAGATGTCCTGATGGTAACCAAAGTCGGTGATGACTTTTTTGCCGACAACACCATTGCCAACTTTAAAAAGAATGGCATCGACACCAAATACGTTCAGAAAGTTTCTGGTGTTTCCAGTGGTGTAGCACCGATTTTCGTTGATAAAAACGGACAGAACAGCATCTTGATCATCAAGGGTGCTAACAATGATTTAAAACCGGCTGATATCGATGCAGCAGAAGAAGATCTGAAAACCTGCAAGTTGATTATTCTGCAGCTGGAAATCCCCCTTGAGACCGTATATTATGCCATCGATTTCGGTAAAAAACATAATATCCCGGTTCTGCTGAATCCTGCTCCGGCCACAAAGGAACTGGATATTGCTAAGGTATGCCAATGCGACTTCTTTATGCCAAACGAAACAGAATTGGCTATCTTAACCGGTATGCCTGTATCCAATCAGGAAGAGATTGAAGCTGCTGCTAAATCGTTATCCGCTCGCGGCTTGAAACACGTTATCGTCACGATGGGCTCGCATGGTTCACTCTTGGTAGATGAAAACGGCACTCAGCTTGTAAAGCCGTTTAAAGTAAATGCAGTAGACAGCTCCGGCGCGGGAGATGCCTTCATCGGCTGTTTCGCATGCTGCTATGTAGAAAATCATGATATCATCGCAGCGATGAAGACGGCCAGTGCCTTTGCAGGTCTTAGCGTAACCAAACGCGGTACGCAAAAATCGTATCCTGAAAAGGAAGAGGTATTGAAACTTTTGAACGCTTAAACGCTTAAGTGGAACGCAGAAAAAAGACGGCATCCTGCCTTAAGGATGTCGTCTTTTTCATAAAATATATGGTTTTCATTGAATATAATTCTTGCGTTTTGTTATAACAGCAGTTTACAGCTTTTAAGCCGCTTGCCCATCGCCCCAGGCCAAGACCTGCA
>USAK01000008.1 GCA_900552565.1 uncultured Selenomonas sp. | reverse complement strand
GGGGCATAAAGTAGATTCATGCAATACCGATTTACACAAACTATTTTACACTCCCTTTCAGAATATGGGATTTCAAACCAGCGATGCATTGGATGAGATGACAGATGCCATTGCGAAATATGATGGAAAGTCTTATGAAGAATATCAGAGTGGCATTAGTCAGCAGGTGCGTCAGGACTATCCCGAGATTATCAATGCTGTGGTCGGACAGATAGAGATTCATGATATCGCATCGGATGAGGCTGGGACTACGGTGTCCGGTGATATTCAATTAACAGTTTTCGATATGTTAGATACACAGCACACAAAGCCATTCACATTCTTTCGAGAAAGTTACGCGATGCGGGGAAAAGATAGACAACAGGCCATTGAATTATTCATTTATAAAGCGGCTATGAATGCATCTAGAAATTTAGAGGATCAGACGTTGCTTTATTGGCAGCATCATTAAGTAAAACGATGCAATTAAGTCATGCATGATAGAAAAAGCTTGTACATGAGAGAATTATCACTTTCGTGTACAGGCTTTTTTATATTTACGGAATGGAAGTACTGTCACGCAGAAGGAAAATATCGGTGTATGGCGAAATCTAAACAAACATAATGAAATGAAGTGTAGAATAACAGCAGACGAGAGTGTGGAAGAATAAACCCAGTCAGGTAAGGTAAGAAAAAGAGGGTATGTTTATGCCTGCACAAAAAAATATGCGAAATCAGAAGATGAAGAGCCTGCTGACAGCGGCACTGGTGACGATGATGGCGCCTTGGACGATTTCTGAGGCGGCCGGCAATATCTGGACTGATGAAGCAGCCGTGCCGCAGGTGAAGGCTTATAAGCAGATTGTCGTTTTTCCAGTAAAATATCCCGATAACAGCGCGGCTCCGCAAAAATACGATGAGGAACTGGTCAAACGCATCAAGGGACGCATCAAGCGTATAAAAATCGTGACGGCGTCGAATGATGCTGTGCTCGGAAAGGATTTTGCTGATGAATCGCAGCGTGCGGCAGCCGTGGCGGCGACGGGCGCCGATGCCTACCTTGTGCCGGAAATCCGCGTGTCCAAGGACCGCATCGACCATTCTCCGGCCGCGCAGACGGCCGTGCGCATCGAGGAATTTGATGATATTTACAACGGCCCGTACGGCAGCGACTCGATGCTTCGCTATCACAGCTGGTATACGGATTACCTGATTCCGCCGGCCGACAATGCGCTGAAAAATATGGATGTGACATTTTCCCTTTACGATGCGCATACGGGAAAGCCTGCATTGACGCTCATCGACTATTACCGCACGTACAATGTCAGCGAGGAACACGCCTTTTCGCAGATTGCCAAGAATTTCACGGGGGACTGGAGCCGGCTGCGCAGCAGCAAAGTGCACAATGACAAGAACGGTATGAAATTCTATCTGGACAATCTCACGCTGCCGGCAGAGGGACTGAATGATTTTGACGGAAAGACGATTGCCTATGCGTACTGCGATGAGGCACAGGCGGACCTCAAGAAGGTCAATTTTCTGAACGCTGGGCAAAAGGAACTTGCCCAGTATGAGATAAAGGGCACGCTGACGGATTATACGGCAGGGGAGACCTGGTCTCCGCCATCGGTCCTGGCAGAACCTGAGCCCGTCTGGTCTCATTATTTTATCTGGCGTGACCGCGACGGCCATACGCATGAGGGCCGCCGCGTTCATTACGAAACGCGCATCACGCCCTACAGCGGACGCTATGCTTTTTGGTATCATACGGCCGCCAGTCTTTCCCTGCTTGACAGCCGTACAGGCAAGGTGCTCATGACACGTCAGGTGGAAGCGGCGGACAAGGAACGCTATGCCAATGCCCTGCGCAAGATGTTCAAGAGCTTTTATAAAGACGTCAATAAATTTCTTACAGAAGCATCCGCGAAGAAATAAAAGCGTTTTGCCAAAAGATTTTGCTGCTATTTCGACTTTCCTCTTGCAATAAGTCAAAAAAACAAATATAATAAAGTCGATAATAGTCAAATAGTCAATTGAATTAAACGAAGGTGATTATCTTGAGTAATATTGCAGACCTTATTGAAGCATACATCCTGCGTCAGCTCGCAGCGAAGCAGGATGGCAAGGTGGAGCTGCGCCGTACGGATATCGCCGATGAGATATCGTGCGCGCCGTCCCAGATCAGTTATGTGCTGTCGACGCGCTTTACGCCTGCCAAGGGCTTTGTCGTCGAATCGCGCCGCGGTCTTGGCGGCTACATCCGTATCGTGCAGGTACCGCTCAAAAATCTCGTCTATCAGGATATGATGGACAAGATTACGGAGGAGACGGAGTACCCGACCGTGCAGTCGATGGTCCATTATCTCCTGCAGCATTCGATGATTACGAACCGCGAGGCGGCTTTGATGATGCAGGTCGTTTCGTCGGTGTTCCAGTCGGAGGGCATGTCCCCGAAGGAACGTGTCCATCTCTTAAAGTCGATGCTGCTGACGGTGGAGAATTTCTCGTAGGACCGCCGGCTGCCATGCGGCCGGCTGACGGGAAAACGCAGAGAGAACTAGAGTATAAGGAGAATTATCATGTTATGTGATGACTGCGGCCGCAACCGTGCGGTTGTTCATATTACGCAGATTGGGCCGGACGGCAAGATCGAGAAGAATCTCTGTGAGAAATGCGCGGCAAAATACGGTGAATTCCTCATGGAGAACCAGAAACATCGCAATGTGTCGATGAATGACTTTTTAAAGGGCGTGTTCAGCGCGCCGACCGAAAGCAGCAAACCACAGGCAGAGCAGATGACGGAGCTCGTCTGCCCGAACTGCGGTATGAGCTACCGTGATTTCCAGCAGACGGGCAAGATTGGCTGCTCGGTCTGCTACGCGACGTTCCGCCGTCAGCTTGAGCCGCTGCTGCGCCGCATCCACGGTTCGAGCACGCACAGCGGCAAGATTCCGCATCGCACGGGCGGCACGCTTGAGACGAAACACACGATTGAGAAACTGCGCAGGACGCTGAAGGAATGCGTCGCGCAGGAAGAATACGAGAAGGCAGCGGAGCTTCGCGATAAGATCCGCCTGCTTGAGAAAGAACTTGATGCGAAGGAAGGGGGCGAAGCGCATGTCGGTGAATGAACTCCTGCGCAGCAGCCGCCTTTCGTGGCTGACCGCGGGCGGCAAAGAAAGTGACGTCGTGCTCTCGAGCCGCATCCGCCTGGCGCGCAACTTCAAGAAAATCCCGTTCCCCAACCGTGCGGACTTCAATCAGCTCGCCGAGGTGCGCCTGCAGGCAGAAAAACTCCTGCCGGGCATTGCCGCGGACCTCGGGCAGGACTTTGACCTTTTAGACATTGAACGCATCACGCCTCTGCAGCGTGACGTCCTCATCGAGAAACAGCTCATCAGCCGCAATTTTGTCCAGAATCCGCAGCACCGCATTGCGTTCATCACGGCGGACCGCGCGACGAGCATCATGGTCAACGAAGAGGACCATCTGCGCATCCAGTGCATGGCATCGGGGCTCGACCTCGACACGCCGTTTGCGCGGGCTTCGCATATCGATGATATGGTCGAGTCGCAGGTCGATATCGCCTTTGATGAGAAGATGGGCTACCTGACGTCGTGTCCGACGAATCTCGGCACGGGCCTGCGGGCCTCGGTCCTCCTGCATCTGCCGGGACTCGTCTTTACGCGCAACATCCAGAGCATCATGAACATCTCGCCGCAGCTCGGTCTCGCCATCCGCAGCGTCTATGGCGACGAGACGGAGAGCGTCGGCAATCTGTTTCAGATTTCAAATCAGCTGACGCTGGGATTCTCGGAGGCGGAAATCATCGAGAATCTCAAGACGGCGGTCATGGAGATTGTCTCGCACGAACGTCAGGCCCGTAAGGCTCTGGCTTTATATATGAAGGAAAGACTTAAGGACGAAGTCTGGCGCGCCTACGGCACTTTGCGTTATGCCCGCCTGATTTCGGAAAAAGAGGTGCTGGAGCTCCTGTCGAAGGTGCGCCTCGGCATCGACCTCAAGCTCATCAACGAGGTTTCGGCCGACTGCTTCGCGGAAATCCTCATCAGCAGCCGCACGAGCTATCTGCAGAACCTCGTCGAAAATGAAAATTTATCCAAGAATGAAATAGACAGGCTGCGGGCGGAGCATGTGCGCAAGGCCCTGCTCACCTACGCCCGGAGCCAGGAGGTTCCACAATGAACTATCGAAATCACTTCACGAGCCGCGCCATCAAGGCGATTGAGTTCGCTCAATACGCCTCGCACGAGCTCGAACAGGATTACATCGGTACGGAACACATCCTCTTGGGGCTGCTGCACGAAGAAGGCAGCGTAGCCCAGACTGCGATGCAGGCCGTCGGCCTGCGCTTTGACGATGTCATGCAGCGCGTCGAGGCCATGGTCGCGAGCGATGTCGAGTATCCGGCCGACAATCCTTACTATACGCCGCGTGCCAAACGCGTCATGGAAGGGGCCGTCGAAGAGGCCCAGACGCTCGGGCACAATTACATTGGTACGGAGCACATCCTCCTGTCGCTGCTCGAGGAATCCGAGGGCGCGGCCGCAGAACTTTTGAACGGCATGGGTGTGGACATCGACGCGCTGCAGAATGAGGTCCTCGACCGCATCGACCATCCACATCCGGAAGACGACGGCCCAGAGCCCTCGCGCGCGGAGAAGATGAAGAGCCGCCAGTCGGGGCAGATGCTCAAGAAATACGGCCGCGACCTCAACGAGATGGCCAAGGAAGACCGCATGGACCCCGTCATCGGCCGCGATAAGGAAATTCAGCGCGTCATCCAGATTCTCTCGCGCCGCACGAAAAATAACCCCATTCTCTTAGGCGAGCCGGGTGTCGGCAAGACGGCCATTGCCGAAGGTCTGGCCCAGCGCATCGTCGAAGGCTCCGTGCCGTACATGCTGCAGGACAAGAAGGTTGTCTCTTTGTCGCTGGCTTCGCTCGTCGCCGGTGCCAAATACCGCGGCGAGTTTGAGGAACGCCTCAAGGGCCTCATCGACGAGGTGCGTCAGGCGGGCAATACCATCCTGTTCATTGACGAGATGCACACGCTCGTCGGTGCCGGTGCCGCCGAAGGCGCGCTCGATGCCGCGAATATCCTCAAGCCGGCCCTGTCGCGCGGCGAAATCCAGATTATCGGCGCGACGACGCTCGATGAATACAAGAAGCACCTTGAAAAAGATGCAGCGCTTTCGCGCCGCTTCCAGACCATCATGGTCGAGGAGCCGAGCATTGAAGACGCGCAGAAAATTCTCATGGGCCTGCGTCCAAAATACGAGGACTTCCACTGCGCACGTATCACGGATGAAGCCGTCGAAGCGGCGGTGCGTCTCTCGCACCGCTATATCACGGACCGCTTCCTGCCCGACAAGGCCATTGACCTCATGGACGAGGCGGCTTCGAAAGTCCGCATGAAGCAGGTCGCCCAGCCGGAGAAGCTGCAGGACATCCGCACGCGCCTCGAGAAACTCGGCGTCGAGAAGGAAGCCGCGATTTCCGCACAGGATTATGAACGTGCCGCAGGCATCCGCGACCAGGAGCAGAAGGTCAAAGAGGAGCTCGAGGAAGCCAAGCGCAAATTCGAGAAGCGCGGCAAGAGCCGCATTACGGTCACGGCCAACGATATCGCCGATGTCGTCGCGCAGTGGACGGGCGTGCCGGTGCGCCAGATTGCGGCAAAAGAGTCCGACCGTCTGCTGCATATGGAACGCATCCTCGGCCGCCGCGTCGTTGGCCAGCAGGAAGCGGTCGAGGCTGTCAGCAAGGCCATCCGCCGTGCACGCGCCGGCCTCAAGGATCCGAAGCGCCCGATTGGCTCGTTCCTGTTCCTCGGCCCGACGGGCGTCGGTAAGACTGAGCTCGCGAAAGCCCTGTCGGAAGCCCTGTTTGGCACCGAGAATGCCATCATCCGCTTCGATATGTCGGAGTACATGGAAAAGTATGCGGTCTCACGCATGGTCGGCGCGCCTCCGGGTTATGTCGGCTACGAAGAGGGTGGCCAGCTCACCGACGCCGTGCGCCGCAAGCCGTATTCCATCATCCTGCTCGACGAAATCGAGAAGGCTCATCCCGATGTCTTCAACGTACTGCTGCAGGTCCTCGACGACGGCCGCCTGACAGACGGCAAGGGCCGCACGGTCGACTTCCGCAACACCGTCATCATCATGACGAGCAACGCGGGCGCGAACCTGCTGCGCAAGCAGAGCACGTCGTTAGGCTTTGCCGCACATGCTGTCGATGAGGAGAAAGAAGCCGAAGACGCCGCAAAACAGCGCGTGCTCGGCGAGGTCCGCCACATCTTCAAGCCGGAATTCCTCAACCGCATCGACGAGCTCATCGTCTTCCACCCGCTCGGCCGCGCCGAACTCTCGAAAATCATCGACATCCTGCTGCGCGACGTCCGTGCGCGCCTCGCGGAAAAGGAGATCCGCTTCGAAGTCAGCCCAGCGGCGAAGAATATGCTCGTTGACAAGGGCACGGATTTCAAGTACGGTGCAAGACCTTTGAAACGCGCTATCCAGAAGCTCATCGAAGACGAGATTGCCGAGCATCTGCTCGCACGCGACTTCAAGGCCGGTGACACCGTTCAGGTGCGCAAGAACGGCGGTAAGCTCGACTTTGTGCGCAAGGAAAATAAAAAGGAAGATGCCGCAGCAGACAAGAAGCCGGCGGAGGCTCTGAGTCATGCGGAAAAATAAGCTGCGTCCGGAAGGATTTTGGGCATGGCTGCAGAATTTCATTATGAATAGTCTATGGTCCATCGTCTGGTTAGGGCGGTGGACCATACGTCTGCTTAAAAAACTTTTGCGGCATTAAGAAAAATCAGGGAGGTGCGCTTTTTGCCAAAGAAAAAGAAAACCGTCTATGTCTGTCAGGAATGCGGCTACGATACGCCGAAATGGATGGGACGCTGCCCGTCCTGCGGTGCGTGGAACACGCTCGTCGAAGAGACGATTGCGCCGGAGGCCGAGAAGGGCGGGCTGCGCCTCGGCCTTTCGGATGCGCAGAAGCCGCAGCCGATTGCCGAGGTCAGGATTGAGGACATGCCGCGCTTCCTGACGGGGTCGGGCGAGCTCGACCGCGTTTTGGGCGGCGGCATCATCCCCGGCTCCATGGTCCTCATCGTCGGCGACCCGGGTGTCGGTAAGTCGAGCCTTACGCTGCGCGTCTGCGCCGATGTCGCGCACGGCGGCAAAAAAGTCCTCTATGTGACGGGCGAGGAGAGCACGCGGCAGGTCCGCATGCGCGCCGACCGCCTGCAGGCCCTCGCAGACGACCTCTTTGTCGTCAGTGAGACGAATCTCGAGACGATTGAGACGCACGTGACGAACGTCAAGCCGGAGCTGCTCGTCATCGATTCCATTCAAACCATCTTCAAACCGGATGTGCAGAGTGCGCCGGGCAGTGTCTCGCAGGTCAGGGAATGTGCCGTGGAGCTCCTGCGCATCGCGAAGCAGAACGGCATCGCGGCGTTTGTCATCGGCCACGTGACAAAGGATGGCACGCTCGCGGGTCCGCGCGTCCTCGAGCATATCGTCGATACGGTGCTCTATTTTGAAGGGGAGCGCAATGCGGAATACCGCGTGCTGCGCGCCGTCAAGAACCGTTTCGGCAGTACAAATGAGCTCGGCCTCTTCGAGATGCGTGATACCGGCCTCGTCGATGTGCCGGATGCTTCGAAGCTGTTTCTTTCGGAGCGCGAACAGGATACGGGCACGGTCATCATCCCGACGGTCGAGGGCACGCGGCCGCTGCTCGTCGAGCTGCAGGCGCTCGTCGCGCCGACGCCGTATGTGCCGCCAAGGCGTACGGCGGATTCCGTCGACATCAAGCGCATCCAGCTCCTGCTGGCCGTCCTTGAGAAGCGCGTGCACCTTTCCATCGGGGCCTGCGATGTCTACGTCAAGGTCGCAGGCGGCATCCGCATCGACGAGCCGGCCGCGGACCTCGGCATCTGCGTGGCCATGGCCTCGAGTTTTGCCAACCGCCTTTTGCGGCCGAAGACCATCGTGTTCGGCGAAGTCGGACTTTCGGGCGAAGTGCGCGCCGTGAGTCAAGCCGACCTGCGCGTCAACGAGGCCAAGCGCCTCGGCTTCACGCATGTCGTGCTGCCGATGAAAAATTACCGCCAGCTGCAGGAGAGCACGCAGGGTATTGCGCTCTACGGCGCCGAGACAATAGGCGACGCGCTGCGCCTCGCGATGCCGCGCAGCTGACTTTCTCTTCCTGCCTCTGCATCTCTGGAATCCATCTCACAGATGCCAGAAAAAGTGTTCCATGTTATAATGGGAATATAATTTCTGGAAGAGAAAGGATGATTCTGTGAAACGCTTGCACAGTTTGGATACATTATATAGGGACGCCTTGCTGATGCTGCTGGCCGTGCTCATGGCCCTGCCGGTGCTTTCGTTCCTGTCCGCGCGCGCTTATGCCGCGGAGGGGGAGCCCGACATCAAGGCGGAGGCGGCCATCCTCATTGACGCGGACACGGGCCGCGTGCTCTGGTCGAAAAATGGCGAGGAGCGCCATTATCCGGCGAGCATGACGAAGATGATGACGGCGCTCCTCGGCATCAGTCTGCTGCCGCCCGATGCCAAAATCACGATTTCGGCGGATGCGGCCAATACGGAGGACACGCCTCTGCATATCGCCAAGGGCGATGTTCTTACGTCTGAAGAACTTCTGCGCGGCATGATGATGGTCTCCGACAACGGTGCGGCTGTGGCCGTCGCTGAACAGATTGACGGTAGCACGTCTCTTTTTGCCGACCGCATGAATGAAAAAGCCAAAGAGCTCGGCATGAACGACACGCATTTTGCCAATCCGAACGGACTGACGGACCCAAATCACTATTCGACGCCGCACGACATGGTGCGTCTCGCGCAGTACGGCATGAAGAATCCGGTCTTCCGCGATTTCGTGCGCCAGAAGGAACTGCAGATTGCGTGGCTTTCGCCGTCGGGCAAGACGCTCTTGGCCGAAAATACGAATGAACTGCTCGGCAATTATGAAGGCATCACGGGCATCAAGACGGGCTGGACGAGTGCGGCCGGCGGCTGTCTCGCGGCTTCTGCCGAACGCGGCGGCGTTCATCTCATCGCCGTCCTCATGAAGGCGCCGACGGAGGAGGACCGCTTCCTCGATATGCGCAAAATCCTCGACTACGGCTTTGCGAGTGTCACGCTCGTAAACGGCCCGACGACGAAAGACGCTTCGTGCCATGTCTGGGTCAAGAACAGCGTGAATTCGCGCGTGCGCGTGCGTCCGGTGACGGACATCGATTACCCCATGCTGCCGGGCGAGGACGCAAAGAAATTCAGCGTCCGCTACGAAGTGCCGAAAGTTTTGAGTGGCCCGCTCTACGCCGGTCAGGTAGTCGGCCATGCCATCATCTCGTATGACGGCGAGGATGTCGGCAGCGTCGACATGGCTTCGGATGCTGCCCCTGAGGGCTTCGGCCTCGGCTCGTGGCTCGTCGGTCTTTTCGAGAAGCCGCTCAGCTGGTTCTGATGGGGATAAATTGACAGAGAAAATCGAGATATGTTATAATAAGACGTTCATTTGAGCGGATGTGGCGGAATTGGCAGACGCGCTGGATTTAGGATCCAGTGCCGTGAGGCGTATGGGTTCGAGCCCCTTCATCCGCACCAGACAAAGACGACAGGCTGCATCTTTGATGCAGCCTGTTTTTATTTGGGAGGCATCATGTACATTTTTCGCCTGCTCGGCAGGCTCTCTTCGTTCCAGATTATCGTGCTGAGCTTTGTTTTTCTCATTGTCTCGGGAGCACTCCTGCTCATGACGCCGTGGGCCACGCAGAGCGGACAGGGCGCGACGCCGATGGCAGCGCTTTTCACCGCGGTCTCGGCTTCATGCGTGACGGGACTTACGGTCGTCGACACAGCTTCGTACTGGTCGCACTTTGGCCAGTTCGTCATCCTGCTGCTCATACAGATTGGCGGTCTCGGCGTCGTGACGATGGCCGTGGCCATCACGATGGGCGCGGGGCTGCACGTCAGCCTCATGCAGCGCAGCACGATGCAGGATGCCATCTCGGCCCAGCAGATTGGCGGCATTGTGCGCCTTCTGCGCTTCATCCTGAAGTTCACGGCCGGTATTGAGCTTCTGGGGGCCTGTCTGCTGCTGCCTGTGTTCGTGCGCGGCTACGGCTGGGCACAGGGCAGCTGGATGGCACTCTTTCATTCCATCTCGGCGTTCTGCAATGCCGGCTTCGATCTCATGGGGCCGCGCGGCGGCGGTTCGCTCATGGCGTATGCCGCAGACCCCTTAGTGAATCTCACAATTATGGGGCTTATCGTCGCGGGTGGGCTTGGCTTTTTAACTTGGGCTGACCTTTCGGTCAACCATTTTCATTGGCGGAAATGGAGCCTGCAGACGCGCATCATCATGGGTATGACCATCGTGCTCATCTTTGTGCCGGCCGTGATTTTCTACACGCAGGAGACGATGGGCAGCAGCGCGGGCATGCATTTCTGGCAGTCGCTCTTTCAGTCGGTCACGACGCGTACGGCAGGGTTCAACACCATGGATATCGAAGACCTCAGCGAGGGCAGCCGCTACGTCATGATTATTCTGATGCTCACGGGCGGCGCGCCGGGGTCGACGGCCGGCGGCATCAAGACGACAACGGCCTTCACGCTGTTCATGGCCATGATCGCCGTGCTGCGCATGCGCGGCGATGTCGAATGTTCTGCCCGGCGCATCCCGATGGAGACGGTGCATCAGGCACTGGCCATCTTCATGATGTACTTGTTCCTGTTCTTCGGCGTGAGCATCTGCATCGGCTTTGTCGACCATGTGCCGATGATTGATGCCATGGTTGAGGTTTCCTCGGCGCTTGGCACGGTCGGACTTTCCATCGGCCTGACGGAAAATCTCTGTCCATTCTCCAAATGCCTGCTGATGTTCCTGATGTATTTCGGCCGTGTCGGCGCCCTGACGATGATTTACGCCCTGCACAGCCGCCGGAAAGCCGCGCCGTGCCGCCTGCCGGCGGGCAAAATCACAGTGGGCTGAGGGTGTTTTTTGATGAGGTGAAATGATGAAATCCAAATCCATACTGCTTGTCGGCCTCGGCCGCTACGGCCGCCACGTTGCGCGCAAACTCCATGCCATGCATCATGAAATCATGGCCGTCGACAGGAATGAAGAACTTGTCAATCAGGTTCTGCCCTATACGAACAGCGCCCTGATTGCGGACAGCACCGACCCGCATTTCTTAGAGTCCCTCGGCGTGCGCGATTTCGATGTCTGCATCGTGGCCATCGGCGATGATTTCCAGAGCTCCCTTGAGACGACGCTGCGCCTGCATGACCTTGGGGCTAAATACGTCGTCGCGCGTGCTTCGAGCAGCATCCACGAGAAATTTTTGTTGCGCAACGGCGCCGACGAAGTCGTTTATCCGGAAAAACAGCTGGCCCTCTGGACGGCCATTCGCTGCGGCTCGGACCATCTGCTCGATTACTTTGAGCTGAGCCCCAATTATGCCATTTACGAGATTGCCATGCCGAAGAAATGGGCGGGGCACACGGTGGGCGAGCTCGACATCCGCCGCGTCTACCATGTCAACGTGCTTGGCATCCGCTCGGAGGGGATTCTGCATGTCGAAGTCACGCCCAGCACGGAGCTGCAGGCCGAAGAGTCCGTCCTGATTCTCGGCGCGCGGGAGACACTGGCCAAACTCACGGCGATTTAAGCTGTTTTTATTTTGCTGTCAAAGTTGTTGATTGGTTGAAAGGAAGATATTCATGGAGACAAAACGCTTATTTGATACCGATGTCATGAAGAAAAGCTGCGAAGCTGAGGTGGTGGACTGCCAGTCGTATCACGATGGCTTTGCTGTCGTCCTCGACCAGACCGTATTTTTCCCCGAGGGCGGCGGACAGCTCAGCGATACGGGCACGCTGAACTTTGGGACGAAAAAAGTGCCGGTCAGCCATGTCCATGAGAAAAACGGCATCATCTTCCACGAGACGAAAAAAGCCGTGGAGATTGGCACAAAAGTCACGGCAGAGCTCAATTGGCCGGTGCGTTTTGACCACATGCAGCAGCACTGCGGCGAGCACATGCTGTCGTATGCGTTCTTCAAGCTCTTTGGCGCGCATAATGTCGGCTTCCACATGACGGCGGACATGGTCGGCATCGACCTCGACAAGGAGATGACGTGGGAGCAGGCTCTGCAGGCCGAACGCTTCACGAACCAGCAGATTCAGGAAGACCGCGCCATCACGACCAAGCTCGTGCCCGCGGAAGAGGCGGCGAAGATGCAGCTGCGCAAATTCAACGACAAGCTCACGGGGATGCTGCGCATCGTCTCGGTCGAGGGCAGCGACTCGTGCACATGCTGCGGCACGCACCCGACTTCAAGCGGCATGGTCGGCCTCGTCAAGATTTTCAAGGTCGAGAAACATAAAGAGGGCTCGCGCGTCAGCTTTCTCTGCGGCCGCGAAGCACTGGAGCGTGTCGAGGCCTACATGCTCGCCGCCCTCGACGCCTCGAATCTTCTGTCCATCAAGGAGACGGAGCTGCCGGACGGTGTGGCGCGCCTGCAGCAGGAGAAGAAAGAACTCGGCGAACGCCTGACCGAATGCACGGGCAAACTGCTTGACTATCGTCTTGCCGAGATGCAGCAGCATCCGGAGACGACGAAAAACGGCCATAAAAAATTTGTCGTCATGGAGGAGCAGCTGACGCCGAAAGAGGCCAAAGCCTTGATGAAGCGCCTGAGTGACATCGAAGATGCCTTTGCAGCCGTGTTCTATCACAACGGCGAACGCATCAACTACATGTTTGCGGCCGCCGAGGGCACGGACATCAACTGCCAGCAGGTTATCCGCGAAGTCAATACGGCCCTGAACGGCCGCGGCGGCGGACGCCCTGCTTCGTGTCAGGGCAGCGCTGCCTATCAGGAAGGCTGGCAGCAGCGCGCAGCAGAGCTTATGGCCAATATCTGATTCCATTAGAGTACACGCTAACAGCAATATCAGCGAAAAAAGGAGATATCCACCGTCGGGCGGATATCTCCTTTTTTTGAAGTTATGTTTATCAGGCGAAGTAGTTTTTGCCGTTTTTCTGTGCTTCGTACGTGGCGATGCGTTTCTTGATGAACTGCGTATCGATATTGCCCGTGCGGAAGTAGCTGTCGCTTAAAATCTTCTGGTGCAGGGAAATCGTCGTCTTGACGCCGTCGATGCGGAATTCCTTGAGCGCGCGCTGCATGATTTTGATGGCGTCGCCGCGCGTGCGGCCGTGGACGATGAGCTTTGCAATCATCGAATCGTAGTACGGCTCAATCGAGAGGCCGGCCGTGACGCCCGAATCGAAGCGGACACGCGGGCCGCTCGGCTCGTGCAGGAACGTAATCTGGCCCGGCGACGGCATGAAGTTGTTGTCCGGGTCCTCAGCGTTGATGCGGCATTCGATGGCATGACCTTCAAAGTGGATGTCGGCCTGCGTGATGTCGAGCGGCTCACCTGCGGCGATGCGAATCTGCGTGCGCACGAGGTCGATGCCCGTGACTTCTTCCGTGACACCGTGTTCGACCTGGATGCGCGGATTGATTTCCATGAAGTAGAACTGGTTGTCCGTGAGGTCTAAGAGGAACTCGACCGTGCCAACGTTGGAGTAGTGGACGCTCTTAGCTGCCTTGACGGCCAGTGTGCCCACGCGCTTGCGCATTTCGTGCGTCAGGGCAATTGACGGCGATTCCTCGAGGAGTTTCTGGTTGCGGCGCTGGATGGAGCACTCGCGCTCGCCGAGGTGGATGACTTCGCCGTAGTTATCGGCGACAATCTGTACTTCGATGTGGCGCGAACGCTCGATGTAGTGCTCGAAGTAATAATTGATTTTCTTGAGGTCAACGAGGTTGTCGAGGATGTTCTTGAGGTCGTCTTCGTTATGAGCGACATACATGCCCTTGCCGCCGCCGCCCGACACCGGCTTGAGGATGACCGGATAGCCGACTTCTTTGGCGACCTTCATGGCTTCCTTGTTGTTCTTGAGCGGCTCGCTGCCTTTGGCCATCGGGATGCCGGACGGCATCATCGAAGCGCGGGCCACGTCCTTGTCGCCGACGAGGCGGATGGTCTCCGGCATCGGTCCAATCCACGTGATGCCATGCTGCGTGACCTGCTCGGCAAAGTCAGCATCCTCGGAGAGGAAGCCGTAGCCCGGATGGATGGCATCGGCGCCCGTCTCGAGCGCAGCGCGCAGGATGGAGTCCTTATTGAGGTAGCTGTCCGTGGCATCGGCACCGCCGACGAGTACGGCATGGTCGGCCAGCTGCACGTGTAGGGCATTCTCGTCTGCCTCAGAGTAGATGGCGACGGTCTCGATGTCGAGTTCCTCGCAGGCGCGGATGATGCGTACAGCAATCTCGCCGCGGTTGGCGATCAAAACGCGTTTAAACATAGAAATATTCCTCCTGAATCAAAAAGAGTCTGGAATCACTGTCAATAGGCTGTGTCTTGTCAAAATAAATTAGCAGATATTATAACCTGATGCTAATTTTTAATCTGCTTTGATTTTATCACATGCATGCGTGAATTGCAATAATAGCATGACGGTGTAATTTGGAGTATAATGGGAAGTGATTTTTCAGGAACGTGATGTATTATATAGAAGCAATCGAGAAAAAGACAGAAAGGCCGTGAGCATTTGACAGAGATCGTTGCCGAAAAACTCAAGCTGTTGCCGGACAGCCCCGGGGTCTACATCATGAAGAATGACCGCGGGCAGATTATCTACGTCGGCAAGGCCGTGGTCTTGAAGAACCGTGTGCGGCAGTACTTCCAGCAGAACAAAAACCATTCGCCCAAAGTGAAGGCGATGGTCTCGCATATTGCCGATTTTGAGATTATCATGACGCATTCCGAGGTCGAAGCGCTGATTCTCGAGTGCAATCTCATCAAGAAGCACCGGCCGCATTACAATATCAGCCTCAAGGATGACAAGAGCTATCCTTATGTCAAGGTCACGGTTAATGAAGAATATCCGCGCGTTTTTCTCACGCACCGCGTCTTGAAAGACGGCGCGCGCTATTTTGGCCCCTATACCGATGTCACGGCCGTGCACCAGAGTTTAAAACTCCTCCGGAAGCTTTTTCCGCTGCGCACGTGCCGCCATCTGCAGGACCGGCCGTGCCTCGAATACCATATCAAGCGCTGCCTCGCACCGTGCGTCGGCAAGGTCACGAAGGAAGATTACGACGTGATGATTCGCGCCGTGCTGCTTTTTTTGGAGGGGCGCACGGAAGATGTCGAGCGTGAACTCAAGCTACGCATGGAAAAAGCCGCGGAGCTCTTTCACTTTGAGACGGCCGCACGTCTGCGCGACCAGCTGCGCGCCGTGCAGAAAATCGCGGAGAAGCAGAATATCGTGACGGGCGCCGGCGACCAGGATGCCATCGGCCTCGCGCGTTCGGAAATCGGCGTCTGCGTGCAGATTTTCTTTATCCGCGCCGGCAAGATGATTGGCCGCGAGCATTTTCTGCTGCAGGGCAGTGAGGAAGACAGCGATGCCGATATCCTCGAAGCGTTCCTCTCGCAGTACTATCACCGCGCCGCTTTTGTGCCGCGCGAAATCCTGCTGCCCCTGGACATTGCCGCAGATGAAAAAAAGCTGATTGAAAACTGGCTGACGGAAAAAAAGAAGGGCATCAAGGTGCAGCTGCTCGTCCCGCAGCGCGGCACGAAGCGCGATATCGTCGCCATGGCCGAGGGCAACGCGGAGAAATATCTTTCGGATGAGGCCGCCCGCATGAAACAGGCCAATGACCAGACAATGGGGGCCGTGCGCGAGCTCGGCAAATATCTCGGGCTCAAAAAGCCGCCGTACCGCATGGAATGTTTCGATATCTCACATATTCAGGGCTCGGAGACCGTCGCTTCGATGGTCGTCTTCGAGGGCGGCCTGCCGAAGAAGTCGGACTACCGCCGCTTCAAGATTCGCAGTACGGAGGGCAAGCCCGATGACTTTCTCTCGATGCGCGAGGTTACGGCGCGGCGCTATGTTGGACTGCCCGAGGAGGAACTGCCGGACCTCATCGTCATCGACGGCGGCAAGGGCCAGCTCTCGTCGGCTCTCGAAATCATCCGGCAGGCGGGCGGCCATAAGGATGTGCCGGTCGTGGGGCTAGCCAAGCAGTTCGAGTTCGTCTTCAGGGAAGGGGAGAGCGAACCTGTGGTCCTGCCGCGCCACAGCCAGGCTCTTTATCTCATTGAACGCATCCGCGACGAGGCGCACCGCTTCGCCATCACGTATCACCGCAAACTGCGCGGCAAACGCAATCTCGTCTCGGTACTCGACCATATCGTCGGCATCGGCCCGAAGCGCCGTCAGGCCCTGCGCACGCACTTCGGCACCATCGCCCGCATCCGCGAGGCCAATGTCGATGAACTGCTGCAGGCGCCGGGCATGAACCGCCCCGCGGCTGAGGCCGTCTACCACTTTTTCCAGGCACAGCGCGCGCTGCGGTCTGAAACGAAAGGAAAGGAATAATATGAAAATCATAGATCTGCATGTCCACTCACTCGTCTCCGATGGCAGCTACACGCCGCATGACCTCGCTGTCCATGCCAAAGAAGTCGGGCTTTCGGCCTTTGCCCTGACCGACCACGACAATATGGCCGGCAACGCGGAGGCAGCCGCCGCGGCCAAAGAGCAGGGACTTGACTTCATCAATGGCATGGAGCTCACGACGGACTTTGAGGGCCGCAAGCTCCATATCGTCTGCCTCGGTTTTGACCCGGAGCATCCCGCGTTCCAGAAGCTTTACAAGGAAGTCCGCCGCGTCAAGGAGGGCCGGATTCCTGAAATTGTCGACTATGTGCGCGCTAAGGGCATCGACATCTCGATGGACAAGGTCCTGCCGTATGCCTATGGCAAAACGCTCGACCGCTACGCCGTCATGCGCTATCTCGTCTCGCTGCACCTTTACGACCGCGCGCAGCCGCTCTGGGATCATTATCTCGACCCGGCCGTAGCACAGCTTGGTCTTGACCAGAATATCCCTGCAGAGGAAGCTTTGCCTGCCATCCATGAAGCCGGCGGCGTCACGTCGCTCGCGCATTTCCATAAGAACATCGGCCTCAAGGGGCTTTCGCGCGCAGAGCAGGAACAGGCCATCGCGCGCCTGCATGAACTCGGCCTTGACGGCATGGAGCTCTGGTATCCAAACTACACGCAGGAAGACAGCGACTTTGCCGCCTACATGATTGACAAATACCATCTGCTCATGACGGGCGGCACGGATTTTCACGGTACAAACCGTCCGCAGATTGAGATGGGCCATGGCATTGACAACAATCTCGCGATTCCCTACGACGTTTATGAGAAAGTCATTCTTTCCTGCAAAAAATTTCATAAATAATGAAATCAAGGCAGGAAAACGGCAGGGGTACCGCGAATTTTAAGAGCGTAACAGATTGAGGAGCAGCAGGCATCTGCCTGATAATCAAAATGTTATAGAGAAGACATATTTAAAGGAGGCTTTTTCAATGAAAGTTTGGGTTTGCACGGTTTGTGGCTGGATTTATGATGAGGCAAAGGGTGATCCTGACTACGATCTCGCACCGGGCGTTCCGTTCGAGGACCTGCCGGATGATTTCGTCTGCCCGCTCTGCGGCGTTGGCAAGGATATGTTCGAGGAGCAGCAGTCCTGACAGTTTCATAGGGAATCCAGCTGTTAAAAGCTGACAATCGAAGAGGAGCCACGGGGTTCCTCTTTTCCTTTGCAGTACTCGCATACATACTATCATGACAGATCGGAATCATGCTATAGGCATAAATGTATGCTAATACTAAAATAAAAAGTATACATGATGCATTGATTTTTTGACGATACTTTGCTATAATTTACACGTAATGAATCATAAATCTGATGCATACTTTGTTGGCATTCCGAAAAGCGGTTTCTGACAAGATGCGCAGAAAGACGCTTTCAAATTATAAGGAGGCAATTTATTATGAAGGTAACAGTTGTTGGTGCAGGTAATGTTGGTGCTACGGTCGCAAACGTTCTTGCTACGAAGAAGTTCTGCAGCGAGGTCGTTCTCGTCGATATCAAAGAGGGTGTCCCGCAGGGCAAAGCCATGGATATCATGCAGACGGCTCATATGCTGAACTTTGACACGACGGTAACGGGTGTCACGGCAAAACCTGGCGATCCGGAAGGCTACGCTCCGACGGCTGGTTCTGATGTTGTCGTTGTTACGTCCGGCATGCCGCGTAAACCGGGTATGAGCCGTGAAGACCTCATCGGTGTCAACGCTAAGATCGTTAAGAGCGTTGTTGACCAGGCCCTTAAGTATTCCCCAAATGCTTACTTCATCATCATCTCCAACCCGATGGACGCTATGACGTTCCTGACGCTCAAAGACACGAAGCTTCCGCGCAACCGCATCCTCGGCCAGGGCGGTATGCTCGACAGCAGCCGTTTCCGTTATTTCCTCGCACAGGCTTTGACGAAGGCTGGCTATCCGGCTACGCCGGCTGACGTTGATGGCATGGTCATCGGCGGCCACAGCGACAAGACGATGGTTCCGCTCGTCAGCTATGCAACGCTGCGCGGCATTCCTGTAACGCAGCTCCTCAGCAAGGAAGCTCTTGACGATGTTGTTGCTCAGACGAAGGTCGGTGGCGCTACGCTGACGAAGCTCCTCGGCACGTCCGCTTGGATTGCTCCGGGTGCTGCAGCTGCAACGATGGTTGAAGCTATCGCTCTCGATGCTAAGAAGCTCATCCCGTGCTGCGTCTACCTCGAAGGCGAGTATGGTGAGAAAGACCTCTGCATCGGCGTACCGTGCATCCTCGGCAAGAACGGCCTCGAGAAGATTGTCGAAATCAAACTCGACGGTGACGAGAAAGCTAAGTTTGAGGAAAGCGTTCAGGCTGCCCGCAACACGAACGCAAAACTCGGCGACGCACTCAAATAATTGCCTCTTACAAGCCGCATAACAAAAGCTCCTGCTTTGGCAGGAGCTTTTTTGTGTCTCATTTGACCAGCCGGATACATCTGCGCTATGATGAAAAGAGAAAGAATTTCATGGAGGGATGGTATGCAGGAAGATGCATTCTATATGAAGATAGCGCTGGATGAAGCGCAGAAAGCCTATGACCTCGGTGAGGTGCCGATTGGCGCCGTGCTCGTTGATACCGGGGGAAATATCGTTGCGCGCGGGCATAATATGCGTGAAATCTGGCACGACGCGACGGCACATGCCGAGATGATTGCGATACGCGAGGCCTGCAAAAGTCTTGACCGCTGGCGTCTTTCGGGCCTGACGCTCTATGTGACGATTGAACCGTGCCCGATGTGTGCGGGGGCCATTGTCATGAGCCGCGTCGACCGCGTCGTTTACGGCAGCACGGACGCAAGGGCCGGTGCCTGCGAGTCGGTGTTCAATATTCCAGGCAATCCGACGCTCAATCATCGCCCTGTCATCACGGCCGGCGTGCTGCAGGCAGAATGCGCGGGCATCATGAAACGCTTCTTCAAGATGCGGCGCGAGCAGCAAAAGGCACTCAAGAAGCTGAAAAAGCAGAAGGAGGCGGCAGATGATGGATGTTCAGAAGAAGATGACGGTTGATATGCTGCACGGTTCGATGGCGGGGCCGATGGTTATCTTTGCTCTGCCGCTCGCGCTCACGGGCGTGCTGCAGCAGCTCTTCAATACGGCGGATACGCTGGTGCTCGGTCAATTCGTCGGCACGGATGCCCTCGCGGCCGTCGGCAACAACGCGCCGATTATCAGCCTGCTCGTCAATCTCTTTATCGGCATCTCGCTCGGTGCCAACGTCGTCATCGCACGCTTCATCGGTGCGCATGACTTAAAAGAGACGATACGGGCTGTCCATACGTCTTTTCTTTTGGCACTGATCCTAGGCATTTTCGTGGCCGTCCTCGGTGAGCTCATCGCAAGACCCATGCTCGAGCTTCTGGCCGTGCCGGATTCCGTCATGCCGGCTGCAGAGCTCTATCTGCGCATCTACTTCCTCGGCATGCCGGCCATCGGGCTCTATAACTTCGAGTCGGCCATCTATCGAAGCCGCGGCAATACGTGGACACCGCTCAAGGCCTTGGCCGCAGCGAGCGGCCTCAACATCGTGCTGAACCTCGTGGCCGTGCTCGTTTTCGACTGGGGCGTGGGCGGCGTGGCTGCGGCGACGGCGCTGTCTAATTATCTGAGTGCCTGGATGCTTTATCATGCGCTCTGCCATGAACACGGCATCATCCGGCTCGAACCCGGCGCCATCCGCATGGAAAAGTCGTACGCGAAGGAAATCCTGCGCATCGGCCTGCCTGCAGGCATTCAGGGCATGGTGTTTGCCCTGTCGAATCTCGTCATTCAGGCGGCCATCAACAGCCTTGGTGCGGTTGTCATGGCAGCTTCGACGGCGGCGTTCACCATCGAAATCAACATTTACGTGCTGCTCATCGCCTTCGGCCAGGCCGTGACGACGTTCGTGAGTCAGAACTACGGCGCGGGCAATCTTGCGCGCTGCCGCAAAGCCACAAAAACGGGCTTCAGCGTGACGATGCTCGTGACCGTCGTGCTTTCCGCGCTGGCCTGCCTGTTTGCGAACGAGCTTCTGGCCTTGTTCAATGATAATCCCGCTGTCATCGAGATTGGCCGTATCCGCATTTTCTACATCATCGGCTTTTATTTTCTCTGTGTCTTTATCGAGATTCTCTCGGGGGCCCTGCGCGGCTACGGCTACTCGCTGCCGCCGGCTCTTTTAATGCTCGTGACCATCTGCGGCGTGCGCATCGCGTGGATTTATACGGCGTTTGCCGCCAAACCGACGTTCACGAACATCATGATTTCATATCCTCTGAGCTGGATCATCACAGCCGTACTGCTCATCGGCATTTACGCTTTCTACCGCAAACACATCAAGCCGTTAGTGCTGCGTCTTTGAGAGCAGAAAGCAGATATAGTAAAAATATAAAATTAACGACATCAAGTTCCTCAAAAAAGATGTGAAGCGCAAAATCAAGAAGTTTCGAGGATATCGTGAGCCTGTTGCATTGCTACTCTATGAAGCTGTATTCCAATCGCAATAGGCTGCAGAAGATCAAGGAGGAGATAGAGGATGATGAAACGAGTGGAACACCACCGGCTTAAACCATCGTCACCGTTCTACGCCATGTTGCGCGAATTCTGCCATCGTTCCAAGAATCTCTACAATCATGGGAACTTCCTGATCCGTCAGGCGTTCCTCGACGATGGCAAATGGCTGCGCTATGGCGAAGTCAACCGTTTGCTGAAGGCGGATGCAGACTACCCCGACTATCGGGAGATGCCGACTGCGCAGACGGCGCAGCAGACACTCCGCATTTTAGATAAGAACTGGACATCGTTCTTCGCGGCCATCAAGGACTGGAAGGCCCATCCCGAGAAGTACAAGGGACGTCCTAAACTGCCGAAGTACAAGCCGAAGGACGGCTATTTCCCGCTGGTGCTGACGAACCAGAACTGCAAGCTCAAAGACGGAATCATCCGTTTTCCCAGGACCTTCCAAGGGTTCACGGTAAAGGCTATCTTTGCCAGTCAGCCTGATGCTGTCTTCAAACAGGCACGCATCATCCCGCATGGCGGAGAGATTTGCATAGAACTCGTCTATGAGATTCCCGAGGTCGAAGAGAAAGCGGACAATGGAAAATATGCCGCTATCGACATCGGCATTGACAATCTCGCGGCGCTGGCATGGAATACAGGCAAACGCCCTGTCCTTTTCAAGGGGACGCCTCTGAAGTCAGTCAACCAGTACTACAACAAGCAGATGGCCAAGCGCAGGAGCATCTGTGAGCGGATGAATGGATGCCATTCATCGAAGCGAATCGCGCGGCTCACAGCGAAGCGGAATCGCAAGGTTGAGGATTACTTGCATAAGGCAAGCCGCAAGGTCATCGACTTGTGCGCAGAACAGGATGTGTCGGTGCTGGTCATCGGCAAGAACAAGGGCTGGAAACAGGAAGCGAACCTCGGCTGCAAGGTCAACCAGAGCTTTGTGCAGCTGCCTTTCGCCCGCTTCATCCAGATGCTCCAGTACAAGGCCGAGTCAATCGGCATGAAGGTCGTACTGACTGAGGAGAGCTATACGAGTGGCACTTCCTTCTTGGATGGCGAGGCCCCGATCAAAGCCTGCTATGACAAATCACGCCGGGTTCATCGCGGCCTGTTCTTGTCAAACGATGGCCAACGCATCAATGCTGATGTCAATGGTGCCTACCAGATCATGCGAAAAGTATTCCCGAATGTGAACGCAGACGGGATAGAGGGCGTAGCGTTATGCCCAGCTGTAGTAACTCTTTCGATGAGCGCTCGTCGCAGCTCAGGCTGCGCCTGATGTGAGAAAGAGTGAACAGCGAAATTTATTAAAAATACAAATATCATTATTGGTTATTTATAATAAATATAACGTGGGGAATACTAGGGAGGGAAATTTATGGAACTTCGAGTACTCTCATAATTACTTGATTTGGAAGGAAGGGCAGACCTTTTCGCGGGCTGCCGGCGTCGTGCGTGCCCGTTTGGACGAAATTTTCGGCACTCGCGAATAATATGCTTACTGAGCATGGAAAGGAATTAATAATAAGTATTGGTAATAAAACACCTCTCATTGTATAATTAAATCAGTTCAAGGAACAAAATGACGATTTGCTTACACGATGAGAGGTGTTTTTGATGCAAAAGAAAAAATACATGAAAAGGATGTTGGTTATGGCTACGTTAGGCGTGACCATGGCTTTAGGCACAGTGGGCATGACGGCAGAAGCCGCCGCCCAGACGGATAAGGCACAGACGAACGTGCAGACACAGCAGGCTGCCGCAGACACGAAAGTACAGGGGGAGAGCAATTTGAAACTGACAACAGAATGGGATAAAGTTTTTCCGGAAAGCAGGGATGTCAACCATCGCAAAGTGACGTTTCACAACCGTTACGGCATGGAACTTGCCGCCGACCTCTATGAGCCGAAAAAAATTACAGGCAAACTCGCGGCCGTTGCGGTCAGCGGACCTTTCGGCGCGGTTAAGGAACAGTCTTCAGGGCTTTATGCACAGGAACTGGCTAAACGCGGTTTCCTGACGATTGCCTTTGATCCTTCGTTTACGGGCGAGAGCGGCGGCGTGAACGGTGTGCGCAATGTGGCATCTCCTGATATCAACACCGAGGATTTTTCGGCAGCCGTCGATTTCCTGTCCAATGAAAAAGATGTCGACCCGGACCGCATCGGCATTCTCGGCATCTGCGGCTGGGGCGGCATGGCTCTCAATGCGGCGGCCATGGATACGCGCATCAAGGCTACGGTGGTTTCGACCATGTACGATATGAGCCGTGTCATGGCCAATGGCTACTTCGATTACGATAAGGACGCAGAGACCATCAAGAAAGAGCGCATGGCAAACCGCAGGGCACTCAATGCTCAGCGCACCGAGGACTACCGCACGGGCACGTACAAGCGGGCGGGCGGTGTCGTCGACCCGCTGCCGGCCGATGCCCCGCAGTTCGTCAAGGATTACTACGCTTACTACAAGACGAAGCGCGGCTATCATCCGCGTTCCCTGAATTCCAACGAGGGTTGGAATCTGACGAATGCTCTTTCGTTCATGAATATGCCGCTGCTTACCTATGCTGATGAAATCGAAAGTGCCGTACTGGTCATCCACGGGGAAAAAGCGCATTCGCGCTACTTCGGTGAGGATGCCTTCAAGAAGCTCAAAGGCAATAACAAAGAGCTGATGATTATCCCCGGTGCCAACCATACGGATCTTTACGACAATATGGAAAAAATCCCGTTTGACAAAATCACGTCATTCTTCCAGAAGTATCTGAAATGATGAGATGAGAAAATTTGTTAGTAAGAATTTTGTCGGGCAGCCAGCCACTGGCTCCATGTTTGCTGAAAATTTGACGCACAGTTTTCTTTGACATAATGGGCGAAAAGCTGCAGGCCATGATAACGCGGCCCGCTTGAAAGGTCGGCGCCGCCTAGGCTGCGCTGATGCGCAATTGCCTCATCTGCGGTGACGGATGGATGATCCAGCAGCTCATAGAGTACCATAAACGTCGTCGTACGGCCCTGTCCGGCCTGGCAGTGGAAGAAGAGCCAGCCGTGATTTTTCGGCAGACTGCGGTAAAAATCGACGAAGTCATCGATGACCGCAGGCCCCGGCCATTCCATATCGGTCGCGGCCAAGCGCTTATAGCCAAGACCTGACTTATGCGCAAGTCCGCGTTCCGTTGACCAGCTCTCTACTGGTTCAGCAAAAGATGTTTTGATATGTTCTTCATCGTAGCGGCCCATCGGCAGGGCTTGGACATGCTGCCCAAGCGTTCCCTGCAGACGGGCCGTTTCGTCTTGTTCGACTGCTTTGGCTGCAAGGCCGCGGTTCGCCGCATTCTGGGGACCGTGCCAGCTCACGGCTGCATCATTTAAAAAGCCGTGGGACTCCTGCCGCAGGTCAATATCCCAAATGGGGGTATTGGGAGAAATTTCAAGGAGCTTGGGCAGATGGAGAAGGACTGCCGGTGTCGGTTGCCCGCCGCCCGCGATTTTAAGACTTTCGTCACGCCGAAAATGAATGGGTTCGTCGCTATCCATTGCGGCATCAAGGCGCCAGGCCGGTTCCTGCGGGACTGCGGCCGAAGCGAGGTCTGCCTGGCTCAGCTCGGACAGAAGAATAAACAGGCAGATGGAAAAAAATAAAAACGTTTTCTTACAGGGCCTGAGTGGTATATAATGGGGCAAATGAGAACATCCTTTCAATATATATAGCGGAGGAAAAATTTTATCTATGACAAGACGTGAATTCATTTTGGCGGGGCTTGGCCTGCTTGGCACGGCGGCCGCGGGCGGCGTGTACTCATACGTGCACCGGCCCAAGTTCGGCGAGCTGCCGACCGGCGAACGCCTCAAAGGCATGCAGGCTTCGCCGCATTATCATGGGGACCATTTTGAAAATCTCGTGCCCGTGCCCGTGATGTCGGAAGAAGAGGGCGAGCATGAAAACCGCATCACCGCCACTTGGAAATTCCTGTTTGGCGACAAGACGGGGCTCGTGCCCGACAGACCGCTGCCGACCGAGAAGACAAATCTCTTCGCCCTGCCGCGTGAACAGGACGCGGTCGTCTGGCTCGGCCATTCAAGCTTCTATGTGCAGCTTGGCGGCTATCGCATCCTCATCGACCCCGTGTTCAGCAGCTACGCTTCGCCTCTCTGGTTCATCAACCGCGCGTTTGCGGGCTCGAATGTCTACACGGCCGAGGATTTCCCGGAAATCGATGTGCTCGCCATGAGTCACGACCACTGGGATCATCTCGACTATCCGACCGTCATGGCCCTGAAGTCAAGGGTTCACTATGTCGTCTGCCCCTTGGGTGTCGGCGCTTACTTTGAGCAGTGGGGCTTTGACCAAGACATGATTCACGAGGAAGATTGGGATACCGAAATCAAACTCTTCGATACGCTTTCCGTCCACATCCTGCCGTCGCAGCATTTCTCGGGGCGTTTTTTAAAGCAGAATCCGACGCTCTGGTGCGGCATGGCCTTTATCACGCCAAAGCGCAGCCTTTATTATACGGGCGATGGCGGCTACGGTGACCATTTCAAGGCCATCGGCAAAAAGTTCGGCGGCTTTGACTGCGTGCTTGCTGAAAACGGCCAATATAATCTCGCGTGGCATCCGATTCACATGCTGCCGGAGGAAACAGCCAAGGCCTGCGAGGAAGTCGGGGCAAAATTTGTCATCCCCACGCATAACAGCAAATTCGCGCTGGCCCGCCATCC
The DNA here is from genome assembly GCA_900552565.1 of uncultured Selenomonas sp. Classification (GTDB taxonomy): domain Bacteria; phylum Bacillota; class Negativicutes; order Selenomonadales; family Selenomonadaceae; genus Mitsuokella. Next base: position 35,090 of record USAK01000008.1, on the reverse strand, counting down.
GTGGCAGGAGCCGATGGCAAGGCTGCAGGCGGCGAGCCAGGATAAATCTTACCAGCTCCTGACCCCGGAAATTGGCGATCTCGTGCTGCTTGACCAGAAGCAGAGCTTCTCGCCCTGGTGGCAGATGGCATAAGAAACTGTAAAAGACACAGGGAAGCAGCTGGCTGCGTCCATATACGACACAGCCAGCTGCTTTTCGCGTGTCACAATGCCAATAGGAATAGGCTCGGGCAGGCGGATATAATGATAATCTTCAAGTGGGAACGGCTCAATCATCAGCGCGAAATCGATGAGGCCGTGCGCGAGCTTTTCTTCCGCGCGCTGCCAAAGGTGCATGCCGTCCTCGGTCAGAAGCGTGCTGCGGCTGGTACGCGTAAATAATTTCTTGCCGAGTTCGTCCTCTTTTATTTTACCGGGCCAGTGATTTTTTTACAATGATTTTGATACGAAAAACGTATAACATATCCTAAGACATAAGCATTTCACATTACAATTATGTCCTGCTATGATAAAAGCATCAGGAGAGGAAAGGAGCGAAAGACATGCATGATGAACTCCTTGACGCTGGCTGCACGCCTGAATGCCAGGCAGAGTACGAGGCCCTGCCCGACGATGAGGCGCGCCTCTGCTACTTGAAACGGCACAGGCGCCATCTGGTCGAGACCCTGCACCAGCAGCAGGAAAAACTTTCTTGCCTCGATTATATGATTTTTACACTCGAACAGCATTCGAAAGGACGGGAGATCGTATGACACTCGATGAAATCAAGCAGGCAAGTCCCTTTGCCATCGGCGGGGAAAATGTCAATTACGCACAGTATTTTGATGGCAAGAGTTATTTAAATGGACTCTCGCTGCAGCAGGTTTATGTCGGCAATGTGACCTTTGAGCCGGGCTGCCGCAATCACTGGCACATCCATCATGCAAAATCGGGCGGCGGCCAGATTCTGATCGTCACGGCCGGCTGCGGCTGGTATCAGGAATGGGAAAAACCGGCAAGAGAACTCAAGGCTGGTGACGTCGTCAATATCCCGTCGGAAGTCAAGCATTGGCACGGCGCAGCCAAAGACAGTGCCTTCCAGCATCTGGCCATCGAGGTGCCGGGCGAAGAGACGAGCAATGAATGGTGCGAGCCCGTAGACTCGGCTGCCTATGATGCACTGCCATGAAATCCAGGAGGAAAATAAGATGAAACAGAGTGGCAAGATGAAAGTCATGGCTGCCCTGCTGGCAGGTATCATGCTTTTGGGCAGTGGTTTTTCGATGAAAGAGGCAAGTGCAATGGAACAGAATCATGGCAAAACAGAAACGCAGAAAAAGGCCGTCAAAATCGTGCAGACGGCCGGACGCGACCAGCTCGGCGATTTTGCACCGGACTTTGCGCGCTATAACGATGATATCCTTTTCGGCGAGGTCTGGAGCAAAAATGATGTGCTTTCGCTGCATGACCGCAGCATCGTGACGGTTTCAGCACTTATCGCACAGGGCATCACGGATAGCTCGCTCAAATACCATATCGGCGAGGCCAAGAAAAATGGCGTGACGAAGGCCGAGATGGCTGAAATCATCACGCAGGTCGGCTTTTACGGCGGCTGGCCGAAGGCTTGGGCTGCCTTCCGCTATGCCAAGGAAGTTTACGCAGAATAACGCAGATTGAATATGCGGGAAAGTGCCATATGGACGGCCCGTGCATCTTCAAGGATGACATCGGGAACACGCTGATGCCGAAGATGCTCGAAGTAAAACAGCAGCCGTCTATGTGTCTGCAGCATACTGCTATGAAGAAACGGAACTGTACGTCTTTGCAATATTGCCGTATGCTATAACGGTAAGAGCAAAACAGAAATCGTGATGCCATGAAAACGATTTATGGGAAAAGGAGCTGAAGTTATGAACATCAAGAAAATCCTGACGCTCGTCTTGGGTGTCATCATGGCCGTGGCCCTCGTGGGCTGCGGCTCGGGTGATTCGGCCGGTGCGTCGGGATCTTCATCGCAGAAGGTCGTCGTCGGTGCAAATTCTTCGTCCTCGTCGGGCTCTGCGCAGCAGGCTTCGGGCAAGAAGGCACTGGTTGTCTACTACACGAACACGGGCCGCACGGAACAGGTCGCGAAGGACCTCGCGAAAGCTAAAAACGCCGACCTCATGAAAATTGAGCCGACGAACGAATACACGAAAGAGGACCTCGACTACAACAACCCGGACAGCCGCGTCAGCAGGGAGCATGACGACGAGTCCCTGCGCGACAGGATCACGCTGAAGAAGACGACGCCTGACAACTGGGCTGAGTATGACACAGTCTACATCGGCTATCCAATCTGGTGGGGCATCGCCGCCTGGCCGATGAACGCCTTCGTCAAGGGCAATGACTTCACGGGCAAGCACGTCGTGACGTTTGCCACGGCCGCCAGCTCGCCGCTCGGCAGCAGCGGACAGCTGCTGAAGGAAATGGCCGGCAACAAGGGCGATTGGCAGGACGGCACCTGCTTCACGGGTCGCATTGACGATGATAAGGTCGCAGAATGGGCCAAATCCTTGAAGTAATTTGCGGATAAAAAAGATTTTAAGCAAAAAAAGCAGAAAGGGGAAAAGGCCCATAGAGACAGATTTATTGAGAAAGGAAGAACGGTATGCTGGAACAATATAGAAAAGATTTGCCGGGCCTTTTGATGAGTCTGCTCGTTTTGGCAGGCCTAGTCTATGCCTGGCTCTGCTTCACCTGTGTGCTGCGTCAGGGGCATGTTCCGGAAGAAGATTATGTCCGCATGACACAGCAGCTTGTCAAAGACAGCGTCAAAGCGGGGCCTGTGCCGGCTGCATGGGATTATGAGGAAAAATTGGACGAGGTGCAGCCATGAGATATTTACTTGATGTGCTTTTATTGCTGCTGCTCGTCTTTGAGATGAGCTTTCTCTATATGCCGCCGTTTTTTCATGAACTCGTGGGCGTGGCTCTGCTCATCCCGATTTTCGTGCATCTTTTTCAAAACCGCTTTTATCTCAAGGCCCTCATGAAGGGCAGATGGCCTTTGCCGCGCATGCTCGGGGCAGCTGTCAATCTGCTTCTCTTGATGACGTGCCTGACATCTATTATCAGCGGCTGCCTGATTTCGAATGCCTTGTTTGCCGATGTCATGCCGCTGTCACTGCGCAGCAATCCGGTGCTTTTTTCGCTGCACAGTGCGTCGGCACGCGGGTTTCTTGTGATGGCGGGATTGCATTTTGGCCTGCACGCTGGCAACTGGTGGCAGAGACTGCAGCGTGCGGCCAGCATCACGAGCCGTCCTTTCCCCGCGAAGGTCTTGATGGGCATAACGGCCCTACTGCTTGGCGCGGGCGGCATCTATGCGGCCATGCAGGACAAGCTGCTGCAGAGGCTGGAGGGGCTGCACGTTTTTATGACGCCGGCCTTGCAGTATGATACGGCCGGCTACATCCTGACACAGCTCGGCATCTTCCTGCTCTTTGCCGAATGCGGCTGGCTGTTCTGGCATTTAGCGCTTCGGCGTAGGGCTTGAAGCGGAGCATTTGTTAGTTTGAAAAATTAAGTTATAGGTTATATTTTAAAAGGGGCTTGTATTATGAAAGGCATGACAAGACGCAATTTCGTGAAGATGGCGGGTTTCGCTATGGCGACGGCGGCAGCCGGCGGTCTGTGGCATGAGAAAGAGACGCTGGCCCAAGAGACCGGTGCTCCGGCCGCCGCTCCTAAGGCCGGCGAAGACGGCGACCGCTATGTAGAGCCTGCTAAGCGTCAGGGCGGTGAGGCTGTCGTATATTTTACGCGGGATCTTTCTGCGGCCGGCCTGCTCAAGGCGTACGATGCCATTGCGCAGAATATGACGGGCAGAGTCGGCATCAAGCTGCATACGGGCGAGCCGCACGGCCCGAACATCATCCCGCGTCCGTGGGTCAAGACGCTTATAGCAGAGAAACTGCCGAAAGCCAATATTGTCGAAACGAATACCTATTATCAGGGCGCGCGCTATACGACGGCCGAGCACCGCAAGACGCTGGCTGTCAACGGCTGGGATTTTGCGCCGGTCGATATCATGGATGAAGAGGGCACGGCTATGTTGCCGGTCAAGGGCGGCAAATGGTTCACGGAAATGTCTGTGGGCTCGCACATGCTGAATTACGACTCGCTGCTCGTCCTTACGCATTTTAAGGGCCATACGATGGGCGGCTTCGGCGGTTCCAACAAGAACATCGGCATTGGCTGCGCCGACGGGCGCATCGGCAAGAAGATGATTCATACCGGCGATACGGGTACGCAGTGGGGCATCGGCAAGGAAGAACTCATGGAGCGTATCTCTGAATCTGCGAAAGCAACGGCTGACCATTTTGGCGACCACATTGCCTACATCAACGTGCTGCGCAATATGTCGGTTTCGTGTGACTGCGAAGGCACGGCGGCTCAGCCGGTCGTCACGCCGAACATCGGTATTCTCGCTTCGACGGATATTCTCGCAGCCGACCAAGCATCTGTTGACCTCGTCTATGCTTTGCCGGAAAAATACCGCCACGACCTCGTCGAGCGCATGGAAACCCGCCATGGCCTGCGTCAGCTCAGCTATATGAAAGAACTTGGCATGGGCTGCGACCGCTATGTCATTCTCGATATGGACCATGGGGATAAGCCCATCACGCTGGCCGAAGCCGTGAAGAATGTAAAGCCGTTCAAAGCGTAATTTTAGCGAAATAAAAAGCCCTGTTCCTTATGTTATGGAAGGAGCAGGGCTTTTTTATCTAGATTCAGGCAAGCCCCTGGGCTTTGCCCCAGTCGTTGATTTTCTGGTAGAGCGGGGTTGGTACGTGATACTTCTCGCCGAGTTCGACGATGCGTGAGACGAGACCTTTAAATTCCGACGGGCCGCCCGCGGCGACGTCGCGCTGCATCGAGGTCGTGAGCCCCGGTGCGAAGGCGTCCATGAGCTGCAGGTCGGTCGCGACGAGGTCGCGGTCGAAGGTGATGCCCATGGCATGGCCGAGGGCTTCGACTTCCTTGACGAGGCCGACGAAGGTGTCGCGCACTTCCTTGTTTTCCTGAAAGGCTTCGCTGGTCACATCGAAATAGAGGCCGGCCGCGCCCATCGGCGAGACGAAGGAGAATTTCGTCAGGGCATCGCGCTGGATGTCATCGGTGAAATGGGCGTGGATATCGGCCGCGCGCATGATTTTCTCGAGCTCCGCGGCTTTCGCGGCGAGACGGCTGTCCTGTCCGGGGCGGAAGCCGTAAAACACGCGCAGGATTGACTGCGGCTGCTCGATGACGCCGGGGCCGCTGCGTTTGGCAAAAACGTAGATGCAGCCGTCAAGTACGGTCTTGTCGGGAAGTTTTTCCTGCATGACGGCACCCGTGCCGAAGACGTTGAGAATCGGGATGACGAGGGTATCAGGGCCCGCGATACGGCGCGTGACTTCGATGGCCGCTGCGAGTCCGTAGTACTTGACGCAGATGAAGAGCACGTCGGGAGTTTCATGATAGTCGTCGGCGTGTACGGCCTTGCAGGGCTCGATATGGATATCGCCGCGATGATTCGTGTGGATGGTCAGGCCCTTTTCCTGCATGGCCTTAAGGTGCGCGCCGCGCGCAAGAAACGTCACGTCATTCCCCGCATTGGCGAGATAGCCGCCGATGACGCCGCCCGTGCCGCCGACACCGAAAATAGCAAATTTCATATAATTTAGAAGCTCCTTTTAGAATTTCCAGATGTTGAGGCCGGTCTCAGGGCTCTTGACGCGGTCGACTGTGCCGTTTAATTTCGTGATGACGATTTCGGCCGTGGCGCTGATATAGGCTTCGTTCAGGTGGCCGCCGTGGGCAAGGCCCTGTTCGTCGCCGAGTGCGATGTGGATATGGCTGTAGGGCTGGCCGTTCATCGTGTCAAGTGTGCCGGTCAGCGAGAGCATCTCAAAGGCCCCTTCGAGGGTATTGGCGTAATATTTCTGTTCGGGCACGTTGTAGACGCCGATGACGGCTTTCTTGACGGCACCGAGTCCCTGCACCATCGCGAGCTCGAGTTTTTCGGCTACCGCGACTTTCATCAGGGACGCGACGATTTCGTCGTCAGGGTCGAGCCGCACGAGCAGATGTTTTTTATCGATTTTCGTATATTCCATTTGCAATCACCTCGTGTTTAGTATTCGCTTTTTCGCGGGAGAATCCTGCTTTTCGGTAGGGTCTGTCTGCTTTGCACGGGCTTCTGGCGCTTAACATATTTTTTACATCTGGGAGCTGGACAAAATCGCGGCGTTGGTAATATAATGAAATGCGGAAAAGTTGGCAGTAAGTATGTATCGAAAAGGAAAGGACGGTGGGAACATGGACGATCACCCTAGTACGATAGATCCCAAACGAAGAAAATATGCAAAAAGGGAAATGACGTCCATTTTCTGCCTTTGACTGATGGGCAGCGTGGATGCATCTTTCCCTCGGAAAGGAGATTCTATCCATGCTGCAAATCTATAAATCCCTTGAGAGCGGCCCGCTGCAGGAGCTGACGCTCAAGACTCTCGAAAAAGGTGCCTGGATCAACATCGTCGACCCGACGCCGTATGAGCTCAAAGTCGTCAGCAATCTCACCGAGGTTGACCCCGACTTCCTGCGCTCCGCGCTCGATGATGAGGAACGCTCGCATACCGACGTTGAGGAAAACTCGGTCATGGTCCTGACGAATGTGCCGGTGTTCCGCGGCGAGGACAGCTACGATGCCCTGCCTCTGGCCATCATCGTGACCGATGAGTACATCATCACCGTCTGCCTCGAAGAAACGCCCGTCATCACGGAATTCAATGAACGCACATCGCGTCTGTTCCGTACCTATAAAAAAACGCGTTTTCTCTTCCAGATTCTTTACAAATCGGCGACGTACTTCCTGCGCTACCTGCGTCAGATTTCGAAACTCTCCGATGAAATCGAGGACCAGCTGCGCCATGATATGAAGAACAGCGAGATTTTGAGGCTCCTCGAGCTCCAGAAGGGCCTGACGTATTTCAACGCGGCCATCCGCTCGAACGGCGCCGTGCTCGACAAGCTGCTGCGCATGCGCAACAACACGAGCCTGACGCCGATTCTCAAGGCCTACGAGGAAGACGAGGACCTTCTCGAAGACGTCATCATCGAGAACAAGCAGGCGAAGGAAATGGTCGAGATGTACAGCAAAATCCTCGCGCGTCTCGCCGATACGTTCTCATCGATTATCTCGAACAACCAGAACCTCGTCATGAAATTCTTGGCGGCCATGACGATTATCCTCGCCATCCCGACCGTCGTCTCGAGTTTCTTCGGCATGAATGTGCCCGTGCCGTTTGCCGATAACAGCCATGGTTTCCTCTATGTCATGTGCATCGCGTTTGGCATCAGCATCGTCAGTGCCTATGTGCTCTGGCACCGCGATATGTTCTGAGGTACGCTTATGATTCTTGCAGAGTCAAAACTGCGGGTCGGCGTCATTTACGGCGACCCTGACAATAACGAATACGTCTATATGCCGGGCAGCGAGCTCGGCGTCAAAGACCCCGTCTGCGTCTACGAAGATGGCGAACTGCGCTCCGATATCGACATGCACGAGGCCCTGCGCCTCATCCGCGTGCGGAGCCTCAAGCCCGCCCGCCACCCCGTCTGGGGAGAGAGCTCCTGCTGAACGGAGAAGAAAAGACACATGCTGCAATCGTGTATTGCTGCATGTGTCTTTTTTTCATTCGTAGGCAGGGATGTCCCTTTCGCCGCGGTAGAAGCGGGTCGGCCCCGTCTCGAAATCGTGTTCATGGTCAGCTGGGACAGACAGGTCTGCGAGCCGCTGCCAGTCGAGCTCGAGCATCCGCGTCGTCGGCATCATCGCGATGACGTTCTCGATATCCGTGTGGATCTCGTGCCAGATGGGAACGCCGTTTTCATCGCGCTCGCCGCAGTAGACGCGGATCGTGTGCGTCTCGAGGTCCTGCGTGTAGGCCGCCGCAAAAGACAGGTCCGTTGCGTGTGCGCGCTTGCCGGACCAGGCGTGATAGCTCCAGCTCATCGTCGCAATCTCGAGGTAGAGCAGCTTGCCTTCGGTCATCCACATCTCGCCGCCGGGGTCGCCCTCCGGGGAGAGATTGTAGATCTTGCCGTCCTTCCAGGTGTAGGCCTGCCAGACATGCCAGCGCTCCAGATCTCCAATCAGGAGTTCCGGCACATCGTCCTCGTCCATCCAGACGAAGGCGTAGCCTGTCCCCTCGGGGCCGGCCACCTTGGCCGCGGCACTCAGTTGCCAGCTGCCTATCGTATCACGGTCTTCGACAATGGCAGAGCGGTACTCGCTCAGGAATGCCTGATAATCCATCCAGTAAGGCAGCGGGCTTTCCTCACAAGCCCTTGCTGTCGGTGCATACAGCAGGCATTCACAGATGAGCAGCATCATCAGGAATCGCTTCAGCATGACATCACCTCCGCATCACAGAATCCTCTCTATCCCTAGTATACGACAATCGGCGACCCGACCGACCTGTCGGAAATGACAGGTCGGTCGGATATTTCTGCGACAGTTTTTCATGCTGGCCTAATTTTTTTGGCTGACCTGTCATTTTGTACAGTACGGTCGGGCCTTCCGCCATTGTATACTGAAAGCGAATGAGAAAGCGATTCAAGGATTTTGACTTTGAGGAAGGAGAGAGTGCCATGAAGGGATTTATTCGGGCATGACCATCTTGTTCGAGAAACAGACAAAGGATAAGTGACGGATCGGTGTTGAGTTTTGAGAGGAAGTGAGCAACGTGAAGCGGATATTCCTAGTCCTGCTCATCGTATTTTCCCTGGCAGCAGCGGGCTGCATCAAAGCGGAAGAAAGCGTGACCATCAAGGAGGACGGCTCCAGCACGATGGTGACGCGCATGGTCGGCAATATGTTTGCCGCGGAGGCCCTGAAGGCCACGAAGGATGAATTCGTCACGGAGAATCCCGATGCCGTCGTCAAAGACGTCAATGACGGCGACATGACGGGCTACGAGGTCACGGTATCGTATCCGGACATCGAGACGCTGGCAGCCAAGGGCGGCGACATGTTCACGGCGGTGGAAGGGCGCAATGCAGGCGTCACCGTCACGCGGTCGTGGTTCTACGATGCTTACACCTTCGATCTCTTCGCCAAGGGTGAGGAGACGGACATGGGCGCGCAGGACCCTGAGAGCAAGAAGATGGTGCAGGGCATGCTCGATCAGGTCCAGTACAACTTCACGCTGAACCTGCCTGTCAAGCCTGAGACGCAGAATGCAGACAGCGTCGCTGGTGACGGCAAGAGCCTGACCTGGAACCTCAAGAAGACCATCTCGGAGGGCAAAGACGTCAGGATGCAGGCGAGCTACCGCATCTACAACCAGGCGCACATCGCCCTGACGGTCGGTATCATCGTCCTGGCCTTGCTGCTCGCGGGCGGTTTCCTCTACATGCGGCGCAGGAAACAGGCCGATGAGACGGCGTAAAAGCAAGCTGCTGCCTTCTTGACAGAGAGCCCCGCCTGCTCCATCCCTATGATACGAGCAGGCGGGGCATGTTCTTCTTTTCATAAGCCTGGCGATGTATCGCCGGGCTGTTTTTCTTTGTGTTGCAACAATACGCAAGCATTTCATACCTGGTAAATGAAAAAATCGCTCTTGTGCCTATCACATACTTAATATATCATATAAGTAAATAATGAATATCCGTTAGATATTGTGATAGAAACAAGGAGAGATCACCATGAAATCATTGCAGTACATCAACAGCATCATCGCGTCGAAGAAGGACATCGGCTTGCTCGTCTTCCGCATCTTGATCGGCATTGCCTTCATCTGGCATGGCGTGCCGAAGCTCTTGAGCGGCCCTGAGGGGTGGACAGCACTCGGTTCGATGATGGGCGCACTCGGCCTCCATATCTTCCCGACGTTCTTTGGACTGCTTTCCGGCCTGGCGGAGACGTTCGGCGGGCTCTTCATCCTGCTCGGCCTGTTCTACCGCCCGATGGCCCTCTTCCTCGTTGGCAACCTCATGATGGCAACTTCCATCGAGCTTGCTTCCGGCGCACCGCTCCTGCAGGTCTCGCGCCCCTTTGAGGAAGGTGTCTTTTACCTCGGCGTCGTCTTCGCCGGTCCGGGCCGCTACAGCCTCGACCACCTGCTTCGCAATGAAGTCGGCGAAGAAGAACACAATCTTTTCTGAATCTCCGCAAGAAAGCCCTGTCTGTTTTGGTTCAACTGGAACAGTCAGGGCTTTCTCTTTGGTCTATGTGGAATACATTTTAAGAATGATAGATGATTTTTGATAAGCATTTCACATGGAATGCTTATTTTGCTATGATAAGGGAAAACAAGGAAATCTAGGGTGCCGCGGCTGGCGGCACTGGATATACGAGAAAGAAGGAATCATCATGGAAAAACAGACAGCAGGTCGCAAGGCATTGGGCGATTTTGCACCGCAGTTCGCTGCGCTCAACGATGATGTGCTCTTTGGCGAGGTGTGGTCTAAGGAAAACGAGCTTTCGCCGAAGCTTCGCAGCATCGCGACGGTTTCGGCGCTTGTCGGCAAGGGCACTGCTGGTGACGCACTGCGCTACCACCTGCAGACGGCGCGCCAGCACGGCGTCACGAAAGAGGAGATGGCCGCACTGCTCACGCATCTGGCCTTCTACGCTGGCTGGCCGAACGCCTGGGCAGCCTTCCCCGTGGCCAAGGAAGTCTACGCCGATGCAGCGGATGCAGAGGGACGCGGCGGCTTCTTCGGCCTCGGCGAGCCAAACGATGCCTATGCCAAGTACTTCACGGGCCAGTCGTACTTGAAGGTCCTGTCGAAGCTGGGTGAGCCGCTTGTCATCTGCAACGTCACGTTCGAGCCGGGCTGCCGCAATTTCTGGCACATCCACCATGCGAAGCAGGGCGGCGGCCAGGTGCTCATCTGCGTCGATGGCGAGGGCTGGTATCAGGAGGAGGGAAAGGCACCGCAGAGCCTTGCACCCGGCGACATCGTCGAGATTCCCGCAGGCGTCAAGCACTGGCACGGCGCCAAGCGGCACAGTTGGTTCTCGCATCTCGCGTTCGAGATCCCGGGAACGGAGACGAGCAATGAGTGGTGCGAGCCTGTCACAGATGAGGTGTATCCGCAGGATTGACACGATAGTTTAGAAGGAGATTGGATCGTATGTTAGGAAATTTTTCGTATTGCAACCCGGCAAAGCTTTATTTTGGCGATCAGTCGCTCGATTACTTGAACACGGAACTGCCGAAGTACGGCAAGAACGTCGTCCTGATCTACGGCGGCGGTTCCATCAAGAAGAACGGCATCTACGATGATGTCATCAAGATTCTCGAGGCGCAAGGCAAGAATGTGGCAGAGATCGCGGGCGTCATGCCGAATCCGACGCTCGTGAAGCTCTATGAGGGCATCGAGATCGCGCGCAAGCATCAGGCGGATCTGCTCCTGGCCGTCGGCGGCGGTTCGGTCTGCGACTATGCCAAGGCGGTGTCCGTTTCGGTCAACTGCGGGGAAGATCCGTGGGAGAAATATTTCGTGCGCTTTGAGGAGCCGTCCTGCGAGACGCTGCCGGTCGGCTGCGTGCTGACGATGGTCGGGACGGGCTCGGAGATGAATGCAGGTTGTGTCATCACCAATCAGGAGACAAAGCAGAAAATAGGTCACGTCTTCGCAGACGAGAAGATCATCCCGCGCTTTGCCATCCTGAACCCGCGGTACACGATGACGTTGCCGCATCGCCAGATGGTAGCAGGCATCTACGATATCTTCAATCACATCTGCGAGCAGTATTTCTCCGGTGAGGATGATAACACGAGCGATTACATCAGCGAGGGCCTGATGCGCTCCGTCCTGCATGCCAGCCGCATTGCCAACAAAAACCCGCAGGACTACGAGGCACGCAGCAACCTGATGTGGACGGCGACCTGGGCGCTCAACACGCTGATTGCCAAGGGGAAAAGCACGGACTGGATGGTCCACATGCTCGGCCAGGCCGTCGGCGCCTATACGAATGCGACGCACGGCATGACGCTTGCAGCTGTCTCACTGCCGTACTACCGCTACATCCTGCCGTACGGCCTGCTGAAATTCAAGCGCTTCGCCATTGAAGTCTGGAAGGTCAACCCGGAAGGCAAGACTGATGAGGAGATTGCCGAGGAAGGCCTCAAGGCCATGGAAGATTGGATGAAAGAACTCGGGCTTGCCATGAAGATCTCCGAGCTCGGCGCGACAAAAGATATGATCGATGGCATCGCCGATGCTACACTCCTACTCGAGGGCGGCTACAAGGTGCTGAGTCGTAAGGAAGTCGTTGAAATTTTGAAGGAAAGTCTCTGATGAAAAAAAGGCTCTCGCGGAGAGGGCCTTTTTGATTTTATAGGGTGGCGACGGAAGAGACGTTCCGTTCACCCCCTCGTCTATTTCATTTCTTTTATATATAATAGAGGAAGTGTACCAATCATAGAAGATGATGGAGGAGTGGGAGAATGGAGATACGCGTACTGCAGTACTTTATGGCGGTAGCCAGGCATGAGAACATCACCAAGGCGGCGGAGGAACTTCACCTGACGCAGCCGACGCTTTCGCGGCAGCTGTCGGATCTCGAGGACGAACTGGGCGTGCAGCTGCTCGTGCGCGGGAAGCGCAAGACGCAGCTGACGGAAGCCGGACTGATATTCAAGGCGAGAGCGCAGGAGATTCTCAGCCTGACAGAAAAGACGAAGGAGCAGTTTGCCAAGATGGATGAGCTCGTGGCGGGGGACATCTACATTGGTGCCGGCGAGACGCAGGCGATGGCCTGTGTCGCGAAAGTCCTGGCGCCGCTGCGCCGCTCCTATCCGCACATCCAGTTCCATCTGGTCAGCGGCAATGAAGACCTGATTTACGATTCTCTGCAGAAGGGATTGCTCGACTTCGGGCTCGTCTGCCGGGCGGATGCACCGCGGACGTATGTGTTCCGCCGCATCCCGCACGACGATGCCTGGGGTCTCATGATGCGGGCAGACAACCCTCTGGCGGTCAAAGAGGTCGTACAGCGCGCCGATCTCTTGCAGGAGCCGCTCATTGTATCGGAGCAGGCGATGAAGCATCACGAGCTGGATCATTACTTCGGCAGCGCAGCGGAGAAAATCGAGGTGGCCGGCACCTACAACTTGCTCTACAATACGATCTTCTTCATCGAGGCGGGCATGGGCAGTGCGCTTTGCTTCAAGGGCATGGCGGATGCCGTAGGTTCGTCCCGCGGGCTCGTCTTCCGTCCCTTGGACCCCGTGATTCGCTCGGCGAATTATGTGGTCTGGCGCAGAGACCAGGTCTTCTCCCGCGCCGGTCGTCTCGTCGTGGCGGCCCTGGACGAGGCGTTCTCTTATCATGCCTAAAATGTATTATAGGTTATTAAAACCAAGTATTTGTAATCATATACCCCTTCTCTTATAATGAATGCATCAAGTAAAACAACTGGGCATGCAGCGGTGAGCTGCAAGGATGCAACAATAAGAAAGGGGTTTTTCCATGAAGACATTCAAGAGCAAGAAAAGAGCCGCTTGGCTGATGGCCGCTGTGATGATGGGGACGTTCACTTTTGGAGGGATGACGATGCATACGACTTATGCAGCCGTGCCGACGAAAACGCTCGTGCACGATTCACAGATGAAGCATGCGACGATCAAGGATCTGGACAACGACACGCGTGTCTTTGCCGTGGACAAGACGATTGAGGCCAAGAAGGTCACGTTCCAGAATCGCTACGGCTTCGATGTGGCGGGCCACCTCTACCTGCCGAAGGATTTTGATGACAAGAAGCAGTACAAGGCTGTCGTCGTGACGGGACCGTTCGGCGCAGTCAAGGAGCAGTCCTCGGGCCTCTACGCACAGGAGATGGCCAAGAACGGCTTTGTTGCCGTCGCCTTCGATCCATCGACCACGGGGGAGAGCAGCGGCAAGCGCCGCAATATGGGCTCGCCGGAGATCTTCACGGAAGATTACAGCGCGGCAGTCGATTTCGTCAGCAACCTCAAGTTCGTCAACCCGCAGCAGATCGGTGCTATTGGCATCTGTGGTCTCTCGGGCATGGCCATCACGGCAGCAACGAATGATACGCGCATCAAGGCGGTCGCGACATCGGCTATGTACGACATGTCGGACAGCATCCGCAACCACTATCAAGGGGATTACTATACGCCGGAGCAGCGCGAAATCGTCAAGCACCACCTGGCCGAGATGCGCGATGAGGAGGCAAAGACAGGCAAGTCTATTCCCGGCTCGCATGAGCTCGCCGTCGACAAGGATGGCAAGGTGATCTCGACGAAGACGATGTTCCCCGACAAGCTGCCGGCGGATGCATCGGATGTCGTGAAGGGCTTCTACGATTATTACGTCAGCCGCGCTTACCATCCGCGCGCCATCAACTCCAACACGCTGGCCTGGGATTCGACGACGCCATACGGCTTCTTCAACTTCTCGCTGATGGAGCACATCAAGGAACTCAGCCCACGCCCGCTGTTGCTCATCACAGGGGACAAGGCGCATTCTAAGTACTTCTCGGATGCGGTCTATGAAGCGGCAGATGGTCCGAAGGAGGAGATTGTCGTTCCGGGTGCTACGCATACGGATCTCTACGACCAGATGGATAAGATCCCCTTCGACCGCCTCGTCGCGTTTTTCAATGAGTACCTCGGTGAATGATTGCTGGAAAGACGTACCCGGGAGGAAGATGTTTGATGAGCAGATTGTTCTTTTTCTGTTGTGCTCTGATTGCACTTCTCGTGCTGGGATGTGGTGGCCCCGGAGTGGCAGCCACATCCTTGTCCGGGAAGGAGGCAGAGATGCACGAGACAGGAGCGGCATCCCTACTAGTGGGCAGCAAAGCGTATGCTCTGAAGTGGGCTGACACGGAGGCTGCTGCCGAGCTGCGGCAGCAGTTGCCGCTGGCCAAGACGTTTACAGAACTCCATGGCAACGAGAAATACTACAAACTGCCGCAGCGCCTGACAGCGGCGGACGAAGATGTCCGCGAGATCCATAAGGGAGATGTCATGCTGTTTGACGGCCAGTATGTCGTGGTGTTCTATCAGGATTTTCAGACGACCTACCGCTACACGCGTCTGGGTCACGTCGAAGCAGCCAATGATCTGGACGTTGCTCTGGGGGCAGGTGATGTATTCCTGACCTTGCAACCATGAGATGGGGAGAGCGGTCTGGAGACGGAAAGGATGAGATGATATGAAACGACAGCAGCTATTGCTCTTGATCTTGGCATTTGGTGTGTTCAGCATCCTCAATACGGAGATGGGCATCATCGGCATCCTGCCGATGGCGGCGGAGATGTACCAGGTGGATATCGTACAGGCGGGGATGCTCGTCAGTCTGTTCGCGCTTGGCGTGGCCATCGCAGGGCCGACGATGCCGTTGCTGTTCTCGCGCTTCAATCGCAAGCACGTGATGCTGCTTGTGCTGGGCGTGTTCACGATCTGCAATGCACTGGCCGTCGTTGCGAGCGACTTCCAGCTCCTTTTAGTGCTGCGCGTCGTGCCGGCCTTTTTCCACCCGGTCTACTGTGCACTCGCCTTCAGCGTGGCCGCTGCCTCGGTGGCTCCAGAGGATGCGCCGCGGGCTGTGGCGCGCATCAACATGGGCGTCGCGGCCGGCATGGTCGTCGGCGTGCCCATCAGCAATGTCTTGGCAGCGACGTTTGACTTTTCGATGGCAATGGCCTTCTTTGCAGGCGTGACGGGGCTCATGTTTCTGCTGACAATGGCCTTTGTGCCGGATTTGCCGGTGACGCAGCCAATGCGCTACGGCGCACAGCTTTCTGTTCTGAAGCGCCCGCCGGTCTGGCTGGCCATCGTGGCGGTCATCTGCCTCAATGGCTCCATCTTCGGCGTCTACAACTACCTCGCTGATTATTTGCAGAAGGTTGCGGCACTGCCGGGAGAGCTCATCGCCGCGCTGCTCCTCGTCTATGGCCTCTTGAACATCTGCGGAAGCTATCTGGGCGGCAATCTCCTTGCCAGGTATCCCAGCGTGACCGTACGCCTTTTCCCGCTGTGTACCATCGCGCTCTACTGCCTGCTCTTTGTGGGCGGTGGGAAGTTGCTGCCTTTTCTTGCGGCACTGATTGTGGCCTGGGGCATCCTCGGTGGCATCAATGCGAACATCAATCAGTACCTGCTGGCCTGCGTGGCATCGGATGCGCCGGATTTCAGCAACGGCCTGTTCCTGACAGCGGCCAATCTCGGCTGCATGGCGGGAACCATGATCAGCGGCTTTTTCATCCGCAGCCTCGGACTGCCTTTCGTCGTCTGCGGTGGCCTGCTGCTGGCGGCCGCTGCCCTGCTACTCACAAAGTTCGTACACTGCCGGGCAGATGAGCAACAGGCGACGGATTGTCCTATCGGCTCGTAACAAGTGGTTTTATGGCAAATTGCCGTTCGTTTTTGACGCTTCAGCGATGTGCTTACGGAGCTCTTCAAGGAAGACACTGCTGGACTTTGAGAGCAGGCGGTATTTCTTCCAGACGATGACGGCGCTGAACGTCAGGGCGGGCTCGAGCGGGATGAACTTTAAGTGGCCGGTGTCGAGCTGCAGCAGCTCGTCGATGCCGAGGGCATTCGCGATGCCCGTGCGGATGAAGTGCGAGGCGTTGCTGATGAGGTCGAACTTGCCGAGGATGTTCATCGTTTCAGCGGATACCTTGCCGCCCGACCATTGACGGTAGTCATAGCGGTTGAGCGACTGGCGCGAGGAGACGAGCAGCGGCATTGCGTTCAGGTCATCGGGCGTGATGCCGCTCTTCTGCGCCCATTTGCTGTCATCGCGCGTCACGATGCCGACGCGCATCGTTTCAGGCAGCCGGATGAAGTGATACTGCTCGACGTTGAATGGTTCGATCATCAGCGCGAAGTCGATAAGTCCGTGCGCGAGTTTTTCCTCGACGGTGTCGGCATTGCCGGTGAAGAGCTCGACCGTCAGGCGGGGGTAGCGGCTATGCAGCTCGGCAAAGAGATCGGCGAGGATGTGCATGGCATGCGTTTCGCCTGCGCCGATGCGGATACAGCCCGCAAGATCAATCGTGTCATTCTTCATCTCGTCTTCTGTCTGGTTGACGAGCGCGAGGATTTCTTCGGCCCGCTGGCGCAGGTGTATGCCGTCCTCTGTCAGCACGGTGCTGCGGCTCGTGCGCGTGAAGAGCTTCTTGCCGAGTTCATCCTCGAGATCGGCAATCTGGCGCGAGAGCGTCGGCTGCGTCACATGCAGCACATTGGCGGCCTCGGTCATATTCTGTTCCCTAGCCACGGCCAGGAAGTACGATAAGGTGCGCAGTTCCATCAAAGATTCCCCTTTCGTTCGTATGCGATAAAAGTACCTGCTTCTATTTTAGGAAGCAGGTACTTTTTTGACAAGCATTTAATAAGAAAAATGTATGACGCAAGCTGAAATATAAGCATTTCACATTTCAATGTAGAGCAGGTAAGATAAGAGTATCAGGAGACGAAGATAAGAACTGGGAGGAAAATAGAAATGAAGAAAAATATTGGTAAAGCCTTGGCACTGTATCCGGCACCGCTCATCGTTGTCGGCAGCATGGTCGATGGCAAGCCGAATTGGACGCTCGTCGCGCATGCAGGTATCATGGCACACAGCCACCTGATGCTTTCGATGGTCGAGAGCCATTATACGAATCGAGGAATCCTGGCGACGAAGAACGTATCGGTCAATGTCGTGGATGAGAGCTGGCTCAAAGAAGCGGACTATATGGGCGTAGTTTCCGGGAACAAGACCGATAAGTCTGGGACGTTTGCCTATACGCTCGGAGAGCAGGGGACACCGCTCATCGACAAGGCCAAAGTCTCGATTGAGTGTTCTGTCATCGATGACTACAAGCTGGATGGCTTCGACAACTTCATCTGCCGCATTGAGAATACGTATGCAAGTGAGACGATCCTCAACAAAGCAGGCAAGATTGATTACCACGTGTTCAAGCCTGTCCTGTTCGAATTCCCGACGTATGAGTACTTCGTCACGGGGGAGAAGGTCGGTGACTGCGCACGCATGGATCGCAACGGTCAGTGACGGCATGAGGGAAGCATATGGGTGTGAAATCAATGGAACGCGGATATCAACAGGGAATATGTGAAGCCGATGCCTGCCGGTGCGAGCTTTCATCGTTGCCGGACGATGCCGCGCGCATCTGTTTTCTCAAGCGTCATCGACGCAAGCTTATGACAGCTCTGCATGAGATGCAGGAAAAACTCTCCTGCATCGACTACATGATCTATGAACTGGAGAGGAAGCAGAAAGGGGGCGGCTCTGATGAATCGTAGGGAATTCTTGAAACTGACAGGCATGGGAGCCATGACGGTGTTCCTCAGTGGCTGCGGTCTTTCAGCACTGACGGGACAGGAAAAGAATGCTTCGGGCGTGGCGGTTCATGAGAAAGGCGAGATTTCAGGAGGTAAAGCAATGAAAATTGTTGTAATTACGAGCAGTCCTCATCCGCATGATGAATCAACATCCATCTATCTTGCTGACCGCTTCACGAAAGGAGCAACACAGGCCGGCCATGAGGTGTTCACTTTTGATGCAGCCAACAGCGAGACGCATCCGTGCCGCGGCTGCGACCAGTGCCATATGGACGGGCCTTGCATCTGGAAGGATGACATCGAGAATACCTTGATGCCGAAGATGCTGGAGGCAGATCTGCTCGTGCTGACGACGCCGCTCTATTACTTCGGCATGTCGGCACAGCTCAAGACCATCGTTGACCGTTTCTATTCGCGGACGGGTAGGCTGCACGGCAAGAAGTCCCTCCTCATCGCGACGGCTTACAACCGTGACGATTGGACGATGGCGGCACTCGTCGATCACTACGATACACTGGTCCGCTACATGGAATGGCAGGATGTCGGCAAAGTGCTCGGCATCGGCTGCGGCTCGCGCTCGCTCGTCGAGCACTCGCAGTTCGGTGATATGGCGGAGACGATAGGACTGAATCTTTGATCGGTAAAAAGGGCTTGGCCGGCAGCAACTACCGGCTGATAGAATAAAAAGAGCAGGAAATAGAAAGGAAGACGGGGGATGATGATATGATGTTGCAGAAGGAAAGACCGGATTGGAAAGGGCGGCTGGCCAGCGTATTCATCCTCTTTGGGCTCGTCTATGCGTGGCTCTGCTTCACGTGCGTCTTGCGGCAGGGCCATGTCTCGGAGGACGACTACGTGCGCATGACGCAGGAAATCGTCGAGCAGAGCTTGCCGAAGGATGCTGTGCCGGCTGGCTGGGAGCGTTCGGTAAGGGAGACGAGAGAGGTGCAGCCATGAGATACGGTCTGGATATCTTGATGATCGTCCTGCTGGTCGGAGAGATGATGTTCTTCTATCTGCCGCCTCTGGTACATGAAGCTGTAGGGGTGGCCTTCTTGTTGCCGATTGCCTGGCATCTCGCGCTCAACCGCCGCTATGTCTCGTCGCTTGGAAGCGGGCGGTGGAATGAGCCGCGGGCTCTTCAGTGCCTGCTGAACATCCTGCTCGCTGGTGCCTGCTTTTTGACGGTCATCAGCGGCTGCCTGACGTCGAGCGAGCTGTTTGCAGATGTCGTGCCGTTCTCGCTGCGCAGCAATCCTTCGCTCTATCAACTGCACAGCACGGCGGCGCGGTACTTCCTCGTGCTGGCGGGACTCCATCTCGGTTTGCACTTGAAGGCTTGGTGGCAGAAATGGCTGCACGCTGCAGGCATCCCCTCGCGGCCATTGCCTGCAAGGATGCTCTTATTGGGGTTCGGTATGCTGCTAGGGGCATCCGGTATCTATGCAGCCCATCAAGATCGGCTCGTCGAGCACCTGCAGGGCGCACATATCTTCATGACGCCGGCACTTTCATATAATGGTGTGGGCTATGCGCTGACGCAGGCAGGCATCTTCCTGTTGTTTGCCGAGATTGGCTGGCTTTTATCGCTTTGGAAAGGAGCGCGGAAAAAATGAATCGCAGAGAGTTTTTGAGAATCGGTGGTATGAGCATGATGGCTCTGGTGCTTGGCGGATGCGGCCTGTCCTCGCTGACGGGGGAGTCATCGAGCGGGCAGGCTGGCAGCAGCGCGGCCGCCGGCACGGCAGCGTCCTCCTCGTCGGAGACGGCAGCGGCGGCAGGCGGCAAGACGCTTGTCGTCTATTATTCCGCCACAGGACGCACGGAGCGGGTGGCTGAGGTCATTGCCAGGGAGCGTGGGGCGGATATCATGAAGCTTGTCCCTTCGCCGGACTACACGGAGGCAGACCTCGACTACAATGACGCGGGCAGCCGCGTGAGCCGCGAGCATGACGACGCCTCGCTGCGCGAGAAGATCCAGCTCCAGAAAGCCGTGCCGGACAACTGGGCCTCGTATGACACGGTCTTCATCGGCTACCCGATCTGGTGGGGGATTGCGGCCTGGCCGGTCGATGCTTTCGTCAAGGCCAATGACTTCACGGGTAAGCAGGTCGTGACCTTCGCAACGGCTGCGAGCTCGCCGCTCGGCAACAGCGGCAGACTGCTCGCCGAGATGGCCGGCGGCAAGGGCAGCTGGCAGGACGGCACGTGCTTTACGGGCAGCCTCAGCGATGCCAAGGTCACGGACTGGCTCAAGTCTCTCAAGCTGTCAAACTAACAGAAACACCTCGATGCATGGATGGCATCGAGGTGTTTTTTACTTCGTCAGCGTGACGCGGTCAATCGTGGAGCCGTCTTCCAAGAAGCAGGTGGCGATGAGCTTTGCAGGCGTGACGGTGAGTGTCATGTAGTTGCGGTAGCGGTTTGGGTCAGACTGGTCGAGGCTGACTTTGTCAAAGGTCGTGTCGGGCGGCACGGTGTAGCGCTCGTTGCCGGCTGGGCCGAACATCAGGTAGGTGGGGCCGTGGCCAGAGGGTCGCTCGTCATAGATATGGCCGCGGTTGCGGTACGTGTGCATGTGGCCGGTGAGCACCAGGTCAATGCCGAGCGCATCGAAGGCCTTCATGAAGTCATGGCCGACATCGCTGATGCCGCCTGCATGGCCCGTGCCCGGCTGGTATTCATCGTAGGCGATGACATCCTTGTGCATCAGGACGATGTTCCAGGGCTTTTTGCTAGATGCGGCATCGTGCTTGAGCCAGAGCAGCTCTTCCTGCAGGAGACCCGGCTTCAGGTCGTCGAGCTCAGTGATCTGCGTGTTGAGCACGATGAAGTGGGCGGGGCCGTAGTCGAACGAATAATAGTAGCCAGGGAAATTCCGACTGCCGTTATCGGGGACCGAAAAGGAGGTAAGATAGCGGCGCGGCAGGGCGAACTGCCAGTCGAGGCCGTAGCATTCGTGATTGCCCATGACGGGCACGAAGGGCATATTCTTCGCGCGGCTGTCCGTGAGCACGGAAAGAAAGGAATCCCAGTGCCACGAGGACTGGCCGTTGTCCGTGAGGTCGCCAATGTCGGCGAGAAACGCGGCGTCCGGTTGGCGGCGCAGCGCCCTGCCGAGGAGATTTGCGAAGGGCTCGTAGCTCTCGCCGCACTGTGAATCGTCGATGAAAAGCGCTGTAAAGGAGTTCAAGTCCGCGGGCGGCGTCACGATGGGGAGACTGGCCGCTTCGTCGGCCATGGTGATGGTGCCTTGATACGCCGCAGCCGGCTGGAGCTTTTCGAGATGTACGGTGTAAAATGTCGTTGTCGTGTCGTCCTGCAGCAGCGTGTTGGCCTCGGGGGCAAACGATGTTTCGCTGCCATCGGGTGCCTTGAGCAAAAAAGCAGCGTCCTCGCGCGCGCCGTCGCCCTGCCACATGATGGTGCGGCTGGTGGCAGAGTTTTTCGTGATGATTTGACGCGGATACTTGATGCGGACGCTTGCGGCCGCGGCCGGCACGAAGCGGCCGAGACCAAGCGCTACAAGAGCGCTCGTGCATAATTTAATGAAATTTCTTCGAGTCATGGTCTGCATAAAAACCTCTCATGTTCTGGATTGCTTCTATTATAATACAGCAGCGGCGTTCTGTCCTGAAAGCTTCAGGCAGGCTGATGAATTTATCATGAAACAGCAGGATTCTTTACAATTTTCTAGAAATACACTTTTAGTAATGATTTTACTGTACAGTCATGCAGTAAAAATACGATTGTGCCAGAGGAGGGATTTTTATGGCAATTTTAGCAGCGATGGCCGTGCCGCATCCGCCTATCATCCTGCCGGACGTTGGACAGGGCGAGGAACAGAAGATTGCGAAGACGACAGCGGCTTATCGCGAGGTCATGCACCGCGCCGCGGCGCTCGAGCCGGATACCATCGTCATCACGAGCCCGCACGCGACGATGTACAGCGATTATTTTCATATCTCGCCGGGCAAAAAGGCCATGGGGGATTTTTCGGCCTTTCGTGCGCCGGAAGTGCAGATTGAGGTGGAATACGACGATGTTTTCGCGAAGAAACTCGCCGATGCCTGCGCCGCGGAGGATTTGCCGGCGGGCTTCCTCGGTGAACGTGAGCCGTCGCTTGACCACGGCACGATGATTCCGCTCTATTTTTTGCAGCCGGAGCTTAAAAAGCCAGTCAAAATCGTGCGCATTGGCCTCTCCGGCCTGTCGGCGGACGTGCATTACCGCCTCGGCGAGCTTATCAAAAAGACGTCAGATGAACTGGGACGCCGCACCGTCTTTATCGCGAGCGGCGATTTGTCGCATAAACTCAAAGAAGACGGCCCTTATGGCTTTGCGAAAGAAGGACCTGTTTTTGACAAGGAGATTACGAAAGACCTCGGCCATGCGGATTTTCTCGCCATGCTGACGATTGCGCCGGATTTAGCCGAGGGCGCGGCCGAATGCGGCCTGCGTTCGTTCTGGATTATGGCGGGCGCGCTCGACCGGCAGGACGTGCGGGGCGAGCTGCTTTCCTACGAAGGAACATTCGGCGTCGGCTACGGCGTGGCGTATCTGCAGCCCACGGGCGAAGATGAGGCGCGCGACATCGGCCATCAGCTCGCGGCGAAGGAAAAAGAAGCCATTCAGGCCATCCGTGAAAAAGAAGACTCCTATGTGCATCTGGCACGGCTGAGTCTTGAGACCTTTGTGCGGAGTCACGTCATGCTGCCGCTGCCGAAGGATTTGCCCGAGGAACTGCAGGACAGGAGAGCCGGCTGTTTTGTCTCCATCAAGAAGGACGGCCGGCTGCGCGGCTGCATCGGCACGTTGGCACCAGGACGTCGTAACCTCGCGGAAGAAATCATCTGCAACGCGGTAGCTGCCGGCATGCACGACCCGCGCTTCCCGCAGGTCACGCCTGAGGAGCTCGGCAGGCTCGTCTACGATGTCGATGTCCTCTCAGAGCCTGAGCCCATCGATTCGCCGAAACAGCTCGATGTCAAGCGCTACGGCGTCATCGTGCAGAACGGCGACCGCCGCGGCGTGCTTTTGCCGGACCTCGCCGGCGTCGATACGGTCGAGCAGCAGATTGAC
Organism: uncultured Selenomonas sp.; assembly: GCA_900552565.1. Classification (GTDB taxonomy): domain Bacteria; phylum Bacillota; class Negativicutes; order Selenomonadales; family Selenomonadaceae; genus Mitsuokella. The sequence goes on along the minus strand of USAK01000008.1, from coordinate 11,668 downwards.
ATCGCACGGCGCAAGGGCAATATCGGTGCACGCGAGAAATACACGCTCTGGCGCTTTGAGGTGACGCGCCATGTCTGAGCCTTTGGCCGTCTGCCCCATCTGCCCGCATCACTGCCGCCTCAAAGAGGGCGGCGTGGGCTTCTGCCGCGCGCGGGCCAATGTCAAGGGCCGCGTCGTGCCGCTGAATTACGGCAAAATCACCTCGGCAGCACTTGACCCCATCGAGAAGAAGCCGCTCTATCATTTCCACCCGGGCAGTGTCATCCTGTCCATCGGCAGCTTCGGCTGCAATCTGCGCTGTCCGTTCTGCCAGAATTACAGCATTTCGCAGGCCGGCAGCCGGAGCCCTGAAGGGAATGTTTATTTTGAGGACACGCAGCTGCCCATCGATACGGCCTTGCCGAAGGAAATTGCCGCGGCCGCGCAGCGCCTCGAGGAGACCTCGGGCAACATCGGCGTGGCTTTCACGTACAATGAACCTTTAGTCGGCTATGAATTCGTTTACGACACGGCGAAACTGCTCAAAGAGAAGAATCTTGCCGTCGTACTCGTGACGAACGGGCAGATTGCGCCGGCGCCATGGCAAAAGCTGCTGCCGTACGTCGATGCCGTCAACATCGACCTCAAGGGCTTTACACAGGAGTTTTACGATTGGCTCGGCGGTGACCTTGAGACAACAAAAGCCGCCATCAAAATGGCGGCTCAGCAGCACGTACATGTCGAGGTTACGACGCTTGTGATTCCGGGGAAAAATGACAGCGCGGAAGAGATGGAAAAAGAAGCCGTGTGGCTCGCGTCCCTGTCGCCGGAACTGCCGCTGCATCTTTCGCGGTATTTTCCGCGCTACCATGCGGCTGTCCCGATGACGCCCTTCGAGACGCTCAAAAAACTGGAGCGGACGGCAAAGAACTATCTGCGTTTTGTCCATCTCGGCAACGTGTAAATGAAAAAGTCAGGTTTCTGAGGCCTTTTGTGCCGCGCGTTTCTCGTAAATCCACGCGCCGACAATCAGCAGGACGGCGAGGATGCAGACGACGATGAGGCGTGTCGGGTCCTCGTGATGCGTGATGGTGTCGTGCCCGATGATGGCCTCGATGCCCGTTGACGGGAATTTGCCGACGAAGGACGAGATGACGTAGTCGCGCATCGACATGGCCGAGATGGCGCCGAGCGCGTTTAAGAGAATGGACGGGAAGTACGGCACCATGCGGGCAATCAGCATGACGACAAAGCCGCGCTTGCCGCTGTATTTATCGAGATTGGCGAGTGTCTTGTGCTTGCTGATGATTTTTTCAGCCGCATCGCGGAAGAAGAAGCGCAGCAGCACAAAGCTCAGCGTCACGCCGACGGTCTCGGCGACGACGGAGAGCAAGATGCCCCAAAAGATGCCGAAAATCAGCGTATTGGCCGTCGAAAAGACGATGGCTGGCGGAAAGCCGAGTGCGTTGACAAAGAGCGTCAGCAAAAAGCTGAATAGGATGGCCCAAGGGCCAAACGACGCGATGTAGACGGCGGTTTCCTTGATGTCGCCGCGCGACAGCAGGCCGATGAGATGCGGGAAGAACGCCGGATTGGCCAGATGGATGACGAGAACGAGCAGGACGATGGCCAGCGCGGCTGCCACCTTGACCATGCCCATGGATTTTTTAATGCGCAAAGGAAAGCCCCTCCTAAATTCCAAAATAACACGCTTTCATTATAACATCTCTTTTATGTAGTTTGTATGGAGATGTTGTAGATTCTCGTGATTCTATGATAGAATAGAAAGCATAGTCTTTTGGTAAAGAGGAGGAACCTTATGCAGGAACTGCTGCCAGGGGCGCTCACGGCCATCTCGCTGTCGGCGTCGCTCCTGCTGCTGCCGACGCTTTTGTCGCAGGCAGGGGCAGATTTTATGGGGGTTTACACAGTGTCTATGCTTATGGCCATCATCGGCTCGCTGGTGCTCGGCAGGCTTGGCCTGCCCGTGGCCGCGGCGCCGGGCACGGCACTGACGGCCTGGCTCGTGACCGTCATCATCCTCGCGCATGGCGTGAGCTGGCAGATGGTGCTGTTCATGGGGGCGGCCGTCTCGCTCGTTTTGACACTCATCTTTGCGTTCCTGTGGCAGAGGGGCAGGCTCAATCGCCTGGAATATCTGTTCCCACCGTGCCTCAGGGAAGGTCTGCGCGGGGGCCTCGGGCTCCTGCTGATATTTCAGGGCGCGTATCAGGGGCACCTGCTGTTGCCGAGCCCCACGGGACTCCTGCAGCTCGGCAGTCTCTCGGACCCTGTCGCTTACCTGAGTCTTACGGGCCTTATCGCGATGCTCGCGCTCATGGCGGTCAAAAATCGTCTGGCCGTGTTCGGCAGTGTCTTTGTCACAGGGCTCCTGGCGTTTATCGGCGGCTTCTGGGTCCTGCCCGATGCACTTTTTTTTCTGCCGGAGGGCCTCGACAAGACGGGATTTCAGCTCATATTCATGAACGGCTGGGAAAATATAAGAGTATGCGATTATTTCAACCTCACGATTTTCCTGCTGCTCTATCTGGTGTTTACAAGCTGGGGCAGCCTGACAGCGCTGGCCGGTACGCGGCTCCCTAAGGACGGCTGCATGGGAAAATCATTGCTCGCGCTCAGCGGCCTGAGCTTTGTTTCCTGCCTTATCGGCTCGATGCCCATGACCGCGGCCCCAGAATCGGCGGCAGGGCAGAGTATCGGCGGCCGCACGGGGCGCATGGCCTATTTCACGGCCGCGTTTCTTTTGCTGCTGCTCTTTGCCGAGCCGACGCTGAAGTCCATGGCCTCTTTTACGGCCATCCTTGCGCCGGCGCTCGTCGGCGCGGGCCTTACGCTGCTCCTTGGCATGCAGAATGTCTTTGGGGGCGGCCTGGCTGACAAGGTATCGGCAGGACTCCTGTTCCTGCTGCTGCCGCTCACGCAGAACATCGCCGCGGGGCTTGGCGCTGCGTGCATCGCTTATACCAGCCTTAAGATTCTCGTGGGGGAGAGCTGCGAGGTCAGCCGCGCGCTGCGCGTGCTGTCGGTCGTGTTCCTGCTGTACTTTTTCTTTGGCTTCTGGTCAATCGCATAACGTATCTGTGTAGATTTATTTATTTGGAAGGTTCGTGTCATTCGTATTCACGTATTTACGAAGGAGTGTTTCTATTCGTGTCAAAGCATTGGAATTCTTATGGAAAATATCTGTTAACGGGTGTCGTACTTGGTTCGTTCCTGTTTTACGCACCGACGGTCACGGAAGCAAAGCGTGTCCATAAGGCGCCGCAGGCGAGTGCGGAAGTTACTGTAGCTGTACCGGATGTCGTCAGCGAGACAAGCAAGACACAGAAAGCGTCGCGCGTACGGGCGCGTCAGACGGAGCCTAAGCTCAACATTCGTGAGGACCTGCGCGGTGAGGACCAGCTGCATCCGACCGCTGAGAAGGAACTTTCGGGCGGCAGCGATTTCCAGTCGCGCATCCACAATATCCTTTATCCGTCGGGACAGGCAGAGCAGTCGATGACGCAGCTCTCGGTGCCGGCCACGGTCTCGGCCTACGATGATTCCATCATCGGCACGCCGCTCGCCAGTCAGGAACAGTGCGTGCGCTACCTTTTGAGCAACAACCCGAATCCTGACATCACGGTTACGCCGCAGCAGCTCGTTTCCTACTATTATCAGGAAGGTGCGCGCGAGGGCATTCGTCCGGATGTCGCTTTTGCCCAGGCTCTTAAAGAAACGGGATTCTTCCGCTACGGCGGCGATGTCATCCCAGAGCAGAATAACTTCTGCGGACTCGGCACGACAGGCGGCGGCGTCAAGGGCGCGTTCTTCCCGACGGCCCAGATGGGAGTGCGCGCGCATATCCAGCATCTGCTCGCGTATTCTTCGACGCGTGAGCCGAGCGAGCCGGTCGTCGACCCGCGCTATCAGCTCGTGCGTGATTCCTACGGCACGCGTACGCTCGGCACGTGGGAAGACCTCAACGGCCGCTGGGCTGTGCCCGGCTACACGTACGGCCAGAGCATTCTCTCGATGTTCCGCGCCATGCTGACCGAATAATAAAAATAGAAATCTGAGGATGCCTCTGCGGCATCCATGAAATAGAGATAGAAGATAAACTCGCTTTGAAAGGGATGAAATCACTCGATGATTACAGTCAATAATGTCAGCCTCCAGTTTGGCAAGCGCGTTCTTTACAAGGACGTCAACCTCAAGTTCACGCCGGGCAACTGCTATGGCATCATCGGTGCCAACGGCGCCGGCAAGTCGACGTTTTTAAAGCTGCTGGCAGGCGACATTGAGCCGACGGGCGGCACCATTGAAATCACGCCGGGCGAACGCCTGGCCGTGCTGCAGCAGGACCACTATGCCTACGATGATTACGAAGTGCTGCGCACGGTCATCATGGGCCACAAGCGCCTCGTGGAAATCATGGACGAGAAGGACGCGCTTTACGCCAAGCCGGATTTCTCGGAAGAAGACGGCATGCGCGCGTCGGAGCTTGAGGCCGAATTTGCCGAGCTCAACGGCTGGGATGCCGAGTCTGAGGCCGCCCGCCTGTTAAACGGCCTCGGCATTCCGGAAAGCGAGCACACGATGAAGATGGCCGACCTCACGGCGAAGGAAAAAGTCCGCGTGCTGCTCGCACAGGCCCTGTTCGGCAGCCCGGACATCCTGCTGCTCGACGAGCCGACGAACCATCTCGATGTTGAGTCCATCAACTGGCTCGAGGAATTCCTCGCGAACTTCCCGAACACGGTCATCGTCGTCTCGCATGACCGCCACTTCCTCAATCAGGTCTGCACGTACATCTGCGATGTCGACTTCGGCGAAATCAAGCTCTACGCCGGCAACTACGATTTCTGGTATCAGTCAAGCCAGCTCGCCCTGCAGCTGCAGAAGGAGCAGAATAAGAAGGCTGAGGAGAAAATCAAGGAACTGCAGAACTTCATTGCGCGCTTTGCTGCGAACGCCGCAAAGTCGAAGCAGGCCACGAGCCGCAAGAAGCTGCTCGACAAAATCAAGGTCGAGGACATCAAGCCGTCTTCGCGCCGTTATCCGTACATTGCCTTCACGCCGGACCGCGAAGCCGGCGACCAGCTGCTGCAGGTTGATGGCATCTCAAAGTCCGTCGACGGTGAAAAAGTCCTCAACAATGTCAGCTTCACGCTGAAACGCGGCGATAAAGTCGCCTTTGTCGGCCCGAACACGCTCGGCAAGACGATGCTTTTCAAGATCCTCATGGGCGAGGAACAGCCGGACGAGGGCACGTTCAAATGGGGCGTGACGACGACGCAGGCTTATCTGCCGTCCGACAACTCCGCGTATTTTGACGGCGTGGACCTCAACCTTGTCGATTGGCTGCGCCAGTATTCGAAAGACCCGGACGAGACGTTCGTGCGCGGCTTCCTCGGTCGTATGCTGTTTTCCGGGGAGGAGAGCCAGAAAAAGGCTTCGGTCCTCTCCGGCGGCGAGCGCGTGCGCTGCATGCTCTCGCGCATGATGCTTTCCGGCGCCAATGTGCTGCTGCTCGATGAGCCGACGAACCATCTCGACCTCGAGTCCATCACGGCCCTCAACAACGGCCTGATTGCCTTCAAAGGCACGGCTCTCTTCGCCTCGCACGACCATCAGTTCGTGCAGACCATTGCGAACCGCATCATTGATATCACGCCGGACGGCGTCGTTGACCGCCTCTCGACGTACGATGACTTCCTCGCCAACGAGACGGTCCGCCAGCAGCTTCAGGAGAAGTATAAGAAATAAGGACATGATAGACCATGCTCGATAAATTCTTGCAGAATGCGATAGATGATGCAGGTGCGACCGCGCGCCTGCGCGAAATGATTGGCGTGCTTCGAAAGCGAGAGGTCGTGCGCGGCATGACGCCGGTCAAGCTGCGCCAGGTGCTCGAAGACCTCGGGCCGACCTTTGTCAAGCTCGGCCAGATCATGAGCATGCGTCCGGACTTTCTGCCGCCGGAGTACTGCGATGAGCTCATGAAGCTGCAGACGGGCGCTAAGCCGCTGCCGTTCCACATCATCCTGGAGGTCATCGAGCGCGAGTACAGCCGCCGTTGGAACCAGATTTTTTCGTTTATCGACGAAGAGGCCCTGGGATCGGCGAGCATCGCGCAGGTGCACCGCGCCGTGCTGACAACGGGCGAGAAGGTCGTCGTCAAGGTACAGCGGCCGGGCATCTATGAAATCATGAGCAAGGACATCGTGCTGTTAAAGCGCGCGGCGACGCTGCTGAAAATCATCAGCCACTCGCAGGATGTGCTCGATTTCAATATGGTGCTCGACGAGATGTGGACCATTGCCAAGCAGGAAATGGACTTCCTCATGGAGGCGGACCATATCGAGGAGTTCGCGCATCTCAACCGCGATGTCGACTATGTCGGCTGCCCAAAGGTCTACCGGCAGCTCTCGACACAGCACATCCTTGTGCTCGAATTCATCGACGGCATCCGCATCGATGATTTTGACCGCCTGCGTGAGAACGGCTACGATATCAATCTGCTCGGCCGTCATCTCGGCGAGAACTACGTCAAACAGATTATCGAGGACGGCTACTTCCATGCGGACCCGCATCCCGGCAACATCTGGATACGCAACGGCCGCATCATCTGGCTCGACCTCGGCATGATGGGCCGTCTCTCAAGCCGTGACCGCATTGCCATCCGCAAGGCCGTGCTGGCTCTCGCGAACCACGATACGTTCGAGATGAAGGCCGCCGTGCTCTCTTTGGGCGTCGTGCATGGCCGCATCAACCATACGGCGCTCTATCAGGATATTGACGCGATGATGGCACAGTACAGCTCGCTTGACTTCAATTCTCTGCAGATGGGCGTGCTGACGCGCCAGATCATGAACATCCTGCGCGTTCACCACATCGCCTGTCCGCAGGGGCTCTCGATGTTCGCGCGCGGCGTGCTGACCATCGAGGGCGTCATGCGGCTCTGCTGTCCGAAAGTCAGCTTTGTCGAGATCTTCGCTAAGAGCCTGTCGCTCGACTTCAAGAAGAACTTCAGCTGGCGCGATGAAATGGACAAAGTCAAACGCGAGGGGCTCATCCTCATGCGCAAGTCGGCCCAGCTGCCGGAGCAGATTTCGGACATCCTCAAGATGACGATGAGCGGCCAGACGAAGGTCAACCTCGACCTCACGGGCTCGGAAGAACCGCTGAACCGCCTCGACAAGATGATCAACAAAATCATCCTCGCGGTGCTCTGCGCGGCCCTGCTCTTAGGTTCAAGCACTATCTGCACGACGAATATGACGCCGAAAATCATGGAAATCCCGTTGCTCGGGTTTGTCGGGTATCTCATTGCCTTTTTCCTGAGCATCCGCATCATCTGGGAAATTCATAAGGGCGTATAGCTGTGATAGGAAAATGGTCAGGGAAGACCTGCTGCAAATGGCGGCAGGTCTTTTATTTTTTATGGCGCGTTTTCCTGCGACATGATAGAATGTCAAGTGAACAAGAAAACGTGAATGTATATGAAGAAACATTCTTGAAGGAATTTGAGGAATAGGGAAGGAAGAGAAATCATGGGTATGAGAGGCATACGCGGCGCCATCACGGTGGAGCACAACGATAAGGAAGAAATCTGGCAGGCAGCACAGTCGATGATGCAGGCCCTGCTGACGCGCAATGAACTGCAGCCGGAGGACATTGGGGCGGTGATCTTTTCGATGACGGAGGACCTCACGGCCTGTTTCCCGACGGCGGGCGTGCGCCGTTTGGCTGGTTTTGACCTTGTACCGCTGTTTGACGCGCGTCAGTGCGCGATTGAAGGCAGCCTTGAAAAATGTATCCGCGTGCTTGTGCTCGCAGACACGCAGAAACCGCAGAAAGAAATCCATCATATCTATATGGGACGCGCCGCGGCGCTGCGTCCGGATATTGCCTGAATTATATGGGATTGTTATCAGGTCATAGAAAATATGTATACACCTCTGTACATTTTCCGCAAAATCTTGTAGAATATAGTTTGTGAGAGGATTCAGTTAGGAATTTTCAGAATCAAATGGTAAGGAGAGATACATTTTGAGCAACATCGACACAAAATGCGTAAATGCAATCCGCGTACTGGCTGCGGATGCTATCCAGAAAGCAAAATCCGGTCATCCGGGCCTGCCGCTCGGCAGCGCACCGATGGCTTATGAGCTCTGGGCCAACCACATGAACCATAATGCGAAGGACCCGAAATGGGCCAACCGCGACCGCTTCATCCTGTCCGGCGGCCATGGTTCGACGCTTCTTTACTCGCTGCTCCATTTCTATGGCTACGGCCTGACGATGGACGACATGAAACAGTTCCGTCAGGACGGCTCGCTGACGCCGGGCCATCCGGAGTACGGCCACACGGTCGGTGTTGAAGCCACGACGGGCCCGCTCGGCGCCGGCATGGGCATGGCTGTCGGCATGGCCATGGCTGAGGCACATCTCGCTTCGATGTTCAACCGTCCGGGCTATCCGGTCGTCGACCACTACACGTTCGCACTCGGCGGCGACGGCTGCATGATGGAGGGCATTTCCTCCGAGGCGTTCTCGCTCGCTGGCACGCTCGGCCTGTCGAAGCTTATCATTCTCTACGATTCCAATAAGATTTCCATCGAGGGCAGCACGGATATCGCCTTCACGGAAAATGTTCAGGCCCGCATGCGTGCGTTCGGCTTCCAGACCATCACGGTTGAGGACGGCAACGACCTCGAGGCCATCGGCAAAGCCATTGAAGAAGCAAAGGCCGACAAGGAGCATCCGTCCTTCATTACGGTCAAGACGCTGATTGGCTACGGCTGCCCGGCAAAACAGGGTAAGGCCAGCGCTCACGGCGAGCCGCTCGGCGAAGAGAATGTCAAGGCTCTCAAGGAGAACCTCGGCTGGCCGGAACCGGATAAATCCTTCAATATCCCGCAGGATGTCTATGACCACTATGCAGAGCTCGCGAAGAAGGGCGAGGCTGCAGAGGAAGCTTGGAACAAGATGTTCACTGAGTACTGCGAGAAGTTCCCGGAGGACAAGGCACGCTGGGAGAAATACCACACGGCTGTCAACGCCGAGGCCCTCTACCATAATGATGAGTTCTGGGCTTATGAGGACAAGGCCGTGGCAACGCGCAACCTGTCGGGCAAGATGATCAACCGCCTCAAGGACATCATGCCGAACCTCATCGGCGGCAGCGCCGACCTCGCACCGTCCAACAAGACGCATATGGAAGGCGAGGGCGACTTCTGCAAGACGAATTATGCCGGCCGCAATCTGCATTTCGGCGTCCGCGAGCTTGCGATGGCCGCTATCGCCAACGGCCTGACGCTTCACGGCGGCTTGCGTGCTTATGTCGCTACGTTCTTCGTCTTCAGCGACTACGCAAAACCGATGATCCGTCTCGCTGCTCTCATGGGTATCCCTGTGACGTATGTCTTCACGCATGACAGCATCGGCGTCGGCGAAGACGGCCCGACGCATGAGCCGATTGAACAGCTCGCCATGCTGCGTTCGCTGCCGAACATCAACGTCTTCCGTCCAGCTGATGCCACGGAGACGGCTGCCGGCTGGTACCTCGCCGCTACGGCCACGAAGACTCCGACGGCCCTCGTACTCACGCGCCAAGCCCTGCCGCAGCTGCCGGGTTCCTCGAAGGAAGCCCTCAAGGGTGCGTATGTCGTTTCGGAAGCACACGATGCTGAGAACATGGACGGCATCCTCATTGCTACGGGCTCTGAGGTCTCGCTGGCGATCGAAGCCCAGAAGGAACTCGGCAAGAGCGGCCTCGATGTCCGCGTTGTCTCGATGCCGTGCATGGACCTCTTTGAGAAACAGGATGCTGCTTATAAAGAGAGCGTCCTGCCGAAGAAAGTCCGCGCCCGCGTCGCTGTCGAAGCGCTTTCGAGCTTTGGCTGGGGCCGCTATGTCGGCCTCGACGGTGCGACGGTCTGCATGGAAAGCTTCGGCGCTTCGGCACCGGCTGCTCAGCTCTTTAAGAAGTTCGGCTTCACGAAAGAGCATGTTGCAGAAGTTGCGATGAAGGTCATCGCTGCCAACAACGAATAAAAAATTCCCGTGAGGGAACTTGTATACTGCAGGAGCCTGCGCTAGAACAGGCTCCTGCTTTTTGTAATCTTTTTTATAAGCTGTCCTTGTAAAATAGACAAAAAGACCTGTTTTTGTGTTATAATATAAAAAAGACACGCTAGACAACGTGTACACACAAATCTTTATAAAATAAGTGTTGACAAGGGTTTTGGAGGGTGTTATATTATAGGAGTGCCTGATTTAAGCGCACGATTTAGTGATACAGGAGAGTGAAAGCAATGACACTGGATGCACTGAAAAGTGCCAATCGGGTGATGGGTATCAAGCAGGTTTCCAAAGCTGTGAAACGTGGCGATGCAGAAAACGTCTTCCTTGCGGATGACGCCGATGTGCGGGTCACGGAGCCGCTCATGAAGCTCTGCGAGGAACACAGCGTTCCCGTAGAACATGCAGCGACGATGGCAGACCTCGGCCACGCTTGTGGCATCGAGGTCGGCGCAGCAGCCGCGGCAGTCCTCAAACAGCCTATTTGTTAAAAACTCAGGAGCTTTGCTTCGGGGGTTTAATAAATAATAAATTCTCAATATGAAGGAAGGAGGTGCATGTATGCCTACTATCAATCAGTTAGTTCGTAAGAGCAGAAAGAGCATGCAGGAGAAGTCCAAAGCACCAGCACTCAAGAATTGCCCGCAGAAACGTGGTGTTTGCACGCGTGTTTACACGTCTACGCCGAAAAAGCCGAACTCGGCTCTGCGTAAGGTTGCCCGTGTTCGTTTGACGAACAGCATCGAGGTTACCGCATACATCCCAGGCATTGGTCATAATCTTCAGGAGCATAGCGTTGTTCTGATTCGCGGCGGTCGTGTCAAGGACCTGCCAGGTGTTCGTTACCACATCATCCGCGGCTCGCTCGATACTGCCGGTGTGCAGGATCGCGGCCAGGGTCGTTCTAAGTACGGTGCGAAGAAAGCGAAAGCGAAGAAGAAATAATGAAACGGTTCCTGCGTGAGCAGGAAAAATGCTTATGAAGAAGGAGGTAAAACAATGCCAAGAAAAGGTTCCGTACCGAAGCGTGACGTACTGCCGGATCCGGTGTACCACAGCAAGACGGTTACGAAATTCATCAATAAAGTAATGCTTTCCGGTAAGAAGAGCGTTGCTGAGCGCGTCGTTTATGATGCGTTTGAGACGATCCGTGCCAAGACGGGCAAGGATCCTCTCGAAGTTTTTGAGACTGCTCTCAAGAATGTTATGCCGGTTCTCGAGGTACGCGCACGCCGCGTCGGTGGTGCAAACTACCAGGTTCCGGTTGAGGTCCGTCCGGACCGCCGTATGACTCTCGGCATCCGCTGGATCGTCAATTATGCTCGTCTCCGCGGTGAGAAGACGATGGATGAGCGCCTTTCCGGTGAGCTGATGGATGCTGCCAACAACACTGGCGCAGCTATCAAGAAGAAGGAAGACACGCATAAGATGGCAGAAGCCAACAAGGCTTTCGCTCACTATCGTTGGTAATACGCATTATTCTTCCATTATAATAGAAGGATATAGAGAAGGAGAACAAAGAAAGTGGCAAGAGAGTATTCCCTTGAAAAGACTCGTAACATCGGTATCATGGCTCACATCGATGTTACGAGTCTTTTCA
>USAK01000007.1 GCA_900552565.1 uncultured Selenomonas sp. | reverse complement strand
TTGCAGGACGTAATTAGGTCTGATGAAGAGGCTGCTTAAAGTTGTAAACTACTGTCTTTATAGTAAAAGGGGCTTTTGCATATGCCGGTGATGTGATATCAATGACGGTTGCGACGTGCCAGCACGCGCAGAACCTTAGCGCCGGTATTGTGAATCTTGCGCAGCGGCGCCACACGCGTCTTGACTTTGGGACGGATGTCCTTCGCTGAACCAAAGTCACCGCGCTTCAGGAGCGTCGTCTTCGTCTTGTCCGGCTTGAAGAAATCGCGCATATCCTTGGCGATGCGTTCTGGCTCGGCATTTTCCTGACAGAGGAAAATGTCGATGGCGACGTATTTGAGCTCTGTGTAGATATGCAGTACCATATGTCCCTCGCGGAACAGCGTCATGATGGCATAATGCGTATCGGTCAGGTGCTCTGAACACTCCGAGATTTTATGCAGGGCAAAATGCTCGGGAATTTCTTTGGTGTATTCTTTGATTTGGTCAATGTCTTTGAGTTTGCTGTTCTTGCAATTGAAGAGATCGACCGTCAGATGACGTGCTAAAATTTTCATGAAATCGATTGCTCCCTCATATTTTTATGATTCCAGACTTCATTATAGAGGATATGAACCTGCTTCGTCAAATTTTTACCGTGGATTCTTTCTGATTTTTTTCGGTTTCTTTCCATATATAGAAAGACCGATAAAGAAGAACGCGGCAATCGTAAAGGCAGCGACGCTCGTCGTCTGCGCGCTCGTGAAGAGGCCGAAGACTTTCTCGGTATAATCTCCGCGCAGGAACTCGAGACCGAAGCGTACAAGGCTGTAGAGCATGACGTAAAGAGCAAAGCACTGGCCTTTGGCATGATTGGTCGTGCGGAACAGCAGCAGCAGGGCGAAGACGACGACATCGAGCTGGCCCTCCCAGACTTCAGCAGGCCAGAGCGGCTGGTCGCCGTAGGTGAGATGGGCAAGGGTAGTCGACGGATAAATGATGCCGAAGGACGAACCCGTAGGGGCACCAAACGCATCGCCATTCAACAGATTGGCACAGCGGCCAAGGGCCTGGCCAAGAATGATGGCCGGGGCAAGTACATCCATGAGATGCACTGTGTCGAGATGGTGGCGCTGGCAGTACCAGACGCCTGTGAGCACGCCGAGAAAGACGCCGCCTTGGATGGCCATGCCGCCCTGCCAGACGTTGAAGAGCTCCGTCAGGTGATGGCCGTAGTAATCCCAGTCAAAGAAAAAGACATCCCAGAGTCGCGCTCCCAAAAGACCGGCCACACCGCAGTAAATGCCGAGGTCGACGATGTACTTCTCATAGCCGCGGCCATCAGCCTTGGCAAGGAAATAGCCAACTCCTGTGGCGAGAATAATGGAAAGCGAAAGTACGAGACCGTAGGCCCGTATGGGGAAGTCCCCAATGTAAAAAAGATACTGATGCATGAGTAACCTTCCTTTATTTCGTATATTCTTTTTTCATTTTGAAACAATTTCCATTATAATCCAAATGCCAGATGTTGAGAAGAGAGGTTCAGGGAAATAGTATTTGAAATATGTCTATCCCTGTGGTACAATAAATCCTGTTAACATGTAAATGCATTGATGGAGAGAGTAGTCTGCAGAGAAGGCGGAAGCGAACCGGGGCGGGTGTGAGCCGGGCGTCAGTACAGGCAGATGAAGATCACTCCGGAGCAGCGGACTGAAACAGAAGTAGGTCTTGCCGGCATCCCCCGTTACGGGACAGCGCATGGTGGTGCGTGGAAATAGGTGGTTATCCTGTAGGTAAATTGGCCTGCATCCTATTGGGGTGCAGGCTTTTTATATGTGAGGAGGCATTCTGTTTGTATAAGAAAGTAGATACGAACCTGAACTTCGTGGAACGCGAGAAGGAAGTCCGCAAGTTTTGGAAAGAGCACAATATCGCGCAGAAGGCAATCGACCAGCGCGAAGGCTGTGATACGTTCACGTTTTACGATGGTCCGCCGACGGCTAACGGCAAGCCGCATATCGGTCACGTTTTGACGCGTGTCATCAAGGATATGCTGCCGCGCTTTGCTTCGATGAAGGGCAAGAAAGTCCTCAGAAAAGCTGGCTGGGATACGCATGGTCTGCCTGTCGAGCTCGAAGTCGAGAAACAGATTGGCATCAACGGCAAGGACCAAATTGAAGCCTATGGCATCGAGCCGTTCATCAAGAAATGCCGCGAGTCCGTTTGGAAGTATAAGGGCATGTGGGAAGAGTTCTCCGATGTCGTTGGCTTCTGGGCCGACATGGAGCATCCGTACATCACGTACGAGAACGATTTCATCGAATCCGAATGGTGGGCACTCAAGGAAATCTGGAAGAAGGGCCTGCTCTATGAAGGCTATAAAGTCGTCCCGTACTGCCCGCGCTGCGGCACGCCGCTTTCTTCGCACGAAGTAGCACAGGGCTATAAGGATGTCACGGAACGTTCGGCCATGGTCGAGTTCCAGGCCAAAGATGACGACGCCTGCTTCCTCGCCTGGACGACGACGCCGTGGACGCTGCCTTCGAACCTCGCACTCTGCGTCAATCCGGAGGTCGATTATGTCAAGGTCCAGGTCGGCGATAAGAAGTACATTCTCGCTGCAGATCTTGTCGACAAGGTCTTTGAAGGCGTCGAAGGGGAGCGCAAGGTCCTGGAAAGCTATAAAGGCAGGGACCTCGAATTCCGCGAATACGAGCCGCTTTATCCGTACGCCGTCGAGAAAGTCAAGAATCAGAAGGGCAAGAAAGCCTTTATCGTGACTTGCGATGATTACGTCACAACGGAAGACGGCACGGGCATTGTCCACCTGGCTCCGGCATACGGCGAAGACGATAACCGCGTCTGCCAGAAATACGGTGTGGCTTTTGTCAATCTCGTCAACAGCAAGGGCGAGCTCACGGCTGATACGGATTGGCCGGGCATGTTCGTCAAGAAAGCTGACCCGCTGATCCTTGCCGACCTCGAGAAGAAGGGCAAACTCTTCAAGGCCCCGGAATTCACGCACAGCTACCCGCACTGCTGGCGCTGCGACACGCCGCTTCTGTATTATTCGTTCCCGACCTGGTTCATCAAGATGACGGCTGTCAAGGATGAACTCGTCGCCAACAACAAGACGGTAAACTGGATTCCAAAATCCATCGGCGAAGGCCGTTTCGGCAACTGGCTTGAGCATGTACAGGACTGGGGCCTCTCGCGCAACCGCTACTGGGGCACGCCGCTGCCGGTCTGGCAGTGTGAATGCGGCCATCAGCATGTCATCGGCTCGATTGAAGAACTCAAGTCGATGAGCTCGAACTGCCCGGATGACATCGAGCTGCACCGTCCGTACATCGATAAAGTCACGATTAAATGCCCGGAATGCGGCAAAGAGATGCACCGCGTCAAGGAAGTCATCGACTGCTGGTTCGATTCGGGCTCGATGCCGTTTGCCCAGTGGCATTATCCGTTCGAGAATCAGGATATCTTCAAGAAGCGTTTCCCGGCAGACTTCATTTCGGAAGCGGTTGACCAGACGCGTGGCTGGTTCTATTCGCTGATTGCCATCTCGACGCTGCTGTTCCATAAAGCGCCGTACCGCAATGTCATCGTCCTCGGCCATGTCCAAGATAAGGAAGGCCGCAAGATGTCGAAGTCGAAGGGCAATGCCGTCGACCCGATGGAAGCACTGCAGAAGCACGGTGCCGATGCCATCCGCTGGTATTTCTACGAGAACAGCGCACCGTGGCTGCCAAACCGCTTCCACGATGATGCCGTGCAGGAAGGTCAGCGCAAGTTCATGGGCACGCTCTGGAATACGTACGCCTTCTTTGTCCTCTATGCGAATATCGATAACTTCGATGCCACGAAGTACACGCTCGACTACGACAAGCTGCCGGTCATGGATAAATGGTGCCTCTCGCGCCTCAACACGATGGTCAAGGATGTTGACTACGACCTCTCGAACTACCGTGTCACGGAAGCTGCCAAGGCTCTCGAAGAGTTTGTCGATGAACTCTCGAACTGGTACGTCCGCCGCAGCCGCAGCCGTTTCTGGGCGAAGGGCATGGAGCAGGATAAGATTAACGCTTATATGACGCTCTACACGGCTCTTGTGACGACGGCTAAGGCCGCTGCCCCGATGATTCCGTTCATGACGGAGTCCATTTACCGCAACCTCGTCTGCAGCATCGATAAGAATGCTCCGGAATCCGTCCATCTCTGCGACTTCCCGAAGGCCAATGAGGCTCATATCGATCAGGAACTCGAGAAGAACATGGGCGAAGTCCTCGAAATTGTCGTGCTCGGCCGTGCTGCGCGCAACGAGGCGAACATTAAGAACCGTCAGCCGATTGGCCGCATGTATGTCAAGGCCCCAGTCGAACTGCCGGACTTCTACAAGGAAATCGTCGAGGAAGAACTCAACGTCAAGGAAGTCGTCTTCAAGGATGACATGGAAGCTTATCTGACGTACAGCTTCAAACCGCAGTTCCGCGTCCTCGGACCGAAAGTCGGCAAGAAGATGGGCGCTATCCAGAAAGCTCTCAAAGCCGTCAATGGCCACAAGGCGAAGGAAGAACTCGACACGACAGGCAAACTCGTCGTCGCACTGCCGGATGGCGATGTGACGCTGCTGCCGGAAGACGTCGAAGTCACGATGGCCCAGACGGAAGGCTACAACTGCCAGCGCTATAACGGCGTGACGATTGCCCTGGAAACGACGCTGTCGGAAGAACTCCTGGAAGAAGGTTTCGTACGCGAAATCATCAGCAAGGTTCAGACGATGCGCAAGGAAAATGGCTATGAAGTCACAGACCATATCACGGTCGGCCTCAAGGGCAACGAAAAACTCGAAGGCCTCGTCAAGAAGAACGAACAGTTCCTCAAGGACATCACGCTGGCTGACAGCGTGACGTATGACGAGACGGCTGGTCATGAAAAAGAATGGAATATCAACGGTGAAATGGTAACACTCTCGGTTAAGTAACAGTTCAGCATTTTCTGCGTATCATTTCTCATAGATTCAATGAAGAATTCTCTGCTATAATTCTATGGCAGGGAATTCTTTTTTCTATGAAAGAAAAGCAGGAAAAGGGCCTGAGCAGCGCGAATATAAACAAAAGTATTTGCTGAGTGGTACAATAGGCAGGTGATATCAGGATATATGAAAGAAATCAAAGAAATAGAAGAAAAGGGAGAACACCAGCAGGAACACACGCATGTGCTGGCCGATGGCACCGTCATCTCACATACGCATGGCCATCATCACAGCCATACACAGACGAAGGCAGTGCTGAACCGCATGGCACGTCTCATCGGTCATCTGGAATCCATCAAGCATATGATAGAGGATGGCAGGGACTGCAGTGAGGTGCTTGTACAGCTTTCGGCGGTTGACAGCGCAATAAAAGGCGTCAGCCGCATCATCCTCAAGGACCATCTGGAACACTGCATTGTGGATGCTGTAAAAGACAATGACCAGCAGGCCCTGGAACAGCTCAATGAGGCGATTGACCGCTTCATCAAGTGACTTCGGGAAAAGCAAAAAAGTGACAGGATACTTTGTGATTCAGTCACAGTTTTTAGCCCGTAAATCATATATTCTATAAATGTATAACGAGAAGATATATTATGTATAATCATAACACAGAGAGCATAAAGGCTCGGCTGTGATAGAGCAGGAGGTTTATCCATGGCACAGAATACTAAGCTTGTTATCAGTCAGGTCATGATGCCGAGCCAGACGAATCCGAATGGCAACGTTCATGGCGGTGAAATCATGAAGATGATGGATTCGACGGCCTATGCCGTGACGCGCCGTTATGCGCGTTCGAATGTCGTCACGGCACGCGTTGACGAATTGGAATTCCATCTGCCAATCCTCATTGGCGATTTGGTGACCTGCACGGCAGAAATTGTCTTTGTCGGCCACAGCTCCATGGAAGTTGCCGTCAATGTTGATGTTGAGGATCTCGATGTGGAAAGCAAGCCGCAGCGTGCGCTCACGGCCTATTTCACGATGGTTGCGCTTGACCGCAATTCGCGTCCGAAAGCTGTGCCGCCGCTCATCATTGACTCGGAAGAGGCGAAGAAGGCTTTTGAGGATGGCCGCCGCCGCTACGAAGCACATAAAGCACGCAAACGTCAGCAGCGTGAAGAAGAAAAGAAACGCACGCTGGAGAAGAAAACGCTGCGTGAACCGGAAAGCAACAAGTAAGTCATAAACAAAAAAGTTTACACTTTTACATAAAAACACTTGCAAAAATCTTTTCCTTGTGCTATTCTAGTATCCAACACAGGGAAATGCGTTGCAGAGGAATAGTAAAGATTCTGGGGCTCATAGAGAGCTGCCGTTTGGTGGAAGGCAGCAGCGAAGGAATCTGGAACTCGCCTTGAAGCAGCCCTCTGAATATACATTTGTATCTTATGAATGTATTAGTAGGATGGGACGGAGCCTGACCGTTACAGCAGGAGGATTTGCTAGAATCCGTAGAGGTACTCCGCAAGGAGTATGAATTTGAGTGGTAACACGCAGGTACAGCCCTTCGTCTCATCAGACGAGGGGCTTTTCTATTTGAGGAGGTTTTTTCAAATGATGAATTATCAGAAGTACAGCAAAGGTTATTTTATGCCGCCGGAGATCGATCTTGAGTGGGCGAAGAAAGATGCCCCGGATCACGCACCAATCTGGTGCAGCGTCGACCTGCGTGACGGCAACCAGTCGCTGGTCATTCCGATGAGTCTCGATGAGAAGCTGGAATTCTACAAGATGCTCCTCAAAGTCGGCTTCAAGGAAATCGAAGTCGGTTTTCCAGCAGCTTCGGAGACGGAATATGAATTCCTGCGCCGCCTCGTAGAAGATGATTTGATTCCAGATGATGTGACGATTCAGGTACTCACGCAGGCCCGCGAGCATATCATCCGCAAGACCTTTGATGCTCTGAAAGGTGTCAAGAACGCCATTGTTCACGTTTACAATTCGACGTCGGTTGCTCAGCGTCAGCAGGTGTTCCGTAAGGATAAGGAACAGATCAAGCAGATGGCCGTCGATGGAGCAAAACTTCTGCAGGAGCTCACGGAAGAAGCCGGTGCCAACTACCGCTTCGAGTATTCGCCGGAATCCTTCACGGGCACGGAGCCAGAGTACGCATTGGAAGTCTGCAATGCCGTCCTCGATGTCTGGAAGCCGACGGCCGACCGCAAAGCCATCATCAATCTGCCGGCTACGGTTGAGATGAGCATGCCTCATGTCTTTGCCATGCAGGTTGCCTACATGAACAAACACCTCAAATACCGCGATAACGTTGTTCTTTCGCTTCATCCGCACAATGACCGCGGCTGCGGCGTAGCCGATACGGAGATGGGCATCCTCGCTGGTGCGGACCGTGTTGAAGGCACGTTGTTCGGCAACGGCGAACGCACGGGCAACGTCGATATCATTACGGTGGCTATGAACATGTTCGCCCTTGGCGTAGACCCAGAGCTCGATTTCTCGAATATGCCGGAACTCGTCGAGATGTACGAACGCGTCACGCGCATGCACGTTTCGCCGCGTCAGCCGTACGCCGGCGAACTCGTCTTCGCTGCGTTCTCCGGTTCGCATCAGGATGCCATCGCTAAGGGCATGCATTGGAAGGATGAGAAGAATCCGGATAAGTGGACGTTGCCGTATCTCTACATCGACCCGAAGGATGTCGGCCGTCAGTACGATGGCGATGTCATCCGCATCAACAGCCAGTCCGGCAAAGGCGGCGTCGGTTTCATCATGGAGCAGAAATACGGCATCGATATGCCGAAGAAGATGCGCGAGGACTTTGGCTACTGCGTCAAGGGTGTTTCCGACCACAAGCACAAAGAGCTCATGCCGGATGAAATCTATCAGATTTTCCAGGATGAGTACGTCAATGTTGATAGCCCGTACAAACTCAACGACTTCCTGCTTCAGAAGGAGCCGGACGGCACGCGCAAAGGTACGGTCGATATCTTCGTCAACGGCGAACCGAAGACGTTCCTCGCACGCGGCAACGGCCGCCTCGATGCTGTCTCGAACGCCCTGCAGGCCAACCTCGATATCAGCTATAGGGACCTGACGTACAGCGAGCATGCTCTGGAAATCGGCCAGAACAGCCGCGCCATGGCTTACATCGGCATCACGAATGACGATGGCCATATCACGTGGGGCGCTGGCATGGATACGGATATCATCACGGCATCCATCCAGGCGCTCATCAGTGCGATCAACCGCATGAAGGCTGGCAAATGATTCAACGCATCGTTTTGCCGTAAATCCATAAATAAAAATTCCGTCTGGCAGCTGCCGGACGGAATTTTTTTGCCTTCCTAGGGAATACGCGAAAAGAAAATAAGGTATAGGAGTTATTTCAGCAGCAGTACACGTGCTTCATATGGCTGCAGGACGTTTTCCTTATGCTGTTTGTAGTTGGCGATGAGCTCCTCGCCGTCTTTGTCAGCAAACAATTTGCAGGGAACTTCATTTTCGGTCCAGTTGCAGGCGACGAGCAGTGTTTTTCCCTCATAATGGCGTGCAAAGGCATAGACATCGGCATCATCTTCAAGCAGCGGCTCGAATGTCCCATAGACGATGATGGGATATGTATGGCGCAGGCCAATGAGCTTTTGGTAATAATAGAAGACGGAATCGGGGTCCTTGAGCGCTGCTTCGGCGTTGATTTCTTTGTAATTGGGATTGACGGCCAGCCAGGGTGTGCCGTCGGTGAAACCGGCATTTTTGCCTGCGGTCCACTGCATCGGCGTGCGGGCGTTGTCGCGGGCCATGTTGTCGAAGCACTGCAGCATGGTCCCCGACGATACCTTTTTCTGTTCATCGACGTACTGGTGCCAGGCGTTGATTTCCTCAAGGTCGCGGCAGTCGGCGAGCGAATAGAATTTCATATTTGTCATGCCGAGCTCTTCCCCCTGATAGATGTAAGGCGTGCCTTTCTGCATGTGCAGGCAGGTCGCGAGCATCTTTGCAGAAAGCACGCGCCATTGCTGGCTGTCATTGCCGAACATCGATACGCAGCGCGGCTGGTCGTGGTTGTCAAGATAGAGGGAATTCCAAGCCTTGCCCTCAAGCTCCTGCTGCCATTTGTTGAGGATGGCGCGCAGTTTTGGCAGCTGCGGCTTGCCCGTCGTCCATTTGTCGATGATGCTGCCCTTGCCGTTTTCCGGACCGACGTGTTCGAACTGGAAGACCATGCCGAGCTCTTTGCCGTCGGCACGCGCGTATTTCTTGGCCTCTTCAATCGTGACACCGGCTGTTTCGCCAACGGTCAGCAGGTCGTAATGGGAGAGAACGCGCTGGTTCATTTCCTGCAGGAATTCATGAACGCGCGGGCCGTTGCAGACATGCGGCGAGAGGTCGCCGTAGCCGTCTTCTTTTATGGGGCCGTCGGGGAAGGATTGGTCTTTGGAAATCATCGAGATGACATCCATGCGGAAGCCGTCGATGCCCTTCTCGCACCACCAGGTCATCATGTCAAAGACGGCGTCGCGGACTTTGGGATTTTCCCAGTTGAGGTCAGGCTGTTTTTTAGAGAAGCAGTGCAAATAATATTGGCCGGTGGTCTCATCGTACTGCCAGGCAGGGCCGCTGAAATACGATTCCCAGTTGTTCGGCGCGCCGCCATTTTTGCCGTCCTTCCAGATGTAGAAATCGCGGCGGGGATTTGTGCGGGATTGACGGCTCTCGATGAACCAAGCGTGTTCGTCCGAAGTATGATTGACGACAAGGTCCATGACGAGTTTGATGCCGGCCTCATGTGCGGTTTTGAGCAGCTGGTCAAAATCGGCCATCGTGCCGAAATCATCCATGATGGCGCGGTAATCCGAGATATCGTAGCCGTTGTCATCATTCGGTGATTGATAGATTGGCGAGAGCCAGATGACATCGACGCC
The DNA here is from genome assembly GCA_900552565.1 of uncultured Selenomonas sp. Lineage (GTDB taxonomy): Bacteria > Bacillota > Negativicutes > Selenomonadales > Selenomonadaceae > Mitsuokella. The sequence continues at coordinate 54,896 of USAK01000007.1, read as the reverse complement.
AAGTTTTTTGAGATAGGGGATGCGGCTCGTGATGCCCGGCAGGTCGCCGATGCCGTCGCCGTTGGAATCCTGAAAGCTGCGCGGATAAATCTGATAGATGACAGCCTCTTTCCACCAGGCTTTTGTTTCTTCTGCCATGAGAAAACCTCCTAGATGTATCATGCTCGTTTCTTGTTCTTTTCTTTAGTTCGTGCTGTTGGGACGGATTTCCTAGCCGAAACAGGTACAAAATACGAAATTACGTACAATAAATAGGGACACAGGTTCTTTTATCGTTATATTTAAAGTCTTATAATGATAATATCCTTTGAGATTTTTTGAGAGTGGAGGAATCAAGATGAAGTTCATCAGCAAGAAAAAAAGTCTTTTCGTGGCCGCAGCCTTAGGCTTCTCGATGTTTACGGGGGCGCCGCAGTCGGTGCTGGCAGCAGAAACGCCGGCGTATACGCAGCAGGATCTCAATGCGGAGCTGACCATGGCCGTGGCCTGGATGCAGAATTCGGCGGAATACCGCGAGCTCTGCTATCAGGCGTATAATGCGGCACTTGACCAGGTCGTGCGCGCTGTGTCGCATCATCAGGCGGGAGATAAGCCGCTGGCCATCGTGCTCGATGCTGATGAAACGGTGGTCGATAACAGTGCCTTCGAGGCCGGCCTCATCGGCACGAATCATGCTTACAGCAATAAAAATTGGGATAAATGGTGCGCGGCAGCAAAGGCCTCGGCGATGCCGGGAGCGGCGGAATTCCTGCAGTCGGTCGATAAACTTGGCGTGAATATTTTTTATGTGACGAACCGCAGCATGGACACGCAGTATGAAGGCTCAGCTAAGAATATGAAGGCTCTCGGCTTCCCGCAGGTTGACCGCAGACACATGCTTTTCAAGACGGATACGAGCAATAAGCAGCCGCGTTACGACGAAGTCAGCAAAGACTATGATGTCGTTGTCTATCTTGGCGACAATGCCGGCGACCTGCCGATTGGCACGTATCACAAGGGACAGGCCGAGCGCAACGCCATTGTCGATGCCCATAAGAGTGAATTCGGCCACCGCTTCATCGCCCTGCCAAATCCTTCGTACGGCGACTGGGAGCCGGCGCTGAAAAAAGACGGCAAGTTCGGTGATTACTGGAAGCTCACGCCAAAAGAGAAGAGTGAGGCGCGCAATGCCTCGCTGAAGAAGTGGAATCCGGTGGACGAAGAACAGGGCGCCCATGTGCAGTCGGCCAAGGCGAACTAAGCAAAATTTTAGCTGCGCCTAGGCATTTTCCACAATATAATGATATAATAGAATCACATTTCGGCAGAAAGGTGGTTCTATGAAAAAAATCATCATATCCTGCCTCTTGACGGCCGTTCTCGTGACGGCAGCGCTCGTCATCGGGGCAGGATATTTTATTGGCAATTATTGTGTGCATTTCGGTCTGGAACGCGGCACGGCGGAAAATCCGCAGGAGCCGCCGAAGGCTTACGCCCTGCTGATGCCGCCTGAAGCGCGCCACTTTGCCAAACCCAACTATCCGTCGGAGAATTGGAATATCGAGTCAGATGACGGCATTTACCTTGCGGCTTCGTATTTCAAACCGGAGCGCAGGACCGACAAATGGGTCATCGTGGCGCATGGCTATGGCTGTACGCAGGAGAATTCCTATTATATCGCCGAGAATTATCTGGCGATGGGCTACAATGTCCTGACGCCGGATTTGCGAGCGGCGGGACTCAGCGGCGGCCAGTATCTGACGCTTGGCTATAAGGAAAGCGAGGACATCGTGCTCTGGGCGCAGAAGATTGCGGCGGAGCATCCTGACGCGAAGATTCTGCTGCACGGCGTCTCGATGGGCGCGGCGACAGTCATGATGGCCGCGGGCAAGGATGACCTGCCCGATAACGTTGTAGCGGCAGTCGAGGACTGCGGCTATACGAGTGCGTACGACCTCATTGCCATACAGTTGGAGAATTCCTTCGGCCTGCCGGCGTTCCCCGCGATGAACCTGCTCAACTGGCGCTGTGAGAAAAAGGCGGGCTTTGACCTGCGCGAGGCATCGCCAATCGAAGCTGTGAAGCATGCGCGCGTGCCAATACTCTTCATTCATGGGACTAAGGATACACTGGTGCCGCCGAATATGGCCGAACAGCTCTACGCGGCGGCCAATGCACCAAAAAAAGAAATTCTCATGGTGCCGGGCGCTGTGCATGCGGCAGCCAGTCAGGCCGACCAGCAGACGTATTTTTTGACCATCCGGAAATTTGTCAAACCGTACATGAATGACCAAAATAGTTAAGACGGTCAGAGTGGACAGGAGGAATAGGAATGAAGGCAGTAGTGACCCGCGTGACAGAGGCCTCTGTCACGATTGCAGGCAAAGTCTGCGGACAGATACATGCGGGCTTTCTTGTACTTCTAGGCGTTGGCCCGGAGGATACGGAAGAAAGCTGCGACAAACTCGCTGAGAAAATCGTGCATGTGCGCGTGTTTCAGGATGAAGCAGGCAAGATGAACCTGAGTATCGACCAGATTGGCGGCAGCTTCCTCGTCGTCTCGCAGTTTACGCTCTATGCCGAACTCAAGAAGCGGCGTCCGGGCTTTTCTCATGCAGCAAAGCCGGAACTTGCGGAGCCTCTCTATGAACGCTTTCTGCAGGACCTGCGTGACAAGGGCTTTGTTGTCGAGCATGGTGAATTTGGTGCTGACATGCAGGTAGCTTCGGTCAACGATGGCCCGGTGACGCTGCTGTTTGATACGGATACTTTGTAATATATATAGAAGGAAAGGAGTCATCATGAATCAGGATTTATTGGTATCGTATGCGAGACTCGTCGTGCGCATTGGCGTCAATCTGCAGAACGACCAGATTCTCGTCATCAATGCGCCGCTTGAATGCGCTGACTTTGCCCGTGCGATTGCCAAAGAGGCCTTTGCAGCCGGCGCGCACGATGTGGTCGTGAGCTGGGGCGATGAACAGCTCGCGCATATCCGCTATGCAGAGGGCAAAAAACAGCTGTTCACGGAATTTCCGGAATGGCGCCGCGCATTTTATGAAGATTATGCAGCACAGGGGGCGGCGTTTATCTCGATTGCTGCGCGCGACCCTGAGATTTTCAGCGACATTGACCCCGAAAAGCTCAAGCTGGCCAATCAGGCAGCCGGTGCGGCGCTCATGGAGTACCGTGAACGCCTCATGAACAACCGCAATACCTGGTGTGTTGTCTCCGTACCGACAAAGGGCTGGGCGAAAAAAGTATTTCCAGAGCTTTCCGAGGAAGGGGCAGTGGCTCGTCTCTGGAAAGAGATTTTCCAGACCGTGCGCGTCGGCGAGGGCATCGATACGGTCAAGGCCTGGCAGGAACATATCGACTTCCTGCATAAGGCAGCCGACTTTTTGAATAAGAATGATTTTGTCAAACTTCATTATACGAATGGCCTTGGCACCGACCTCACTGTGGAACTTCCCGAAGGCCATATCTGGGCCGGCGGTGCGGAAAAGTCAGAGCTCGGCATTATGTTTGCCGCGAATCTGCCGACGGAAGAGGTCTACACTTTGCCGAAGCGCGATGGCGTCAACGGCATCGTCTATGCGACAAAGCCCTTAAACTTCAATGGCAGCCTCATCGAGAATTTCTATCTGCGCTTCAAAGACGGCCAAGTCGTTGACTTTGCGGCAGAAAAAGGCGAGGAGATCCTCAAGGGGCTGCTGGAGACGGATGAAGGGGCAAGCTATCTTGGCGAAGTGGCACTCGTGCCGTTTGATTCGCCTATCTCCCGAAGCGGGGTGCTGTTCTACAATACCTTGTTCGATGAGAACGCCGCCTGCCATCTGGCTCTCGGCAAGGCATATCCGACCTGTCTTAAGGGCGGCGACAAGATGGACAGTGTGACGCTTCTGCAGCATGGCGTCAATGATTCTCTCATGCACGAGGATTTCATGATCGGCAGCCGCGACCTCGAGATTGTCGGCACGCGCCGCGACGGCACGGAAGTACAGGTATTCCATCACGGCAATTTTGCCTTTTAAGATGTGCTGCTTCTCATACAGACGTACTGGAAATAAGAAAATGGAGGATTCCAAGATGCATTGCAAAGCATTTCGTTCCGTCCTGCTGGCTTGTCTGGCTCTTGCCTTTGCCCTTTGCCTGCCGGCAGTCAGCCATGCGGAAAGCTCAGCTGGTCTTCAGGATGCAGACTTTTCCTGCCGCGGCGTGGCTCTGGGCGATACCCAGGAGACGCTCTTTCAAGTCTGGGGCGAGCCGCTGTTTGATAAGACAGAGACGCGTCAGGGCGTGAGCGTCAAGGTATACGTCTATAAGGATGATTATACGGCAGCCGTGGATAAGAGCGGCCATGTCGTTGACTTCATCATCAAGAATGACCGCTATGAGGCACGCAACGGCATCCGCCTTGGGGCCACGTCGTATTGGATTCAAAAGACGTATGGCAAGGCGGAACGTCAGCACATTGACGGAGAAGCATATTACGTCTACACGCGCAAAGACCATCCGCACGACCATCTTCTCTTAGGGGTGGATTCACAGGATGGCTACCTGACTTCATGGCGCATTACCTCGCTGCCCATCAGCGAGGCGGAAGCCGAGAAGCGTGCTCTGGAAGAAGAGGAAGAAGAAGGTCCGCTTGACCCGCGTTTTGCCGAAAAGGAGATTGACACATCGGCCCTGCCTAAGACAGGAAATGTTGTACTGAAGGAGGCTAAAGGGGCATGATTCACTTGAAGATGATGCGCCACAGGGCGCTGCGCTATCTCGGCATCACCTTGGGCTGTCTGATAGCGAGCTGTTCCATCAATCTTTTCCTCGTACCGTCCCATCTGCTGACGGGCGGCGCGACGGGCATCGCCATCATCGTTTACTATCTGGCTAAATTCCCTATCGGCCTGCAGACGTTCCTCTACAATATTCCTTTGCTTATCACGGCCTGGAAGACGATGGGCCGCGGCTATACGATTGACGTCATCATTGGCACGGGCATCTTTTCCCTGTGCCTTGACCTCACGCGTTTTCTCAATGCCTATGCGCCGGTCAATGATGTCATGCTCGCGGCAATTTTTGGCGGTGTGTTCAATGGTATCGGCTATGGCATTGTCTTTCGCATGAATGGCAGTACGGGCGGTTTTGATATCGTCGGCGCGATTGCCAAGAAGTATTATTCGCTCAATATGGGCGGCGTCATCTTCTGTTTCAACTGCATGATTATGTGCGTGGCAGCCTTCCTGTTCGGCGTGGCACCGGCGATGTTCACGCTCATCTGCATGTATATGAACGCGATGGTCACGGATAAGGTCATCGCCGGCTTCAACAGCCGCAAGGCCGTGCTGATTATCTCGGACCAGGCCCAGCAGATTGCCGACGGCATCATGGAAGTCGGCCGCGGCGTGACGTTCCTGCATGGGCAGGGAGCCTTTACGCGCAAGGAACGCAATGTCGTCTTTGTCGTCGTCAAGCTTACGCAGGTCAGCAAAATCAAACTCATCGCTCATGCGGTCGACCCGCATGCCTTCATGATTATCATGTCGGCCAGCGAAGTCATGGGGCGCGGCTTCAGCGAGCCGGGCATTGCCTTCAAGCGCTTCATCCATAAGCCGGGGCATCCGGAACACCTGCAGTGGCATGATAACCGCTGACGGTAAAACGGAATTTTTCCAGCGGTATTTATATAGAAGAAATTGGATTTTCAGGAGGGATGTCAGTCATGGACCTAGAAATAACGTATCTTTTGAACAGCGGCTTTCTCGTGCGCGCCGGAAAAACGCTGCTCGTTTTTGATGACTTTGAGGACCCGACTCATGAGGTAAAGAAAGCCATAGAGCAAGGTGGCTTTGCACAGCTTTATTTCTTTGCCTCGCATTCGCATTTTGACCATTTCAATCCGCGCATTCAGGCGTATGAAGCCGCGGCCAGCCACTACATCCTCAGCGATGATATCCGCTGCAGAAACGGCTGCCGCGGCTTTGACCCCGCAAAATTGACGTTTCTCAGGACGTACGACCGTTGGCAGGATGACCATATCGAGGTGGAATCCTTTGATTCAACAGACCTCGGGACCTCGTTTCTCGTCACGCTCAAGGAAGATGACACAAAGATTTTCCATGCCGGTGATTTCAACTGGTGGGACTGGACGGGCGATACCGCTGAGAACCGCAAGCTCGCCGAAAATGCCTTCCGCAAACAGATGAAGAAACTCGCAGGGCTCAAGGCTGACGTGGCATTCTTCCCCGTGGACGGCCGCCTCGGCCCGAGCATGGAGAAAGGCGCGAAGGTATTCTGCCGCGAGACGGACGTCAAGGCACTTGTGACGATGCATTCGGTCGGCTATCCTGTCTGGCAGCCAGCCGCCGGCTTTTTTGCCGCAGGCAAAGAAATTCCCGTCTGGTCGCCGCGCGTATCGGGCGAAAAGAATCGCCTGCAGGACGGCAGACTATTGAAATGACAGGAGGATATAAGGTAAAATGAAGAAGGTGTTTCTCGTGCTGCTGGCCATGATTTTCATGACGGGCAGCTGTTTTGCCGCATCTGGCAGTGAAAAAACAAAACCAGTCCATGGAGGAGATAAAAAAATGGTAAATCGCGTAGCAGTATTTGAGACGAATCTCGGCAATTTCACGATTGAGCTCTTTGAAGATGAGACGCCAATCACGACGCAGAATTTCATTGACCTTGCTGAAAAAGGTTTTTATGACGGCGTCATCTTCCACCGTGTCATCGATGGCTTCATGATTCAGGGCGGCGACCCTGAAGGCACGGGCATGGGCGGCCCTGGCTATACGATTGAGGATGAATTCGTCGACGACCTGCGCTTTGACGGTGAGGGCATCCTCGCCATGGCCAACACGGGCATGCCGCACACGGGCGGCAGCCAGTTCTTCATTACGCTCGACAAGACGCCGTGGCTCAATGACCATCACACGATTTTCGGCAAAGTCCGCGAGGGCATGGATGTCGTGCGCCGCATCGGTCACAGCGAGACGGACATGGCCGACCGTCCGCTCGAAGATGTCGTCATCAAGACCATCAAGATTGAGTATCCGGAAAAGTAATGGCTGAGGCTTATACGTACATCCTCGTCTGCGGGGATGGCAGCCTCTATACCGGCTGGACGAATGACTTAGAAAAGCGGGTCAAGGCACATAATGCGGGCCGCGGCGCGAAATACACGCGAGCGCACCGTCCTGTGCGTCTTGCTTACTTTGAGTCATTTGCCACCAAAGAGGAGGCTCTTGTGCGCGAAGCCGCCATCAAGAAGCTGACGCGTGCGCAGAAGCTGGCTCTGATTGACAGGGACAGCAAAAAAAATTATAATAAATAAGTTAAACTGAAAGCATAAAGGGGCGTTTTATCATGGCAGATAAACAGGTCATGCTGACCGAAGAAGGCTATAATAAACTTGTAGAAAAACTCAACTACCTCAAGAGTGTCAAGCGCATCGAGATTGCACAGCGCCTGAAGGCAGCCATTGCCCTCGGCGACCTTTCCGAGAACTCGGAGTACGATGATGCAAAGAATGAGCAGGCTTTCCTCGAGGGCGAGATTCAGGACCTCACGGCGAAAATCCGCAATTCGCATATCATTAAGGCCGGTGCTGGCGATGTCGTCCAGATGGGCAGCAAAGTCACGGTCAAGGATGTGGAATTCGGTGATGAGGATACGTTCATGCTCGTTGGTTCTACTGAGGCCGACCCGGATGAAGGCAAAATCTCGAACGAATCTCCGCTCGGTCAGGCTCTGCTGGGCCAGAAGAGCGGCAGCGTCATCGATGTCCATGCACCGGCAGGTATCATTAAATATGAGATTCTCGCCATCAAAGGCTGAGCAATTCAGGATGGGAGTAAGGTAAGATATGTCAGATAAGAAGCAGAAGGGGCAGCAGCAGGCTCCTGTGGAAGACCTCAACGAAATGATGAAGGTCCGCCGCGAAAAGATGGAAGAGTTCCGTGCGATGGGCGTACCGCCGTTTGGCCATCGTTATGATGTCAAGGATTATGCAGAGCCCATCAAGGAAAAGTATGCCAACCTTGAGGGGGAGGAAGAAGGCGGCGAAGTCCAGATTGCCGGCCGTCTCATGGCTATCCGCGGCCATGGCAAGGCATCGTTCTGCACGCTCAACGACCGCACGGGTAATATTCAGGTCTATTTCAAGATTGATGTGCTCGGTGAGGACAAATACAAGAATCAGTTCAAGAAACTCGATATCGGTGATATCGTCGGCATCCGCGGCATCGTCTTCAAGACGCATCGCGGCGAAGTCACGGTCCGCGTCGAGGATTTTGACCTTCTGAGCAAGTCGCTGCGTCCGCTGCCGGAGAAGTTCCATGGTCTGCAGGATGTCGATATCCGTTATCGTCAGCGCTATCTCGACCTCATCATGAATCCGGAGGTCCGCGAGACGTTCCGCAAACGCACGAAAATCATCAAGTCCATCCGCAAATATCTCGATGACCGCGATTACCTCGAAGTCGAGACGCCGGTGCTTTCGACGATTGCTGGCGGTGCTGCCGCACGTCCGTTCGTCACGCATCACAATGCTCTCGACATTGACCTCTATCTGCGCATTGCTACGGAGCTCAACCTCAAGCGCCTCGTCATCGGCGGCTTCGACCGCGTTTACGAGCTGGGCCGTGTCTTCCGCAACGAAGGCATGGATGTACGCCATAATCCGGAATTCACGACGATTGAATTCTATCAGGCCTATGCTGATTATACGGACATGATGGATATCACGGAAGGCGTTGTTGTCAACGCGGCGAAATCCGTTCTCGGCACGCCGGTCATCAATTATCAGGGCGTGGAAATCGACCTCTCGAAAGTCAAGCGCATCAGCATGAATGACGCTGTCAAAGAGGCAACGGGCAAGGACTTCCTGTCCTGCAAAACGGTCGAAGAGGCCCGCAAGATGGCCGACGAGATTGGCGTTCCCTACGAGCAGCGCCATGGCATCGGCGGCATCCTCAACCAGGCTTTTGAAGAAAAAGTCGAAGAGACGCTCATGCAGCCGACCTTCATCACGGGCCATCCGACGGAGATTTCGCCGCTGGCAAAACGCAATCCTGAAGACCCGCGCATTACGGACCGCTTTGAGTTCTTCATCTACGGCCGCGAACTTGCCAATGGCTTCACGGAGCTCAATGACCCGATTGACCAGGAAGGCCGCTTCCTCGACCAGCTCAAACAGCGCGAAGCCGGCGATGATGAAGCCCATGTCATGGACCGTGACTACATCACGGCCATGGAATACGGCCTGCCGCCAACGGGCGGTGTCGGTATCGGCATTGACCGCCTTGTCATGCTGCTGACGGACGCACCGTCCATCCGCGACGTTCTGCTGTTCCCGACGATGAAACCAATCGCTGAATAAGCCTATACGATAAAAAACTTCTGATACCAGCTGGTATCAGAAGTTTTTCTATATGGGCAGGTTGACAGGGAAAGTTCTCTATATTACAATATCTGTAAAACATATCAACAAACTATGTAAATATAGATCAAAGAGGGATAGATATGAACGAACAGGATATTTTCACAAAAATCACGGAAGAATTCTACTGGTTCCACCGTCATCCGGAACTTTCCTATGAAGAAGTCGAAACGACAAAACGCCTGCGTGCAGACCTTGCCGCTGCCGGCATCAAGGTACTTGACCTGCCCTTGAAGACGGGTCTTGTCGCCGAAGTCGGCACGGGCAAAGCGCCGTTTGTGGCCCTGCGCTGCGATATCGACGGTCTGCCCATCCATGAAGAATCCGGTCTGCCGTATGCCTCGGAACATGAGGGACGCATGCACGCCTGCGGCCATGATTTCCATATCAGCACGGTGCTCGGCTCAGCCTTGCTGCTCAAGGCTAGGGAAAAAGAGCTTAAGGGCACGGTATATCTTTTATTCCAGCCGGCTGAGGAAGCCCCCGGCGGTGCGAAGAAGGTCATGGAGACGGGCGTGCTCAAGGATGTGCAGGCAATCTTTGGCCTGCACACATTGCCGATCTACGATGTCGGTACGCTCGGCATCCGCGAAGGAGCAGTGACGGCTTCTGTGGATAAATTCACGGTGACGTTCCATGGCAAAGGCACACATGCAGCACACCCGGAACGCGGCGTTGATCCCATCGTCATGGCCGCCAGTTTTGTCACGGCAGCGCAGAGCATTGTCTCGCGCAATATTAACCCGGCACACCCGGCCCTTGTTTCGATTACACATATCGAGAGCGGCAACACCTGGAACGTCATCCCGGAGTCCTCGTGGCTCGAAGGGACAGTGCGCTGCCTGACGGCGGCTGACCGTGAACTCATCAAGAAACGCATTTACGGTCTTGCTGAGGGACAGGCTGCTTCGTTCGGTGGTCATGCAGAGCTGACATGGTATGCCGGCCCGCCGGCAACGAACAACACGCCGTCGTGGACAGAATTTGCCAAAGAAGAGGCAGAAAAAGCTGGCCTGAAGGTTGAGCCGGCTCCTGTCAATCTGGCCGGCGAAGACTTCTCCTACTATCAGGAAGAGATTCCCGGTGCCTTTGTACTCGTCGGCACGGGCAAGTCACCGGCCAATCACAATCCAAAATTCCACGTTGACCCCAAGGCCCTTGGCCCCGCGGCTAAGTATATGGCCACACTCGCCGAGGAGGCTTTGGCACGTCTTTGATACAAAGATACAAAATTTGAGGTATTGCTATGAAAATCATTGATGCACATCTTCATTTTGCTACGGATGCTTACTTCGATGAAATCGCTAAGGCAGCAGGCCATGAAAACAGCGAAGAACATCTGCTGGAGCAGTACAGAATGAGAGGGATGGTTCATGGCATCGTCATGGGCAATCTGCCTGTGGAAGAGACGAAGCCTGTGTATCCGCCGTTCCTTTCTTACTGTGTCGGCCTTGACAGTCAGGTCTTTGATATGGACACCCTGCCGCAGAAACTCCATTATATTGAAGAGCATCTCAAGAGGAAGAACTGTGTCGGAATCAAACTCTATCCCGGGTATGCTTCATTTTATCTCTATGATGACAAATTGGCTCCCGTGTATGAACTGGCCGCCCGCTATCATAAGCCTGTTGCCGTTCATACGGGACTGACCGCGACGGATCACGCCCTTTTGAAGTACAGCCACCCGCTGGTTATGGATGAGGCAGCGACGAAATTCCGTGAGGTGCAGTTTGTCATGTGCCATTTCGGTGAGCCGTGGTTCACCGATGCGGCAGCTGTCATCGAGAAGAATCCGAATGTCGCAGCAGACCTTTCAGGGATGCTCGAGCGCAAGATTTCCGACTTTGAAGCCTTTCTCCGGAAAAAGCATTTCTATATCGAACGGCTCAAGGGCTGGCTGGAATATCTTGATTCGTATGACCGTTTCATGTTCGGCACAGACTGGCCGCTTGCGAATCTTGGCGATTATATCGACTTTACCAAGGAGATTATCCCGCAGGAACATTGGGACGATGTCTTTTATAAGAATGCCATGCGTATTTATCATCTGCCGTCAGAGGCAGTAAATCCTCTTGCCTGACTGCATAAAAAAATCCGGCACCCCAGATTGGGATGCCGGATTTTTTGCTGCGCAATTAATGTGCGGCGGCCAGACGTTTTTCGTAGAAGCGCTGACGGCGCTCTGCGACGATTGTCTTGGCTTCGCTGTCGCGGTCCATCTGATGGCGCGTGAAGCGATGATGACGGCCAAGCAGATAATAGTAAAGGAAGATGCCGAAGATGGAGATGGCACCAGCTGCGAGATAGACAAAGGAGAAGCCGAACGACGGCACGAAGCTGCCGAGCGTGTAAGGGCCAACGCCGATGCCGAAGTCAAGCAGGACGAAGTACGTACTCGTGGCCACGCCAACCTGATGCATCGGGGCGCAGTGCACGGCGAGAGCATGGCAGGAAGCGGTGATGGTGCCATAGCCGAAACCGAGGAACAGAGCGCCGACGAGCATGGCCATATCACCTGTAGCCGTGGCGATGATGCCCATGGCTGCAGCCATGCAGAGCAGGGCTGGGTAGATGACGACATTGCCGCCGAAATGGTCGAGCAGATAGCCCGTCAGAGGACGGCTGATGAAGGACGTAGCGGCAAAGCAGAGGAAAAAGCCCGTAGCGCCGATGCCCGTCACGCCGATGCTTGCCGTATAAGCACCGAGGAAACTCAGGACCGTGGAGTAGCAGACACCGCCCATCAGGGCAATGAAGGAAATGGCCAGAGCTTTAAGGGAGAAGAAGCGGTTGAACGATACCTTGTGGAGGTCGGCCTTCTCATCCGGCAGAATTGTGCGTTCCGGTGCTTTGATGCCGAACGACAAAGCAAAGATGACGAACGTAGCGACAGAGCAGATCTCGATGGCCAGCGTGAATTCATGTGCAGCCGTGAGATTCATGGCGATGAACGGGCCGACAGCCGAAGCCATCGTGACACCGAGCGTGAAATAGCCGATGCCTGTGCCCATTCGCTTTAAAGGAACGAGAGCGGCAACAACCGTGCTGGCAGCCGTGGACGTCGTGCCAAAGGCAAGGCCGTGCAGGAAACGGACGAGCATGAAAATTTCAAGCGTCGGTGCAAGTTCGTAGCAGAGCACGAGCAGGAAGAACATCAGCGTGCCGGCAAGGAACATCTTGCGGCGGCCAACGAAGTCGATGAAGCGGCCGGCCGGAATGCGGGCGAAAAGTGCGCCGACGATGAACAGACCGGAAGCGAGGCCTGCCATGCTGATGGAAGCATTCCAAGTGTAGATGGCATAAGCCGTAGACCAGAGCATCAACAGGAAATGAACACAGTAAACGAGAAAGTTGACGCCAATGTCAAATACATAATCGCGCGTCCAGAGACGTGTCGGGGCAGCTGCATCTGCCATAGAAGAAGACTCCTTTCCAACGAAAACATGTTTTTTATGATGGCGGGGATGATGAATCGCCGTGCAGTGCGCGATGGTCAGCATGCGATAGGCATCGCTCTCTGACATACCCGTTTCCATACAAAGCTCTTCAACATAATCCGAAGGGATTCTGGAATTCATTTGTTTTCTTCACCTGCTTATCTAAATCTTATAATCAAAAAATCTTATGAATGAAATCTGGAATTTAGTATAGTCATCTTTTTTAGATGCGTCTAATGTATTATTTTCACAAATAAGGTGCATTTTGTGCATATTATCGCAGAAAAGAGAGGATTCTTGCAAAAAATACATAGATTATGTTTTGTATACATGAATACAATGCAAAAAACTCATGAAAACTTAGCAGGAAAACGTTGCCAGTCTTAATAATCGTGCATATAATAGACTATAACCAAAAGTAATTATGCGCGATATGCAAGAAATGAGGACTAAAATGGAATTAACACAGCTCAAATATTTTCAGGCCATGGCGAAGTGCCATCACTTTACGCAGGCAGCGGAAGAAATGGCGATTTCCCAGTCGGCCCTGAGCCGTTCCATACAGAAATTGGAACAGGAACTCGGAGTGGCCTTATTTGAACGCCATGGACGCACCTCAGAGCTCACGGAAGCCGGACAGAAATTTCTCTTTCATGTGGACCGCGTAATTCGGGAACTTGCCCTGGCAGAACAGGAAATCCAGATTGACAATGGCGGCGAAGGTGTCGTACATCTCTCGTTTCTTCATTCTCTTGGCGATACCTTCTTGCCGCTCATCCTGCGCCAGTTTCATGCAAGGTACCCTCATATTGATGTCAAACTCTATCAGCAGAATTCTTCACTGCTTTCGGAACAGCTGGCCAACGGTGAGACGGATATCTGCCTTTGTTCGACGATGAATGAGCCAGATACGGCCTGGATGTATCTTTGGTCGGAGGAGATGTTCCTCGTTGTGCCGGAGGACCATCCTCTGGCGCAGAAGTCGCGCGTCAATCTGCGTGAAGTCGAGGATGAACCCTTCGTGGCCCTAAAGCCTGAATATACGTTGCGCCAGCAGGTCAATCATTTTTTGGACCTTGCCGAAAGTCACCCGCAGATTGTCTTTGAAGGCGATGAGGTGCATACTCTTGTTTCCTTCGTCGCAGCGCACCTCGGCGTCAGCATTCTGCCGCACGTGCCGGGTACGGAACACCTCGGTGTTGTCTTTATGCCGATTTCCTTCCCGCTCTGCAAAAGAGCCGTTGGCATCGCCTGGAATACCATCCGGCCGCTTTCGCCTGCCGCGATGACCTTCCAGCAGTTTACGATTCATCATTTTGTGCAGGATGGGGAAGTGCCGATGAACCAGCCAGCCAAGAATCCGTCGTCAAAACAGCACAGCTGAGTGCCTATGCCTTGTTCCCTCATCTTTTTACTGATATAATAGAAAGATGATTAATATAGTACGAGGTGACAGTATTGAAAATGGAAATGAATATGGAGACGCTGGTCAAGCGTTTCCGCGATTACATCTCTTTTAATACGCAGTCGGATGAGGAAAATGATAAAGAATGCCCGTCAACGCCGGGGCAGATGGTGCTTGCCAAACATCTGGCGGAGGAGCTTAAGGCTCTCGGTTTGGCGGATGTGACATTGGATGAACACGGTTATATCATGGCCACGCTGCCGGCCAATGGCTGCGAGGACGCGCCTGTCGTTGGCTTTATCTCGCATATGGATACGAGTCCTGATGCGGCAGGCGGCCCCATCCATGAACAGATTATTCACGACTACGCCGGCGGCGACATCGTGCTGAATAAGGAAAAGAACATCATCTTTTCAACGAAAGACTATCCTGGCATTGAAAAATACAAGGGTCAGGATATTATGATGACGGACGGCACGACGCTGCTGGGCGCCGACGACAAAGCCGGCGTCACGGCTATTGTCAGCGCGGCGGAGTACCTGCTGCAGCATCCGGAAATCCAGCACGGCAAAATCCGCCTCGGCTTTACGCCGGATGAGGAGACGGGACGCAGTGCAGACCGTTTTGATGTCAAGGCCTTTGGTGCTGACTTTGCTTATACCGTTGATGGCGGCGAGCTCGGCGGACTGGAATACGAGAATTTCAATGCGGCCAACCCGACCATCGTCTTCCACGGACGCAGTTCGCATACAGGCGATGCCAAGGGCAAGATGAAAAATGCCGTGACGATGGCGGCCGAATGGCAGCAGATGCTGCCGGCCGGAGAGAAGCCGGAGTATACGGAAGGCCACGAAGGCTTCTTCCATGTCCATACTATCAAAGGCGGCGTCGAAGAAGTCACACTGGGCATGCTCGTCCGCGACCATGACCGTGCAAAATTTGAACAGCGCAAAGCGCTGCTCGATGATATGGCGGCCTTCTTTAATAAAAAATACGGCGAAGGCTCTGTCGAAGTACAGCACCATGATGTTTACTACAACATGCTCGAGAAAATCGAGGATGGCAATATGTACATCGTGGAACTGGCGCGTCAGGCCATGGAAGCAGCTGGCGTGACGCCGGACGTCGAGCCTATCCGCGGCGGTACAGATGGTGCGCGCCTTTCGTTCATGGGCCTGCCCTGTCCGAACCTCTTTACGGGCGGCGCCAATTTCCATGGACGCTTTGAGTATCTGCCGCTGCAGTCACTCAAGAAATCGGCAGAGGTCGTCCTGTCCATCATGGTCAAGGCCGGTTCGCTGAAAAAATAAGCAGGAATGTCAGGAGACGCGTCAGGCAAACTGGCGCGTCAATGCTATTTGTACAAAAATAAGAGTAAAATAAGGAGATTTTTCTATATGGCAATATTGGAAATTAAGAAGGCAGGAGCCCCCGTACTCAAAGAAGTCTGTGCTCCTGTAGAACATATCGATAAAGAACTGCGCAAACTGCTCGATGATATGGCCGTGACCATGTATGAAGCTGATGGTGTAGGCCTCGCTGCTCCGCAGGTCGGCCGTCCTATCCGTGCGGTTGTCATCGACTGCCAGGACGACCATGGTCTCTTGGAACTTATCAATCCGGTCATCACGTTCCGTGAAGGCACGGCGACGGACACGGAGGGCTGCCTTTCGGTGCCGGGCATTTACGGGGAAGTAGAGCGTGCGGCGAAAGTCAAGGTGGAATACCTCAACCGCCGCGGCAAGAAACAGCATCTGACGGCGACGGGACTCTTGGCCCGCTGCATCCAGCATGAGCTTGACCATCTCGAAGGCCAGCTCTTCATCGATATCGCCGAGAGCCTGCACAGGGGGAATCAGAATTGAAGAAGTTCCGTGTCATTTTTATGGGCACGCCGGAATTTGCCGTGCCCTGCCTTGCTGCCCTTTATGAGCACTGCGAGGTCCTCGGTGTCGTGACCCAGCCGGATAAGCCGCGCGGCCGCGGGCAGAAGCTCGTGCCGTCGCCCGTCAAGGCCTGGGCCGCGGCCCATGGCCTGCCTGTTTGGCAGCCGAAAAAAATCAAAGAAGAAGAATTTACGAAGTTTCTGGAAGAGCAGAAACCGGAACTCATGGTGGTCGTGGCCTTTGGCCAGATTCTTTCGCAGCGCATCCTCGATATCCCGAAGTATGGCTGCATCAATGTTCACGGCTCGCTTTTGCCGCGCTACCGCGGGGCTGCCCCGATGCAGTGGTGTGTCATCAACGGTGAGAAAAAGACGGGCATCACGACGATGTTCATGGATGCCGGCCTCGATACTGGTGATATGTTATTGAAGGAAGAATTCCCCATTGGGCCGGATACGACGCTCGAGGAGGTCCATGACGGCCTCATGAACCTCGGGGCAAAAGTCCTCCTGGCTACGCTTGAACAGCTTTCCGATGGCACGCTGCAGCGCATTCCGCAGACGGGCGAGTCGAACTACGCGCCGATGCTCGATAAGGAAACCGGCCATATCCATTGGCAGGACCCTGCACAGAAAATCCATGACCTCGTGCGCGGCCTCGATTCCTGGCCGGGAGCGTATACGTTCCTTGCCGGGAAGAAGTATAAAATCTGGCGCACGCGTCTGACGGAGGAAGAATCCACGTCAAAACCGGGTACGATTCTCACGGCAGACAAGAAGCAGGGACTTTTGGTGGCAGCAGGGGATCAGGTGTTAGAGATTACCGAGCTTCAGGCGCCGGGCAAGAAGCGCATGAAAGCCCGTGATTATCTCAATGGCCATGCGATAAACCTTCCCGCTGCTTTTGAAGATTGAGGAATAACATCATGGCAGAGCCAAAGAAGAACTACGTCATGCCGGGACGCCCCAAAAAGAGGCTGTTCATCGGCATGCTTTCCCTGACTGTCATCCTTATGGCAGGCATCCTTTATGCCATTTGGTATATCGGTGTGCCGGGGCTGGCGTCTATCCAGCCCATGCTGCCCGCCATCATCGGCGTGATCTTTACCATCCTTATCGCCGGGGCTTTTTTCAGCATCATCAACATGGTATTGGCTGTAGCAGGACTGCCATATCTGCCGTTTCTGCAGCGCCAGACGTATGAGCTCATCAATCTGCTCTTTCCGCTGGCGGTCCGTCTGGCGCGGATTTTTGGCATTCACCGCCGTAAGCTCGAAGGCTCTTTCATCGCGGTGAGCAATCTGCTGTTCAACCGCATGGGCATCCGCGTGCCGGCAGACCGCCTGCTCGTTGTGACGCCGCACTGCCTGCAGCTTGCTTCCTGCCCGCATAAAATCACGAGAGACCCGGAGAACTGCAAACGCTGCGGCGGCTGCGACATCGGGGCTCTGGTGACATTGTCCCATGAGATGGGCTTTCATTTCTTCGTGGCGACAGGCGGCACGCTCGCACGTCAGATTGTCTATAAGACAAAGCCAAAAGCGGTGCTGGCCATTGCCTGCGAACGCGACCTCATGAGCGGTATCCAGGATGTCTATCCGCTGCCGGCTGTCGGCGTGCTGAATATTCGTCCGAACGGACCCTGCTACAATACGCATGTGGATATCGACGAAGTGCGGGCTCAGCTTGAAAAAATCATTATCCCGAAGGATAAAGCAAAGAAAGACAAAAAGGATACAAGGGATACTGCAGAGAAAGCAGAGGATACGAAGAAACAATGAGGAGGATCTATGGATAAAGCGCGTGAGACAGCCGTCCGCATCTTATATGAAGTACATGAAAACGGGGCGTATGCCAATGTGGCGCTGGCCAAGGCCCTTCGTCAGGCCGGCCTCAGTGAGCAGGACCGGCGTTTCGTGACAGAGCTCGTCTATGGAGCTGTCAAGGCCGGAGATACACTCGACTGGATTCTGCGCCAGTATGTCAACCGTCCTGTCCGCAAAATCCAGCCGCTCGTGCGGGAAATCCTGCACCTTGGCCTTTATCAGCTGTTCTATCTTGACAGGGTACCGGCCTCGGCGGCCTGCAATACGTCGGTAGAACTGGCCAAGGGCATGGGGATGAAGGGGCTTTCTGGCTTCGTCAATGCCGTGCTGCGGACGGCGGTGCGTGAGCCGCAGAAGGCTGCTTTCCCGCAGGGGAAAGGCCATGCGACGGCGGGGCTTGCCCTGCGCAGCCAGCATCCGGAATGGCTCGTGCGCCACTGGGTCAAGACGTTTGGCTTTGAAGCGGCGGAAAAGCTCTGTGCTTTTGACAATGAGCAGCCGGTATTGTCCGTGCGCACCAATACGCTGCGTACGACAAGAGAGGCGCTGCTGAAAGAACTGGCAGACTGCGGCGCCGAGGCAGAAGCTTCAAAATGGGCACCGGAGGGCATCCTGATCCGCAGCCACGGGGCCTTGGATACATTGGCGCCTCTGCAGGAAGGCCGCTGTCAGGTGCAGGATGAAAGCTCGATGCTCGTTGCTCATGCCGTGGGGCCGCAGCCCGGTGAATTTGTCATCGACTGCTGTGCGGCACCGGGAGGCAAGACAACACATCTGGCTGCCCTGATGCAGGACAACGGACGTATTCTTGCAGGCGATATTTATGACCATAAACTCCTGCGCATCGAGGAAAATGCCGCAAGACTCGGCATCCATATCATTGAAACGGAAAAAATCGATGCGCGTGAAATCGGCGAACAGTATGAAGGCATGGCCGACCGCGTGCTTGTCGATGCGCCGTGCTCAGGCCTTGGCGTCCTGCGCCGCAAGCCTGATGCGCGCTGGCGCAGGACAAAGAAAGAGATTGAGGCACTGCCGGCGCTGCAGATGGCCATTCTCGAGAGTGCTGCGGCTGCCGTCAAGCCTGGCGGCGTGCTCGTCTACAGTACCTGCACGATTGAGCTCGCCGAGAATCAGGGCGTGGTCAGCCGCTTCCTCGAAGTTCATCCAGAGTTCTCACAGGAGACAACCGGTCATTTTCTGCCGATGCCGACCAAACATCGGGAGGCCAAGATGGTCCATCTGCTGCCGCATATTGACGGCACGGATGGATTTTTCATTTGCCGCATGAAGAAGAAAGGATAAATGCATTGGAGACACTGCTGAATCGTAAGGATATTTTTGGCCTGACACTGGCTGAGCTGCAGGAAGCGCTGACGCCTTTTCACGTTCCGCGCTACCGCGCCAAGCAGATTGCCGAATGGATGTACAAGCGCGGGGCCGTGTCCTTTGCCGATATGACAAATCTGCCGAAACAGCTTCGCGAGGAGTTAGGCGCAGCGCTTGTTATTGGCAGACCAAAGACAAAAGACCGTCTCGATTCTGTCGATGGCCATACGACGAAATTCTTATTGGAATTTGCCGATGGCACGGCGGTAGAGTCTGTACTCATGCGCCAGCCTTATGGCAACAGCATCTGCGTTTCGACGCAGGCCGGCTGCAGTATGGGCTGTGCGTTCTGCGCGTCGACGCTGCACGGCATGGCACGCAATCTGACGACGGGGGAAATCCTCGCCCAGGTCATCACCATCAACGATATGCTACGGGCAGAGGGGCAGGGCGGCAAAGTCGATACGGTTGTCATCATGGGGTCGGGTGAGCCCTTGATGAATTATGACCACGTACTGGGCTTCATCCGCCTGCTGCATGAAGATTATGTTTTGGGGATGGGCTATCGGAATATCACACTGTCGACCTCGGGCATTGTGCCGCAGATGTATCAATTGGCTGATGAAGGACTGCCGATATCGTTATCGGTATCCCTGCACGCGCCCCATCAGGAACTGCGCACAGAGCTCATGCCCATCAGCCGCAAATACCCCATGGAAGAAGTCATCAAGGCTGCGCGTCATTATGCTGACGTGACCAAACGCCGTGTGACGTACGAATACATCCTGATTGATCATGTCAATGACGGGGAAGAACAGGCAAGAGAACTTGTTTCCCTGATGCGCGGCCAGCTGGCCAGTGTCAATCTCATCCCGATAAATCCTGTGGCTGAGCGCCATCTGCTGCGCCCTTCGGCGGCGCGTATCGACTGGTTCGAGCATTATCTTACCACGCATCATGTGAATGTCACGGTACGACGCGAAATGGGCACGGACATCCAGGCGGCCTGCGGCCAGCTGCGCAATCAGCATTTGCAGGATTGACCTTTTCCTATAAATTCAAAGCTATTTCTGTTATAATGTACGGATAGTGGCAAGCAGTGACTAGGAAAAAGAAAATGGGGGCGAAAGCCATGGGACTTGGAACATGGGAATCCTATCTGGCCAGTCACATTGAGGGATTCTTCAATAAAAAGTTCAGCAGCAATCTGGAGATTGTCGAGCTCATGAACGGCGTGGAGCGCGAAGTGACGCGTCAGTCGTCGGGGAAGCACAGGGAAAATATCGATACTGTCTTTATTTTTTCCCTGAACCCTGAGGATTACCACCGTTTGTGTGCACGGCGTACAATAGAGGATTTGCGGACGACGGCAGCCCGTCAGATTATTCTGCAGGACTGCGCGGCAGAAGGCGTCATCATCGTCCGCATGGAGCAGAATGAGAAGCTCAGCCGCGGCGTTTATAAACTCAAATGCTGTTCCGCTGAAACGGCGGAGAATCTTTCGGCCAATACCTTGGTCCTGCATAAGCGTCCGTCGCTTGACGGCCATGTGCCGCTCAATCTGCCGGCTTTTCATGCCATGGCATCGTTGACGGTCGTGGAAGGGCCGGATGTGGATGCCTATCTTGAGATTGGTGAAAAGCAGGTCTACATCGGGCGGCGCGATAAGAATGAATTCATTCTGACGGATACGAATGCTTCACGCCTGCATGCGTGGATTTCATATGAACATCATCGTCATGAACTGTACGATGCACAGAGCACGAATGGGACGTTCGTCAACGGGCAGCGCATTGAGGCCTGCCGCCTGCAGCATGGAGATATGATACGGATTGGCATGACGGTTCTTCGATATGAGGTGATATAAGTGGCGGTGACAGCCGTTTTTCTCAAGGGCATCCGTGTGGTGCTCGAATATGGCATGCTCCTTTGGCTTCTGTGGTTTACCGTGACCCTGGCCAGACGTCTTTTTGGAGCCGTGCGCAAAGCGGACAAGCGCATAAAGAAACCGGAGACAAAACCAGCAGAAGCCGTTGTTGCTGTGCTGGAAGCGCCGGAAAAAGAGCTCATGGGCAAACGGTTTGCCTTTGAGAAGCAGCTCCTAATCGGCCGCGGGAACGACAATCACATTGTCATTCCTGAGGGGTATGTGTCCCATCGTCATGCGCAGATCTATCGCCATGGCAATCAGTATGTCATCGAGGATCTCGGCAGCATCAACCACACCTATGTAAATGGTCAAATCCTGGAGGGCAGGGCGTACCTGCGTCCTGGTGATAAGATCCGCATCGGGCTTGTCACCCTTCGGTTCGAGAGGTGAGAATTTTGAGTAAGGTTTATGAAGCGACAGATGTTGGCTGTGTAAGGCCCATCAATGAGGACAGCGCTGCTGTGTTCGCCCCTGAGGTGTACGTCGTGGCTGATGGTATGGGGGGCCATGCGGCCGGCGAAGTCGCCAGCCATATCCTCGTGAAATCTGTGCAGGCGGACCTGTCTGGCCGCGAGGGGATTCGGGAAGCGGAGCTCTGTGATTCCATCCGCCATGCGAATCATGAGATTCTGGCAACGGTGGCAGAAAACCCGGACTGCCAGGGGATGGGAACGACCGCGACCGTGCTGCATCTTGAGGAAGGGCAGGCCATCTGGGCTCATGTAGGAGACAGCCGCCTCTACCTTCTGCGTTCGGGACAGCTCATGCAGATTACACGGGACCATTCTTATGTAGAGGACCTTGTCGAGCATGGCGAGATTACCGAAGCGGAGGCCCGCAATCATCCGCAGAAAAATATGCTGACGCGGGCTGTCGGCGTTGAGGAAGAGCTTGAAGTAGACAGCGGCAGCTTTGCTGTGGCAGCCGGGGATGTGCTTCTATTAGCGACAGATGGCCTCATGAATATGGTACCGGAAGATGAGATTGCTGCTATCCTCAGCAGAAATGATGAGGATCCCGCAAAGTCTCTTGTCGCGGCAGCGCTGCATTATGGCGGCCGTGACAATGTGACGGCTGTGGTGGTGGTGTACGCATGATGAAGAACTGGAGTCTTCTGCTGGCACCGTTTGGTATTTTGCTGTCGGGGCTTGGCGTGCTTTACATCAAGACGCATCCGCAGATGGGGACAGTCAATCCGTCGATGCTTCTGGGCATCTCGTATCTGCCATGGCTGGCCGCTGTCATGATCTGTGCCATCATCATGCAGGGCGTATTGGTGCGCCGCCATATGGATACGTACCTTTTCCCGCTGGTCATGCTGCTGGCCAGTGTCGGCGTCGTGGAGATTGCCCGCCTGAAGCCGGCTCTCTTAGTGCCGCAGCTGCGCTGGCTGCTCATCGCCATGGTGCTGATGTTTTTGGTCATACGCTTTTGGAACCGTCTGCGGCGGCTGGTGGATTATCCTTATATCACAGGGATCCTCTGCGTCATTGTCCTGTTCTTGCCCATACTTTTCGGCACGGAAATCGGCGGCAGCCGCAACTGGCTGGTGCTCGGCCCGTTTTCCGTACAGCCTTCTGAATTTGGCAAGATTCTCATCGTGCTTTTTCTGGCAGCGTATCTTTCGGACCACCGCAAGGTACTGGCCCTTCCTAAGCGGCATCTGCTTTTCCTGCAGCTGCCGCCGCTGCGCTTCATCGCACCGCTCATCTGCATCTGGAGCATTGCGGTGCTGATGTTTGTCGTCGAGAAGGATTTGGGCTCGGCACTGCTGTTCTTTGGCATTGCTGTGCTCATGACGTATATGGCCACGGGCAGCCGTTCGTATGTTTTTCTGGCACTGCTGTTCATGGGCGCGGCCGCGGTCATCTGTTACCTCGGTTTTGCTCATGTGCGCGTGCGCTTTGATATCTGGCTCAATCCCTGGCAGGACCCGAACGGCATGGCTTATCAGGTCGTGCAGTCCCTGTTTGCCTTTGGCACGGGCGGCGTCTGGGGCACGGGCTTTGGCTACGGCCATCCGGGCTTTATCCCGGAAGTCCACACGGATTTCATCTTCGCTGCCATTGCGGAAGAGATGGGCCTCATCGCTTCCCTGATGCTCATGGCCTGCTATGTCATGGCTTTTTGGCGGGGCATCTGCATTGCCCTGTCCTGTGCGCAGGAAAAAGAACTGCTGCTCGCCGCAGGCTGCAGCGCACTGCTCCTGATGCAGGCGTTCATCATCATTGCCGGTGTGACGAAATTCCTGCCGCTGACGGGCATCACCCTGCCGTTCATCAGCTACGGCGGCAGTTCCATGGTGTCGGGCTTTATCCTGCTCGGCATGCTCTTATCCCTTTCAAAGGAGAGGAAAAATGTCTGACTGGAAAATCAAACGGCAGGTGCTGCGCGCCGCGGCTTTTCTGATGGCCGTGTTTGGTCTGCTGGCTGTTTATGTCATATATCTTTCAACCTGGGAGGCCGATGACCTCGCGAAAAATCCGCTGAATATGCGGACGGCCGCGGCCCGCGCAGATATTCAGCGCGGCTCTATCCTTGCTGCCGATGGTCAGGTACTGGCAGAGACAAAGCCGAATGGTTCGCGCGTTTATCCTTTTGGTGCAGAGATGGCTGCTGTCACCGGTTACAATGGTGAGAATATCGGTTCGGCCGGTATTGAAGGCCATGCCAATCAGGCTCTCCTGGGGCTGACGGCAGATATGAGCCGACTGGGGCCCTTATCACAGCTCCTGCAGTCCGACCGCGGCAACGATGTCAAGCTGACGATTGAGCCGGCTGCGCAGAAAGCTGCGGCTGAGGGCCTTGGCAATCGGCGCGGCGCCGTGGTTGTGCTCGATGCGAGGACGGGAGCAGTACTGGCAATGGCAAGTACGCCCTCATATGACCCAAATAATATTGAAGCAAACTGGAAGCAGCTTTCCGGCCAGGAAGACAGTCCGCTGCTCAACCGCACGGTGCAGGGACTGTATCCGCCGGGCTCGACCATCAAGCCAATGATTGCGGACGCGGCTCTGACCGATGGGGTGACAAATCAAAAAGAGATTTTTGACTGCGATGGCGTACTTGACGTCGGCGGCGGACATACCATCCGCGAAAGCCATGGCGAGGTGCATGGCCGCATTGACCTGAGACAGGCGGTCACGGAGTCGTGCAATATCACGTTTGGCACACTTGGCATGCGCATGGGCGATGACAAGCTCCAAAAGGCATTCAGCCGTTTTGGCTTTGACCGCGAAATTGGCGATGAGATTCTTATGACGAAGTCGCATTTCCCGGCGTTTGGCAAACTGTCTGCAGGCGACCAGGCACAAACGGCCATTGGCCAGAGTGCCCTTTTGGTCACACCGATGCACATGGCCCTGTTGGCTGATGCTTTTGCCAATGGCGGCAAGGTCA
The DNA here is from genome assembly GCA_900552565.1 of uncultured Selenomonas sp. Taxonomy (GTDB): domain Bacteria; phylum Bacillota; class Negativicutes; order Selenomonadales; family Selenomonadaceae; genus Mitsuokella. Next base: position 30,264 of record USAK01000007.1, on the reverse strand, counting down.
TGAAGCCGTATCTTGTGCAGCAGGTCATTACGCCAGGCGGCACGGTCGTGCATGAGACGCGTCCGGAAAAATGGCTGACTGCGACGACACCGGAAATGGCTGCTGTGATTGACAGCTTCATGGAAGGTGTCGTCACCAAAGGCACAGGTACGGCGGCAAGAGTCAGCGGCGTCCGCGTGACCGGCAAGACCGGCACGGCGGAAAACGCCGCAGGCAGGGACCATGCCTGGTTCATCGGTTCGGCAGAACTTGCCAAACGCAAGATTGTCTTTGCTATAATAGTAGAGAATGCCGGCGGCGGCGGCACAGAAGCAGCGCCGATTGCCAAAAGCATCATAGAGAGTCTCATGTAAAAAATTGATGTGAGTCAATTTCCGAAAGCGAAGAAGGATAATTCCGAATAACAGTAGGGGGAACGGATATGGTACAGCGTATCTTAGATCAGCGCTATGAACTCGAGGAGCTGATCGGCGGGGGCGGCATGGCCGATGTCTACAAGGCAAAGGACCGTCTGCTCAATCGGCCTGTGGCCGTCAAGATCCTGCATGAACAGTTCAAGCAGGACAAGGAATTCATCGATAAATTCCAGCGCGAGGCTCAGGCTGCCGCGCGTCTCTCGCATCCGAATATCGTCAATATTTACGATGTTGGTGTTGCCGATGGCGACCATTATATCGTCATGGAGTATGTGCCGGGGCGTACACTCAAGGACCGCATCCGTCAGGAAGGCCATCTTTCGGTCAGCGAATCCCTGCGCGTAGCGCGTGAGATTGCGGAGGCTCTTGCCCACGCGCATGCCAACAACCTCGTCCACTGCGATATCAAGCCGCACAATATCCTCATGATGGCCGACGGCCATGCGAAAGTGGCCGATTTCGGCATTGCGCGTGCCGTTACCGAGTCGACGATGACGTACAGCGGCAATGTCGTAGGTTCTGTTCATTATTTTTCACCGGAACAGGCGAAAGGCACGATGATTACGCCAAAATCCGATGTCTATTCCCTCGGTGTTGTCCTCTATGAGATGCTGACGGGCAAACTGCCATTTACTGGGGATAATCCTGTGAGCATCGCCGTAAAGCACCTGCAGGAAGAGCCTGTGCCGGTACGCCAGATTGACCCGTCCATTCCGCCGGTGGTTGAGGCGATTGTCTCGAAGGCGATGAGCAAAGACCCGGCCATGCGCCCGACGAGTGCAGAACTCGTACAGGACATCCAGCAGGCCGAACGCATGCTCATGACGGGGGCGCAGCCAGTCAATAGGATGGCACAGGACCCCGATGCAACGCAGGTACTGCCGCGCGTACAGCCGCAGCAGACTATTCCGCCGCGCCGCGCCGCACAGGAAGAAGATTATGAAGATGACGAACCGAAGAAGGAAAAGTCTATCTTTAAGTCGAAGAAATTTATTATAGGTCTGCTCATGGTCCTGTTTGCTGGCTTCTTTGTCGGTGCTTTCATGAGCTACGGCAAATTCTGGAGCACGGCAGAGGTCACTGTGCCGGATGTCACGGGCAAACAGATGACATTGGCCCGTCAGATTCTTGAAGATAAGAAGCTGCGCGTCAATGTGGCGGAGACTTACAACGCGGATGTGCCGGCCGGTCAGGTCGTCTCGCAGAATCCGACGGCCGGCTCCAAAGTCAAAGAGCAGCGTCTCGTTACGATTTACGTCAGCAAGGGCGGCGAGGAAATCGAGATGCCGGACCTCACAGGACTCTCGAAAGCCGATGCCGAGGCGCAGCTCAAGAAGATGGGGTTGAAGCTTGGGTCGGTCTATGAGAAATACTCCAATGAGGAAGCCGGCACAGTCATCAAGCAGGATCCAAAAGCCGGCACAAAGATCAGCCGCGGCCAGACGGTCGACATCACGGTCAGTAAGGGCAAGCAGAGCCACAAGGTCAGCGTGCCGGATGTGACGGGAGCTTCGCTTGATAATGCCAAAGCTGCCCTGCAGAGCCGCGGACTCAGGGTCGGCAGCATCTCGAAGCAGGAGAGCCGTCAGGCTGCCGGCACGGTCATCAGTCAGTCGCCGGCCAGCGGTGAAGTTGAAGAAGGAACGAGTGTAAATCTCGTCATTGCTGCCCCAGCCAAACAGCAGGTGCAGAAGCCAGAGGCCAAAGATCCCGATAAGAATACAGGGACGGCAGCTAAGACACCGTCAAAACAGAATGATACTGGCAAAGAACGGTGATAAAAATCAGGAGGTTACATGGTAGAAGGCCGCATCATCAAGGCATACAACAGTTTTTTTTACGTCATGACAGAAGAGGGGCTCGTCAGCTGCAAGCTGCGCGGTAAATTCAAGAAATCGCGCAGAGATACGGGAGTAGTCCCTGGGGACCGCGTGACGATAGAGCTTCTGCCGGAAGGCACTGGGGTTATTGAGCAGCTGCTGCCGCGCAAAAATCTTCTGCGCCGTCCGGCCGTTGCCAACCTCACGCAGGTCGTCCTGACCTTTGCCGCCGCACAGCCGGACCTTCATCCGCTGCTCTTGAACCGTTTCCTCGTACTGGCAGAATGGTCGGGCATCCCTAAGATCATCCTCTGTGTCAATAAGATGGATCTTTATGAGGGCGTCTGGGAAGATTTCCTGCGGCCGTATGAAGAAATAGGCTATCCTGTCCTGCGCGTATCGGCGCATACGGGCGAAGGCATCGAGACGCTGCGCCGTCATTTGCGCGGGGAAGTCTCTGTCTTTGCCGGTCCGTCGGGCGTTGGCAAGTCATCGCTCCTCAATCAGGTGGACCCTGTCTTGACACTGACGACAGGGAAGGTCAGCGACAAAATAAAGCGCGGACGTCACACGACGCGCGTGGCTGAACTTCTTGCTTACGAAGGCGGCTATATCGTCGATACGCCAGGCTTCAGTGCCATGGAACTTACGGAAATCGATACAGCGAAGCTGCCGTCGTATTTTCCGGAATTTCGTCCCTATGAAGGCAGATGCCGCTTTTCTCCCTGCAGTCACAGCCATGAGCCGGACTGCGCAGTGAAAGCAGCTGTGGCCGAGGGAAAAATCACCCAAGAACGCTATGATGCATATGTCCAGATTCTAGAAGAAGTCAAGGCAGCTCAGATGCTGGCCAGAAAGAAGGAATACAAATGATTAAGATAGCACCATCCATCCTGTCCGCCGATTTTGCCCATCTGGCTGATGAACTCAAGCGTGTCACGGATGCGGGCGCCGATTACATCCATATCGATGTCATGGATGGCACGTATGTGCCGAACATCACGCTGGGATCGCCTGTGGTCAAGAGCCTGCGCAAGACGTCGGATGCTGTCTTTGACGTGCATCTGATGGTCGAACATCCGGAAACGCAGATTGAGGCATTTGCCGAGGCTGGTGCCGATATCATCACGTTCCATATCGAAACGGCGAAACACAGCCACCGCATTGTGCAGCAGATTAAGGCTGCCGGCTGCAAGGCAGGTGTGGCACTGAATCCGGGCACGAGCCTCGCGATGATTGAAGAACTCCTGCAGGACCTCGACATGGTTCTCATCATGACGGTCAATCCGGGCTTTGGCGGTCAGAAGTTCATTGCCTCGCAGCTCGATAAGATTCACATGCTGCGTCATACGATTCAGGATATGGGCTTTGAATGCGATATCGAAGTCGACGGCGGCATTAATGCAGAGACGAGCAGACTCGTGCGTCAGGCCGGAGCCAATGTGCTCGTTGCCGGTTCGGCTATCTACGGCAGCGACGATATCCAGGCGGCCATTACGTCTATTCGCGGTTAATCAAAATAAAAGATGCCGGAGGCACTGCCTCCGGTTTTTAAGGAGTCAAAATCATGGAAAAAGCAGTCGTTTTACTTTCGGGCGGCCTTGACAGCTGCACGTGCATGGCCGTAGCCAAGAGCAAAGGTTATGATGTTTATCCCATCAGCTTCAATTATCATCAGCGCCACAGCATCGAGCTGGAGGGCGCGAAGAAGATTGCCAAGTTTTACGGTGTCAAGAAACATCTGATCATCGAGACGAATATGGAAGCCATCGGCGGTTCTGCACTGACGGACGAGCATATTGAAGTGCCGGACGGCGATGTCAACCGCACAACGGTACCGCCGACGTATGTGCCGGCGCGCAATCTGATTTTCCTCTCGTATGCCATGGGCTATGCCGAAGTCCTCAGCGCTAATCACGTTTATATCGGCGTCAACTCTGTCGACTATTCGGGCTATCCGGACTGCCGCCCGGAATTCATCCAGAAATTCCAGGCGCTGGCCGACTATGCGACGACGGCGACGGCTGTCAAAGGTCAGAAAATCACGATTGAGACGCCGCTGCAGGACCTTTCCAAAAAGGATATCGTACTGCTCGGCACAAAGCTCGGTGCACCATTCCAGTTCACGCACAGCTGCTATAAGGGCGGCGAAAAGGCCTGCGGTGTCTGCGACAGCTGCAAGCTGCGCCTGCGCGGTTTTGCCGAGGCCGGCGTCGAAGACCCTATCGCGTATGAGACGAGGGAAATCTGATGCAGGACGTACAGAATCAGACGGATGCACGCGGCATTGCCATCCAGCGCGTCGGCATCAAGGATGCCCATCTGCCATTCCTCATCAAGACGAAGGATGGGGGCTTTCAGCAGGTGCTGGCCCGCATTCTTTTTACGGTGTCGCTGCCGATGGAGTATAAGGGAACGCATATGAGCCGTTTTCTGGAAATCCTCATGCCTTGGAGCCAGAAACCTTTGGCTGAGCCGGAAATGGAAGCCATGCTTGAGGAAGCCTTAGAGCGTCTCGATGCAAAGTCCGCCGAAGTCGAGCTTTCGTTCAAGTATTTCATTGACAAAAAGGCGCCCGTCAGCGGCCGCTGCTCCGTACTTGACCTTGACTGCTGCTTTAAGGGCACAAAAAAACGGGGCGAAAAGATGGTCTTTGAGCTTGGCGTGGATGTGCCATTTACATCATTATGCCCATGCAGCAAGGAGATTTCTGCCTATGGCGCGCATAATCAGCGCTCCATCTGCCGGACGAAGGTAAGATTCCATGAAGGCACGGAATGCATCTTTATAGAAGATCTTGCTGCCCTGATTGAGCAGCAGGGCTCGTCGCCCATCTATCCGCTGTTGAAGCGTGAAGATGAGAAGTATGTGACGGAAGCAGCTTACGACAATCCAAAGTTCGTTGAAGATATTTTGCGCGATACAGTTCTGGCCCTGCGCGGCCTCCCAGGCATTGCCTGGTTCTCGATTGAATGCGAGAACTACGAGTCCATTCACAATCACAATGCGTTTGCGGCTCATGAGGAAAAGGTTGCGCAGCCATAAGACGGCAAAGACAGGTGGAACGGAGTTTTCATGAATAAGTTTTACAAGCGATTCATCATATTGATTGTCCTGGTCCTTGTGATTTCAGGCACCGTCATCTATACGACGGTGGATATCAATACACTCAAAAACCTGACAAAGTTCAAGACATGGTCGGTCGCACTGGCGCTTTTTGCCGTATCACTCGGTCTGTTCTTTGACGGCAGCCGCCTCATGCACCTGGTAAAGATTTCAGATGAGAAAATCACGCTCTATCAGGCCGTACAGGTCATATTCGGCAACTATTTCCTGGCACTTTTGACGCCTGGGGCCACGGGCGGCGCTGTCGCCCAGCTGATGTTCCTGCGTCATGCCGGTGTACCTACAGGCAAGGCCGCAGTACTCGTCATCGTGCGCACACTCTTGTCCATTTTGTTTCTTGTACTCTGCATGCCGTTTATCTTCATGCATGATTCGGGCATAGTGCCGGGGATTTCGAACGATACCCTGATGGCCATCACGCTGGCGGCTTTTGTCGGCATCATCGCCATCGTCATTGGGGCACGGCGCGGCTATCTCGATTATCTCGTTATCCGCATTGCCAAGCATACGAAGAAAGAACGCCGCTGCAAGATTATCGCGTTCTACCGTGATACAAAGAGCGCTATTGCTCTTTTGGCGGCGTCGCCAAAATCGATGCTGCTTGTCTTTGTGGAGTCGGGACTCAATCTGCTCTGTATTTATGCCATTGTGCCCTGCCTGCTGTTAGGCCTCGGTGTTACGCATGCGGACTGGTACAGTGTCATGGGGCGCATGATTTTTCTCAACATGCTGCTTTACTTTACGCCGACACCGGGAGGTTCCGGTGTGGCAGAGGGCGGCTTCGTCCTGCTGTTCAGCGATACGGTGCCTGCCGGCACCGTCGGTATCGTCGCTGTCTGCTGGCGCCTGATTGCCGAGTACATCCCATTTCTCATCGGTCTTTACTACACGCTGACGGTCTTTGGGCGCGATTTCCTCAACCGTCAGCTGCGCTGAGGAGAATGAGGTATGAAGAAACTTCGCAGCGGCTATACGACAGGGGCCTGTGCGGCAGCAGGCGTCAAGGCAGCGCTCCTCTATGAGGCAGGACTGTCATGGCAGAACATTTCGCTCACGGCACTTGACGGCACTAAGCTGACGATTCCCGTCAAAGATGTGCAGCGTCAGGACGATGGCATCTGCGCGGAAGTCGTCAAATTCTCAGGGGACGACCCCGACATCACGAACGGCGTTTCTGTCTTTACGACGGTTGCGCACGCGGAGGGGGCCGGAGCCATGGTATTTCGTGCTGGCAGGGGCATTGGCACGGTCACGAAGCCGGGCCTTGCCGTACCCGTGGGCGAGCCTTCCATCAATCCGGGGCCGCGCGAACTCATGCGCCGGGCAGCAAGGGAACTTTTGGGAACGAGCGATGGCCTTATCGTAACAGTATCCATCCCTGCGGGGGCGGAGCTTGCCAAGAAGACCTTGAATCCCGTACTCGGCGTAGAAGGCGGTATTTCTGTCATCGGCACGACAGGGGTACTCCGTCCCATGTCAGAGGAAGGTTTTAAGAATTCTCTTGTGCCGCAGATTGATGTGGCGAAAGCGGCGGGGTACGAGGACCTCATCTTCGTGCCGGGCAAGATTGGGGAGAATCTTGCTAAAGCTTGGGGACTGCCGGCAGAGGCCATGGCACAGACGAGCAATTTCATCGGCTTCATGCTGGAAGCTGCTGCAGAAAGAAAAATTCCGCGCGTGCTGCTCTTTGGTCATATCGGCAAGCTCGCCAAGGTGGCCGCAGGGATTTTTTACACGCACAACAGGATTGCTGATGCGCGTCTCGAGACGATGGCAGCCTATGCCGCAGCGGCAGGATTGAACGCCGCAGGGGTCAGGGACATTCTGCAGAGCAATACAACAGAAGATGCCCTGACCATCCTGCAGCAGGCCGGTCTTGAGCAGCAGGTATGCATGGCCCTGGCGGAACAGGCTGGCCGGCGCGCAAAGCGCTATGTCTTTGGCAAACTGGAAGTCGGCGTGGTCATGGTGACGCTGCAGGGAAGACTGCTGGGACTCAATGAGACTGCAAGGGCAGTCGGAGAAACGTATCACTGGCATCTGCCAGAAGAATAGGGGAATGCACATGCATGAAATCGTTGTGGCCGGCATCGGGCCCGGTCATCCGGATTATCTGCTGCCCGCAGCGGCCAAGGCGATTGCTGAAGCCAAGGTGCTCGTCGGCGGCAGACGTGCCCTGGCGCAGTTTGCCAAGGGCGCGGGGCAGAAGACGATGGCGGTTACGCGCGATATCGCAGCGGTCATGGACTTTATCCGTCAGGAAACAGAAACAGCAGAGGTCGTGGTCATGGTGTCGGGCGACCCCGGCTATTATTCCCTGCTCGATGCCCTGCGCCGTCATTTCCCCGTGACGAAACTGCGTGTGATTCCGGGGCTCAGTGCCATGCAGCTCGCTTTTGCGCGGCTGGCACTGCCCTGGCACGAGGCGCGGCTGCTGTCTTTTCATGGCCGCGTGCCTGCGGAAAAGGAACTTTTGTATGAGAAGGGCAGTCTTCTGGGCATGCTGACCGACAAAAAAAACACATCAAAGACGATATCAGCCGTGCTCATGGCACATGGCTGGCCCAAAGAGACGCGCCTCTTCATCTGTGCGCGTCTTTCTTATGCCGATGAAAAAATCGTGAGGACGACGCTGGGGGAGGCGGGAGACCTGCCGGAAATCTCCAGCGGCATCCTCATTGCTGTCGATGAGGAGGGATTCGATGCAGCTCGGACTCGATGATGAGGAATTCATCCGCGGCAGGGTGCCGATGACCAAACAGGAAATCCGCATCCTGACACTCGCCAAGGCCCGTATTACTCCTGAAGATATCATTTATGATATCGGTGCAGGGACGGGCTCGCTGTCGATTGAAGCGGCGAGATTGGCAGAAAAAGGACATGTCTATGCTTTGGAGCGCAGACAGGAAGCGGCTCAGCTCATCGAAGCAAATCGGGAGCATTTCTCGGTCAGCAATCTCAGCATTATCATGACAGAGGCTCCTGCGGGACTGGAGGAACTGCCCCTGGCTGATGTCATCCTGATCGGCGGCAGCGGCGGGCATCTTACTGAAATTTTTGAGGCGGCCGGGGAGAAACTGAGAAGCGGCGGCCGTATCGTGCTCAACTGCATTACGGTGCAGACCCTTTCCGCTGCACTGCAGTATCTTCATGACCATGAAGACCGCTACCGTTATGACGCGGTCGAAGTGCAGGTCAGCCGCCTGCGCCGCGTCGGCCCTTACGATATGGCGCAGGCGCAGAATCCCATCTATATCATCACGTGTGTAAAGGAGACATGACTCATGGTTCATATCGTCGGCGCCGGTCCTGGGGACCCGGAGCTCATCACGGTCAAGGGGCAGCGCTATCTGCAGGAAGCGGATGTTGTTATTTATGCGGGCTCGCTCGTCAATCCCGCGCTTCTGGACCTCTGCAGGCAGGAAGCCAAAATCTATAATTCTGCGCATATGACCTTGGCAGAAGTCGTCGCTGTCATTGCAGAGGCGGAGCAGCAGGAAAAGATGACCGTGCGCCTGCATACGGGCGACCCTGCGATTTACGGGGCCATTCAGGAGCAGATGGATGAATTTGACAAAAAAGGTATTGCGTATGATGTGACGCCGGGCGTGAGCTCGTTTTTGGCTACGGCGGCTGTTCTCAAACAGGAATACACGCTGCCGGGCATCTCGCAGACGGTTATCGTCACGCGTCAGGAGGGCAGAACGCCGGTGCCGGAACGCGAAAAGCTTCACAGCCTTGCTGAGCATCAGGCGACGATGTGCATCTTCCTTTCCATCACGATGCTCGATACCGTGGTAAGAGAACTCATCGACGGTGGCTACAGCGAGGATACACCGATTGCCATCGTGCAGAAAGCGACCTGGCCGGACCAGAAAATCGTGCGCGGCACGCTGGCGGACATCTGCGCAAAGCTCAAGGCAGAGCCGATGGACCGCACGGCGATGATTGTCGTCGGCCGCTGTCTCGACGCCGTGTATGAGCCGTCGCGCCTGTACGCACCGGAATTCTCGCATATGTTCCGCAGGGCCAGCCAATGAGAACGGCTGTATTTGCCCTGACGGCCGCGGGTGCGGCATTGGGCGGACGCGTCGTGCTGGCCCTTGGCGATGAAGCAGAGCTTTTTGTCAGCCAGCGTCATCCTGTCTCCGGAGCCAGATATTTTGAGAAGCTGCAGCAGGCCGTGGCGGAAAATTTCCCGCGCTATGACGCACTTGTGTTCATCATGGCCGCAGGAATTGCTGTGCGCACGATAGCGCCATATCTTAAAAGCAAGCTCGAAGACCCTGCGGTCCTCGTCCTCGATGAGCGCGCGCAGCATGTCATCAGCCTGCTTTCCGGCCATGTCGGCGGGGCCAATGACCTTGCACGCAGGCTCGCACTTTCCCTCGGGGCGGACCCCGTTATTACGACGGCGACAGATGTCGAGGGATATCTGGCTCCCGATGCCATAGCCTCAAAACTGGGCCTTTTTCCAGAACCGCATGAGGAAATCCAGCGGCTCAACAGCGCTCTGCTGGAGGGGAAGAAGATATTCTATTATATTGACCCTGTCTGCCGGCTGGCTGATTTTTATGCCAGAGAACTTTGGGGGCATGGCTTTCGCCTGGCAGATTTTGCGGCGCTGCCGGATGAAGCACAGGCACTGCAGGTGGTCATCAGCGAAAATGAGGAAATTCCGCTCCGTCAGGGAAGGCTGTTTTTGCGGCCGCTGCGGCTGATTGCCGGTGTCGGCTGCCGCAGGGGAACAAAATCTTCCTATATAAAAAAGGCCCTGACAGAGGCGGCGGCAAAGCTCGACCTGCCGCTGCAGGCGGTTGCGGCCATGGCTTCGACGGTGTTCAAGGATGAAGAGCAGGGACTTTTCGACACGGCTAGGGAACTTGGCGTACCGCTTTCGTTTTATGACAATGATGCGCTCAACCGTATGATTTACCGCTATGACCTGCGTGAATCCGCTTTTGTGCGCAGAATAACTGGCGTGGGCAATGTCTGCGAGTCGGCGGCCCTGGCTGCTGCCGGCAGCGGACGTTTGGTTCTTGGCAAGACAAAGTTTGAGAAAGTGACGGTGGCACTCGTATGGCAAAAAAAGCAAAAATCACAGTAGTCGGTCTGGGGCCGGGCAGCCTGCTCGATATGACGCCGCGCGCGCGGGCGGCCATCGAAGCGGCCGAGGTCGTGGCGGGGTATACGACGTACATCCGCCTGATGGAACCGCTGCTTTCCAATAAAGAAATTATCGGCACGGGGATGATGCACGAGATTGACCGCTGCCGCATGGCTGTCGCTGCGGCAGCTTCGGGCAAAGAGACGGTCGTCGTCTCAAGCGGTGATGCCGGTGTTTACGGCATGGCCGGGCTGGTCTTAGAACTCATCCTGCAGCAGAAGGAAGAAGAGCGGCCTTTGTTCGGCGGCACGATTGCCGGCGTTTCGGCGGTCAATGCGGCGGCTTCGGTCCTTGGCGCACCGCTTATGCATGATTTTGCGGTCATCAGTCTGTCGGATTTATTGACGCCGTGGGAGCTCATCCGCAAGCGCGCGAAAATGGCCGCGGCCGGTGACTTTGTTGTGGCCCTCTACAACCCCAAGAGCAGGAAGCGCGTGCATCATATCGAAGAAATTCGCGAAATCCTGCTGCAGTACCGCCGCCCGGAAACGCCCGTCGGTATCGTGACGGCTGCAAGCCGCGAGCAGGAACATAAGATAATTTCGACGCTGGCTGACTTCACGAAGGAAGAAATCAACATGTTCTCGCTCGTCATCATCGGCAATTCCCAGACGTACGTCAAAGAGGGCTGGATGATTACGCCGCGCGGCTATGGCAGAAAGGAAGCGGGGCTATGATATTTGTCGCGGCCGGTACGCAGGACGGCAGGGAACTCGTCAAACTTCTCTTAGCACAGGGGCATGAGGTGATGGCTTCGGTCGTCAGTCACTACGGAGAACAGTTGCTCGCCGCTTCTGCCAAGGGAAAACTCATCATCAACGAAAAGCCGCTCGATGAATCGGCATTGGAGACCTGTTTGAGAGAGCAGAATATCCACTGTTTTGTCGATGCCAGCCATCCCTATGCCGTGCATGTTTCCGAAAATGCCATGGCGGCCTGCCGCGCCTGCGGCATTCCGTATATTCGCTATGAGCGCTCGCTGACGGAGCTCACCTACGAGAAGATTCACGTGGTTCACTCGTATGAAGAAGCGGCTTTTGAGGCTGCCGCCTGCGGCAGGCATGTTTTTCTGACGACGGGCAGCCGCAATCTGCAGAAATTCACGGAGGCAGAGGCATTGAAGGGATGTATTCTCACTGCCCGTGTCCTGCCGACGGCAGAAGTCATTGCGCTTTGTGAAAAGCTGGGCCTGACGCCGGGGCAGATTGTGGCTATGCAGGGGCCGTTTTCCAGAGAACTCAATGAAGAACTGTTCCGCAAGTACAGGGCCGAGGTCATCGTGACGAAGAATAGCGGCACGATTGGCGGTACGGATACGAAGATTGCAGCGGCGGCCAGCCTAAAGCGGCCGGTCATCGTCATTGACCGGCCCGTGCTTCGTTACGACCATCTCGCTCATCATTATGAGGAAGTGCTCTCGTTCGTGAAAGATTTTTGAGAGGTTGAGAGACAGAAAGGATTTGTGATGGATTTTATCAAACAGCCCATGGCCATCGAGAACCGCAGTATGGAAATCATCGCTCCGTACCTTAAGGGAATGCAGCTTTCACCGGCTGAAACCAAGGTCTATTCGCGTATCATTCATGCGGCTGGCGATGTTGAATATGCGCCCATCGTCCGCATCGCCAAAGGCGCGGCAGAGAAGGGCATGGAAGCCCTGCGCGGCGGCTGTGATATCTATACGGATGTCGAGATGGTCCGCACGGGCATCAATAAGAAGAAGCTCGCCTCGTTGGGCGGCGCAGTGCACTGCCGCATTGCCGACCCTGACATTGCGGCTGCGGCCAAGGCGCAGGGCGTCACGCGTTCGCTCATGGCCATGCGCAGTTTCGGCAGAGCACTCACGGGCAGCATCGTGGCCATCGGCAACGCGCCCACGGCTCTTTTCGAAGTGCTGCGTCTCGTCAAAGAAGAAGGCGTGCGCCCTGCCTGCATTGTCGGCATTCCCGTAGGTTTTGTCGGCGCGGCGGATTCCAAAAAGGCTCTTATGGAAAACGGCCTTGTCCCGTATATCACGGTTGAGGGTACGAAAGGCGGCAGTCCGATTGCTGCCGCTGCGGTCAACGCGATGATGTACATGATTGACAACGACCGCGGCTGAAAAAGACGAGTTTATAGTTTTGTGTAAGATGTACCAAATGCATTTTCAGGAGGTTTGTCATGCGCTATTCGATTCCACGTCTGGTGATTGCGGCAACGCAGTCTGGTTCTGGTAAAACGACGATTGCTACGGGGCTTTTATCGGCTTTGCGTGAGCAGGGACTTGTCGTGCAGTCGTTCAAGGTCGGCCCTGATTATATCGACCCCGGCTATCATGCGATGGCCAGCGGCAGGCCGGCGCATAACCTCGACAGCTGGCTTGTGCCGCGCGCGACCCTGCCGGAGCTTTTTGCGGCGGAGTCGGAGGGAGCTGATATTGCGGTCATAGAGGGCGTCATGGGACTCTACGATGGCGGGCGTGAGGGCATCAGCTCTACGGCAGAAATCGCGAAGCTGCTGCAGGCGCCGGTGGTCCTCGTGCTTGATGTCAAGTCCATGGGGGCCTCGGCTGCGGCGATTGCCAAGGGGTTCCGCGATTATGACCCTGAGGTCAATCTGGCCGGTGTCATCCTCAACCGCTTGGGCTCGAAGACGCATGAGGCGATGCTTCGCGAGGCCATGCGGGAAATCGATATGCCGATTCTCGGTGCCCTGCGCCGCGATGACTCCCTGCATATGCCGGAACGCCACTTAGGCCTGCTGCCTGCGGCCGAGAATGAACAGGAACAGCAGACCATCGATTCAATGGGGGCGGCCGTGGCCAAATCCCTCGACATTGAGGCCATCCTGCACATCGCCTGCCTGACCGATGATATCGAAGTGCCTGAACGGGAGAACAGACAGGCGGCAAAGAAGTGCCGCATTGGCATAGCCAAAGACGAGGCGTTTTCTTTCTATTATCCAGCCAGTCTGCAGGTGCTGGAATATATGGGCGCGGAACTCGTGCCGTTCAGTCCGCTTCGTGATGAGCAGATGCCCGACGTCGATGGCTTGATTCTGGGCGGCGGCTTCCCTGAGATGTTTGCTGCGAAACTGCAGGAAAATGAGAAGATGCGCGAGGCCATCCGTCAGGCAGCGGCAGCTGGCATGCCCATTTACGCGGAGTGTGGCGGCTATATGTATCTGCTGTCTTCCCTGCGTGACTTTGAGGGGCATGATTTTGCGATGTGTCAGGTGCTGCCGGGAAAGGCTGCCATGACGCGGAAACTGCAGATGGTCGGCTATGTTGAAGCAGAACTTCAGCAGGATACGATTCTCGGGCCTAAGGGCACGACCCTGCGCGGTCATGAATTCCATTTTTCCGAGGATGAAGTGACGGGGGCAAGACCATTCTGTTTTCGCAGGATGCGCAATGGCGAGACGTATGAAGCCGGCGCTGCAAGCGGAAATGTGCTTGGCAGCTATCTGCATCTTCATTTTGCCGGCTGCCCGGAGGCCGCGCGTCATTTTGTGGAGGCCGCGGCGTCATGGGCAAAATAATCCTTGTTACGGGCGGCGCGCGCAGCGGCAAGTCTGCCTTTGCTGAAAAACTTACCTTGGAAGCTGGTTCGCGCCCTGCCTATATCGCTACGGCAGAAATACGGGATGAAGAGATGGAACACCGCGTGGCACTCCATCGGCAGAGGCGCTCCCTGAAATGGCAGACGTTTGAGGCGCCGCAAAAGGCGCAGCTGGCCCTTGCCGAAGCGGGCAAAACGCATGATGCCATCCTCTTTGACTGCATCACCATGTATCTGAGCAACATGCTCTGCCGCCAGACTGAGCCTCTTGATGAGGAATGCTTGGAAAATATGACGCAGGCGCAGATGGCAGAACTGATCGAAGCTGCTAAGAATCTGCCGGCACAGGTCACCATCGTCTTTGTGACGAATGAAGTCGGTGCCGGCATTGTGCCGGAAAACAAATTGGCGCGCTTTTTCCGCGACCTCAGCGGTCTGGCCAATCAGCAGCTGGCGGCAGAGGCCGATGAAGTCTATGCCGTGCTTTGCGGCATACCCGTGCGCATAAAGTAAAATTTACTTCTATATTATAAGGAGGGGATTCTTTGTCATCCATCATGCTCATGGGCACGAGTTCCCATGTCGGTAAGAGTGTCCTGACGACGGCACTCTGCCGCATCTTTTACCGTCAGGGAAAACACGTTGTGCCATTCAAGGCCCAGAACATGGCCTTAAATTCCTATGTCACGAAAGAGGGACTGGAGATGGGCAGGGCCCAGGTCGCCCAGGCCGAGGCCGCAGGACTTCTGCCCATGGCAGATATGAATCCTGTCCTTTTGAAGCCCACGGGCAATTCTGAGTCGCAGGTCATCATCGAGGGCAAACCCGTTGGCAATATGAGTGCCAGAGAATATCATAAAGGGTATTCCCTCAAGGCATTTGCTGCGGTCAAGGCAGCCCTTGCCAGGCTTCAGTGTGATTTTGACACGCTGGTCGTCGAAGGCGCGGGCAGTCCTGCGGAAGTCAATCTCAAATCACATGATATCGTCAATATGCGCGTGGCTAAGTATCTGCATGCGCCGGTACTGCTCATCGCCGATATTGACCGCGGCGGTGCACTGGCTTCTCTTGTCGGGACATTGGAGCTTTTGGATGAGGATGAACGCGCTCTCGTCAAGGGACTGGTCATCAACAAATTCCGCGGCGATGTGTCCCTTTTTACGCCGGCCATCGACTTTCTCGAGCAGAAGACGGGCAAGCCCGTGCTCGGCGTCGTGCCGTATATCGAAGATATGGGCATCGATGACGAGGATTCCGTATCTCTTGAGGAAAAGCATGCGCAGGAAGAAAAGCCTGCCGACATCCATATCGCGGTCATCGAACTGCCGAAGCTCTCAAACTTTACGGATTTTGATGCTTTGGCGGCGGAGCCGGATGTTGAGGTGCATTACGTACGGTCAGCAGCGGAGCTGGGGGAGTCTGACCTCATCATCCTGCCGGGCTCGAAGAACACGAC
This sequence comes from uncultured Selenomonas sp., assembly GCA_900552565.1. Lineage (GTDB taxonomy): Bacteria > Bacillota > Negativicutes > Selenomonadales > Selenomonadaceae > Mitsuokella. The sequence goes on along the minus strand of USAK01000007.1, from coordinate 14,740 downwards.
GGAAGACCTTTTGTACCTGCGCAGCTCGGGACTGGCCGCAGCGATTGACAGCTGTGTCAGAAAGGGCATTCCTCTTGTGGGTATCTGCGGCGGTTATCAGATGCTCGGTGAGGAAATCGATGACCCGCACCATATGGAATCCACGCACGACAAGGTGCAAGGGCTGGGCTATCTGCCGATGAAGACGACGTTTGCCGCGGTAAAGCACACGCGTCAGGTCGAGGCAGACTGCCCCGGCATGGAATTCTTTGGCTGCACGATGCTTGGCAGAAATCTCTCCGGCTATGAAGTTCATATGGGCGAAACGGAATTCCTGCAGTCCGTGCGTCATCCGTTTTTTATCCATGCGGAAGGAGATACGCGCGTCAGCCGCTGGGACGGGGCACTGCGCGACGACGGCCAGATTTTTGGTACGTACATCCACGGACTCTTTGACAACGATGCCTTCCGGCGTCAGCTCATCAATGCCCTGCGCCTGCACAAGGGGCTGCGTCCTCTGCCTGTGCAGCGCAACTGGTATCAGGAAAAAGAACGTGCCTATGAACGTCTGGCCGATGTCGTGGAGAAAGCTCTCGATATGAAAAAATTGACGGAAATCATGGCAGATATGGCTGCAGAAAGGGGAGATGGCCGGTGAATATTGCCATTCTGGCGTTTGTCATCGATACGATTATTGGCGACCCGCGTACCAAGCTGCATCCGGTGGTCCTGATTGGCAGACTCATCTCCTTTTTGGAGCGCATTTATTACCGCAAAGAGGATAGCGACCAAAGAAAATTTTTCAGCGGGGCCATTCTCGTTCTCCTGGTGCTGTTCATCACCTATGATGTGGCGGCGGGCATTATCCAGCTCGCTTATTTCATTCCATGGGAATGGGGCGTGGAAGCTGTTGAAGCGCTGCTGTTAGCCTTTACGATTTCGCCGAAGAGCCTTGCCAAGGCGGGGCGCGGCATCTATGCACTGCTGCTCACGGGCGAAATCGATAAGGCACGCAAAGCGGTCGGCTGGATTGTCGGACGCGATACGGAGCATCTCGATGAAGCGGAAATTGCGCGGGCAACAGTCGAGACGATTGCTGAAAATACCGTGGACGGCATCATCGCACCGTTGTTTTTCTTCGTGCTCGGCGGCGTGCCACTGGCCTTTCTTTACCGCGCGGCCAATACGATGGACTCGATGCTTGGCTACAAAAATGAGAAATACCTGTACTTTGGCAGGGCCGCAGCCAAGCTTGACGATGTGCTCAATTACATCCCTGCGCGCATCACGGGACTGCTGTTCGTGATGGCGGCAATGCTTTTAGGTTTTGATGCGCACAATGCCCTGCAGATGATGCGCCGCGATGCTGCAAAGCATCCGAGCCCGAATGGCGGCTATGCCGAAGCGACGATGGCCGGTGCCTTGCATATCCGTCTTGGCGGCGTCAACTCGTATTTTGGCAAAAAGACGTTCCGCGCTTATATGGGAGAGGCCATCGAGGCGACATCGCCCAAGCACATCATGGAATCCATCCGCATGATGTATACGGCCACCGTGCTTTTCCTGATTTTTGCGTATGCCCTGCTGAAGTTCATGGGCTATTGATGAAGGAGAATCTATATTGCGAAGTTTCCTGACTGCCCTGCAGTTTCTCACGCGCATCCACATTGTCTCGCAGAAGGATTTGACGATGGCAGATTTTGGACGCAGCACAAAGTTCTTCCCGCTGGTCGGCGCCGTGCTCGGGGCCATTTATCTTTTGGCCGCACTGCTCCTGTATGTCCTCTTTGGCCTGCAGGGCTATACGGTAAAAGCCGTACTGGTTCTTTTGCCCATCCTTCTGACGGGCGGCCTGCACTGCGATGGTTTTATGGATACGGTCGACGGGCTTTTTTCGGGCCGCAGCCGTGAGCGCATGCTCGACATCATGAAGGACAGCCGCACGGGTTCGTTTGGTGTCGTGGCCTTTGGCGCTATGCTGCTGCTCAATTGGTCGCTGCTGATGGACCTGCCCGTGCCGGTACTGCTCATCGCCGTTTTTGTCATGCCCATCATTGGCCGCATGGCCATGCTGTTTGCCGTGGCGTATTTTCCTTATGCACGGCCCGAGGGCATGGGACGCGCTTTTGCAGAGATGGCAGACCGTAAAGCTGTGCTCATCGGCCTGGTGACGGCGCTGCTCTTTACCGCGCCATGGGGACTGGCTGCACTTGCCGCCCTTCTTTTGAGCCTGCTCTGGGCGTATGTTCTCGGCCGCTGGGCAGAAAAGAAACTCGGCGGCCTTACCGGCGATGTCTACGGCGCGGTCGAACTGACGACGGAGACGGCCGTGCTGGCGGCCTTTTATCTTTTTGCGTTCCTGCCGTTTGACCGCAGTGCCTTGTTTTTATGGATGTGAGCGCTATGGACTTCTGTGTCAGGGTGCCGGGCTCGTGTGGGGAACTCCTGCAGGGCTGGCATCGGGGAGAGCCTTTTCTCTTGACCTGTCCGATTGCGCGCTATACGACGGTCGAAGTATCTTCTGCCTTTCAGGGCAGAGAAGGCCTCGGGGAAAAAGCGGAGCGTGCCTTCTCAATGATACTGTCCTGTCTTGGTGTGCAGGAATTTCCCTACGGTCTGCGCCTGCGTTCCGAGCTGCCGCAGGGCAAGGGCATGGCTTCTTCGAGTGCGGATATCGCCGCGGTCGTTGCCGCGGTCTCTTATGCTCTGCATAGGCCGCTGACGCCGCGGCAGATTTTGGCGCTGGCTGTGCAGATTGAGCCGACCGACGCCACGTTCCTGCCGGGGATTGTCTGCCTCAATCAGGTAAATGGCAGAATCTTAGCGGTCTATGACCATCTGCCGTATCTGCCCGTCAGCATCTTTGATACGGGCGGCACGATTGCAACGGCAGATTTTTATCGACTGAACGCGCAGAAAAAAGAAGAGCGGGACTGGTCGGATGTTTTACTCAGACTGCAGCAGGGAGAACGGGGCCTGGCAGCTGCCGCGGTGCAGAGTGCTCTCTGGCAGGAGAAGTTCCTGCCGAAACGCTGCCTGCGGCCGCTTCTTGAAGAGGCGAAGACTCTCGGGGCCCTGGGCATCACGGCGGCACACAGCGGCACGGTGCTTGGCGTGCTCTGGCCTTTATCCATGACCAAGGCACAGATTTTGTCAGGCGTCAGCAGGCTGTGCTGTTTTTTGCCGCAGCTTACGTATCGTGGCACGACGGCGATGCGTTCCGGCGGCATAGAGATTGACGTCAAAGGTAAAGACAGCAAAGATAAAGACAGAAGCGAAGGGGATGAAAAAGATGGAAACAGCTCGTTTTGTGCATGGCGGCAATATTTATGATCCCGCGGCTGACGGCGGGGCCTGGCTGGATTTTTCGGCTAATATCAATCCCCTGGGCATGTCAGAGCGCGTGCGCGAGGCTCTGCTGCAGCATATCGATGCTGTCATCCATTATCCGGACCCTGAGATGCGGGAACTGCGGGCGGCGCTCGCAGCTCACTACCGTCTGCCGGCAGGGGGCTTTCTCTGCGGCAATGGCGCGGCGGAGCTCTTTTATCTTTATTTCTTTGTCAAACGGCCAAAGCGCATCCTGCTGCCGGTGCCGTCTTTCAGCGAATACGAACGGTCGGCGAGGGCGGCGGGAGCAGACGTCCATTTTTTCTATCTCGAGGAAAAAGATGCGTTTCGGCCTGACCTGATGAAAATCCTGCAGGAAGTCAGCCGCATCGGGGCGGACTGCGTCGTTTTAGGCAACCCCAACAATCCGACAGGCACGCTGCTTCGCAGACAGGAGCTCATGGCATTGGCCAGAGGCCTCAAGAATGTTGACTGTCAGCTGCTCATCGATGAATCCTTTCTGGATTTTCGCAGGGATGAAGCGGACTTTACCCTGCGTCAGGACGCGGCAGCACAGGATAATATCCTGCTCGTGCGTTCCTTAACGAAATTCTTTGCCATTCCGGGGCTTCGGCTCGGCTTTGCCTTGGGTCCGAAACAGCTGCTTCATGAGATGGAGCAGGCCAAGGACGTCTGGAATGTCAATCTTCTCGCGCAGGCCGCAGGGGCAGCCATGCTGTCTGACCAGATGTACCAGAAGCAGACGCGCGCGTTCATCGCGGCGGAAAAAGAAAATCTTGCCAGACGTCTGAAGGCAATTGGCCATCTCAGGGTCTACCCGCCGAGTGTCAATTTTCTGTTCGTCCGCCTCGAACGGCCGCAGCATACGGATGAACTGCTTGACTTTTTGCGGCAGAAGCATATCCTGATACGTGACTGCCGTCATTATCCGGGCCTCGGCAGAGGATTTTTGCGTCTCGCTGTGCGGACGCGGGCGGAAAACGACCGCCTGCTCGCGGCGTGGCAGTCCTATGCACTGCTGCAGGGGCATGAAAAATAAACCAATGAACACGGGGGGTTTATAGATATGACAAAATTGATTTTTATCCGTCATGGCCAGACGGAGTGGAATGTACTGGGCCGTTATCAGGGACAGACCGATGTTGCTCTTTCCCCGCTTGGCGTAGAACAGGCGCAAAAACTCGCCGCCAATTTTCCCGTCGACAAAATTGAAGCCGTCTATGCCAGCGACCTCAAGCGGGCGATGACAACGGCAAAGTGTGTCGCCGACCGCTTCCGCCTGCCCGTCACGCCGTGCAAGTCTTTGCGGGAGCTTAATTTTGGCGACTGGGAGGGCCTGACGTATGACGAGATTGTGGCAAAGTGGCCGGAGGCGCTGAGTAATTTCTTCCAGCATCCGGATATCCTCAAGATTCCGCATGGCGAGAGCTTCCCCGAGCTGCGCGCGCGTGCGCTTGCCTGCGTGGAAAAGATTGTTGCCAAACATCCGGAAGAAACGGTCGCGGTCGTGGCCCATGGAGCCATCCTGCGCACGATACTGACGGCAGCCCTGCACATGGACCTCAAGTACGTCTGGACCATCCGTCAGTTCAACACCGCGGTCAATATCGTCACCTATACCGAGAGCGGTACGACGGTCGAACTCATCAATGGCACGGGCCATCTGAAGTATGCACAGGGCTCTGTGGATTAATTTTGTTTTTCCTCGAAAAATCCCTTGACTTTCTTGCCGCTTTTCTTTAGAATAATTCTATGTGATGTCATGGACGAGCGTTTCCATTAGCCCCGGAAGCCTGTTTCAATACATCATAACACATGGAAAATTGATACTGAAAAAAACTCTAGGGGGGAAATCGCATGAAGACAACGTTTATGGCAAATGCATCCAATATCGAACGCAAATGGTACGTTGTAGACGCTGAAGGCCAGACTGTCGGCCGCCTCGCAGCTGAAGTCGCAAAAGTTCTTCGCGGTAAAAATAAACCGACCTTTACTCCGCACGTTGATACGGGTGATTACGTCATCGTCATCAATGCAGAGAAAGTAAAATTCACGGGTAAGAAACTTACGGATAAGACGTATTTCCGTCATTCCGGTTACCAGGGCGGCACGACCTTCACGGCTGCCGGCCACATGCTCGAGCGTTTCCCGGAGCGCGTTCTTGAACATGCTATCAAAGGCATGCTGCCGAAGAACCGTCTCGGTGCTCAGATGTACCGCAAGCTCAGCGTTTACGCTGGCCCGGAGCATCCGCATGCAGCTCAGAAGCCGGAGAAGCTTGAGCTGAACATCCGCTAATCTGGAAAGGGAGGAACATAACACATGGCAGAAGTCATCTACTACGGCACTGGCCGCAGAAAGTCGTCCGTTGCCCGTGTTCGTCTGGTTCCAGGCGAGGGCAAAGTCACGATCAATGGTCGCGACATGGAAGAGTATTTTGGTCTTAAGACGCTCGAACTCATCGTTCGTCAGCCGCTGAACCTCACGGAGACGGTTGATAAGTACGATGTTATCGCTAACGTTGCTGGCGGCGGCGTTACGGGTCAGGCTGGCGCAATCCGCCACGGCATCACCCGTGCACTCATGGAAATGAATGCTGAGCTCCGTCCGGCTCTGAAAAAAGCTGGCTTTGTTACGCGTGACCCGCGTGAGAAAGAGCGCCGTAAATACGGTCTCAAGAAAGCCCGCAAGGCTTCCCAGTTCTCGAAGCGTTAATCGTATATACGAGAATACCATCCGCAGATTTTATCTGCGGATTTTTCTTTTGCCTTCTTTGGTTTTGAGCACAAAAAATCCGGCAGGATGAATTTCCTGCCGGATTTTTTATACCTTATTTTTTGAGTGCTGCCTTGAGCGTTTCCGTCATGGCTTTCTGCACGATGCGAAGGACATCCTCTACAACTGCGTTGTACATGTCACCGCCATCGACGACACCACGGCCATTTTCCGTGAGGAAGAACTTCTTCGGGGGCTCATTCTCCTTATAAGCTTCGTTGAGCTTGTCCTGAACGAGTTTCTCGATTTCCTGTTCCGTCATCATAGTCACCTCTCTCCCATAATAACCTGCATTTATTATTATACGACATTCTGTGCCTTTTTTCCTTGTTTTTTTGAAATAAACTTCAGGAATATTTGCCGGGGCAAAATTCAATCGATTTCTAATTCCTTGCTAAAGCCAACTTAAATCGCAGCCGTTAGACTATAGCTATAAGATGAATAAGAAGATAATGAGCTGAATAGAAAGGCGATGGATTATATGAAGATCACACAGTGTAAGATGATTGCCGGCATTGTGGCCGGCCTCGTGTTGACGGCGGGCGGCTTTGGCGTGCTTTCGGCACAGTCACAGTCCCAGGATGGTGCGCAGCACCGCATGTTTGCCAAGGGGGAGCGTCCTGACGGACAGATGCCGCAGATGGATGCTTCGGAGGCAGCTAAGCATATCGCTGAGACGTTCGGCGTTGACGAGAGTCAGGTCAAGAACGCCATCGAGAACAAGAAGGATTTCCGCAATATCGGTCAGGCCGCTATGATTGCCAAGGTCAGCGGCAAATCCTTTGACGAAGTCATGGCCCTCAAGACGGATGACAAGAACTGGCGTGACATTGGTGAGTCTCTTGGTGTGACACGCGAAAAAGTCGAAGAAGTCCGTCAGTCAATGACGGCACAGCATCTGAGCCAGGATGGCGATATCGATGAGAGCAAAGCCCTGAGTCTGCTTAAGAAAGGCTATGAGCCGCGTGACATCGAATGCGCAGCAGCCTTGGCCAAGGCTTCGGACAAAGATATCCAGTCGGTACTCGACCGTAAGAAAATCAACAACCGCTGGGGCGATGTGGCGAAGGAACTCGGCGTCGATGCCAATGTTCTGCCGAAGAAATTTCATGGCTATGGCCCGCATGGACATGGCCCGCAGTGTGGCCCCGAGGGCGGTCCTGAAGGCGGCATGATGGGCGGCCCGATGATGGATGCGCCGGAAGATGGCAGCAGCGCGTCCAATTGATAAATAAAAAATTGCTGCAGGGACTTGACATCCTGCCGGAAGGCGAGTAATATAATAGCCATCAACAAGTTAACAAAGTTACACTAAATCATCGAACAGGAAATAGTAGCCAAGCCACTATCTCTACAGCGAGCCGCCGGTTGGTGCAAGGTGCGGCGTGATATGCTTTGTGAATGGTCCTGCGAGAGCCCACCGAAATCGAAGAGAAAAAGAGTAGGCTGGGACGGCTGCCTCCGTTACAAGGCTACGGTATCGGCTCAATGTGGAGTCCCGTACCGGAAATGAGGAATGGCTTATTCTGTATTGGCCGTTTGAAACGGGTGGCACCGCGAAGAATTTTCGCCCCGCTGAGTATTATGCTCAGCGGGGTTTTTTGATTGTCATTTTATAGGTATGGACAAAAGACTGTGAGGGATGGAAAGATGCTCAAAGCAAAATTATGTGGGATGAAGACATTGGCGGCAGCTGAGGCAGCGGAACAGGCTGGCGCAGATTTTATCGGCTTCATCTTCTGGCGTCACAGTCACCGCTTCATCGAGCCCCGCGAGGCAGCGAACATCAGTCAGGCCCTGCAGAAGGTCAAAAAAGTCGGCGTCTTCGTCGATGCGGACCCTGCGGTGGTCAATGAGATTGCCGCGCGGTGTCAGCTCGATTTTGTCCAGCTGCATGGCCATGAGGATGCCGGTTATGCCAGAGAGATTCGGCGGCCGGTCATCAAAGCCTACCGCTACGGCGATGGTTTTTCCGCTGACGCTGCGAACGCCTTCCCTGCAGACATGATTCTCGTCGATGCTTACCGGCCGGGGGAGGCCGGCGGCACGGGAACCTCGTTCAACTGGCAGAAGGCACAGCAGGAAATCGCGGCGGTTAAAAAGCCGGTACTGATTGCCGGAGGCATCAGTGAGGCCAATGTCGGCGAGGTAGAGCAGATTTTTCATCCGTTTGCCGTCGATGTCTCGGGCAGCCTCGAGGTCCACAAAGAAAAGTCGGCCGCGCGCATCGCCTCGTTCATGGCGAAGGTGCATGAAATCAATGAACACAGCAGGAGGAATTGAAATTGCGGGATATTTTAGCAGAGATTGTCGAAAAGAAAAAAGATATCGTGGCTGAAGCCAAAAAAGAGCTGCCGCTCGACGAAGTCAAGCGCCGGCTCGTCTGCGGGAATTTCGAGATGTCAGCACGGTTCCGCCGTCAGCCATGGAACCTCATCGCGGAATGCAAGCTTCAAAGTCCTGCCAAGGGCCGGCTTTGCCGCAATCATTCCGTCGTCGAGCTCGCCCATATCTACGAGGACAACGGCGCGAGCATGCTGTCCGTGCATACGGACCCGCATTTCCTCGGCTGCAATGAGGATTTCCGTAAGGTGCGCAGCGAGGTCAAGCTGCCGCTTCTGCGCAAGGATTTCGTCATCGATGAGTATCAGATTTATGAGGCAAGACTCTTAGGCGCCAACGCCGTGCTGCTGATTGCGAGAATCCTGACGCCAGAGACACTCAAAAAATTCCTCTACACGGCCTGGTCGTTAGGCATGGATGCCCTCATTGAGGTGCATGACCGCTGCGACATGGAAGCGGCCCTTGCGACGCCGGCGGAGTTCATCGGCATCAACAACCGCAATCTCGTCTCGTTCACGACCTCGATTGAACAGACATTAGAGCTTTTGCCTTATGCCGATAAGAACCGCACCCTCATCAGTGAAAGCGGCATCTTCACGGCAGAGGATGCGAGGAAGCTTCACGAAGCCGGCTGCGACGGCATCCTCGTCGGCGAGGGGCTCGTAAGGGCTGAGGATGTTGGCCTCCAGACGCGTCTCCTGATTGAGGCTGGCATGCCTCAGCAGGAACATGCAGGAGAGATTGCCTGAATTAAGCAAGTTTTTAGATAGAAAGGAAGAAATCACATGAACACGAAGGGCAGATTTGGTAAATTTGGCGGACAGTACGTACCGGAAATCGTCATGCCGGCACTCAATGAATTGGAAGAAGCCTATAAGAAATATAAAGATGACCCGGATTTCCAGAAGGAATTCAAGACGTACCTGCGCGAATATGCAGGCCGTCCGACCAATCTTTATTATGCCGATAAACTCACAAAATACTACGGCCGCGCGAAGATTTACCTCAAGCGCGAGGACCTGCTGCACACGGGCGCGCATAAAATCAACAATGCTCTTGGTCAGGCGCTGCTTGCTAAGCGCATGGGCAAGAAACGCATCGTCGCCGAGACGGGCGCCGGCCAGCATGGCGTCGCTTCGGCCACGGTTGCCGCACTCTTCGGCATGGAATGCCATGTGTTCATGGGGGCTCTCGATGTCGAGCGCCAGAAACTCAACGTGTTCCGCATGAAGCTCCTCGGTGCCAAGGTCATTCCGGTTTCCTCGGGTACGGGCACTTTGAAGGACGCGACGAGTGAGGCCATCCGCTACTGGGCGACGAATATCACGGACACGCATTACATCATCGGTTCGGCCGTCGGCCCGCATCCGTATCCGACGATTGTCCGCGACTTCCAGAAGGTCATCGGGGAAGAAATCCGCGAACAGGCCATCGCGAAAATCGGCAAACTGCCGGATTACCTTTTAGCCTGCGTCGGCGGCGGCAGCAACGCCATCGGCACGTTCTACGATTTCCGCAATGACCCGTCCGTGAAGAAATTCGGCGTTGAGGCAGGCGGCCGCGGCGAAGCGCCGACGGACAATGCCAAGACTTTGTCGGGCGCCGGCGAGCCGGGCATCCTGCACGGCGCATTCAGCTATCTGCTGCAGGACCCCGACGGTCAGGTCGTCGAAGCCTATTCCATTTCGGCCGGCCTTGACTATCCGGGTGTCGGACCGGAACATTCCTATTATAAAGACAAGGGCATCGTCAAATACGTTTCGGTCACGGACCAGGAAGCCCTCGATGCGTTCCAGAGACTCTCGAAAGTCGAGGGCATCATTCCAGCGATGGAGAGCTCGCATGCACTGGCGTATCTCGATAAGCTGATGCCGCAGACGCAGCCGGACGAAGCCGTCGTCGTCACGCTCTCGGGCCGCGGCGATAAGGACGTACAGATGGTAGCAAAAGTACTTGGGGAGGATATTGAGTGATGAGCACGCGTTTAGATAAAAAAATGGCTGAACTCAAGGCAGCCGGTAAAAAAGGAATCTTCATTTATATTACGGCCGGCGCGCCCGACGTCGAAACGACCTTAAAGGCCGTCCGCGAAGCTGAAAAGGCCGGTGCTGATGTCATCGAGCTCGGCCTGCCGTTCTCGGACCCGATGGCCGACGGTCCCGTCATCCAGAATGCCTCGGTCGTGGCCCTTAAAAATGGCATGACGCTCAAAAAAGAACTTGAGATTGTGCGTGAAATCCGCAAATTCTCGGAGATTCCCCTGATTGGCATGGGTTACATCAACAATATGTACCATTACGGTTTTGAACGCTTTGTCACGGATTTCAAGGAAGCTGGCATGGACGGCGTCATCGTGCCGGATGTGCCGCATGAAGAATCGGGCGAAATGCGGAAAATCTGTGCGGCCCACGATTTCCATCTGGCCGAGTTCATCACGCCGGGCACGACGGAAGCGCGTATGGCCGAGACGTGCAAGGGGGCGACGGGCTTCATCTACTGTGTTTCGAATAACGGCGTCACGGGCGTCAAGAAAATCGATTACAGCACGATTGGCAAAGTCTGCGCGAAGGCCCGCAAATTCACGGATACACCTCTGGCTGTCGGCTTTGGCATCGGTTCGCCGGAAGCCGCTGTCGATGCGGCCGCACACAGCGATGCCGTCATCGTCGGCAGTGCCGTCGTCGGACGCCTGCTTGAAGGTAAATTCGACGAGGCCATGGAACTCATCCGCGCGATGCGCACGGCTCTTGATGAGGCGTACGGCAAGAAGGCTTGATGCCGGCGTACGTAACAGCCATGCGATAAGATAAGAATAGGAAGAAGGAGAGTATCATGGAAATCAAACCATCGCGGGAGGGCTTCCGCAAGCTGGCAGCAGAGACAAATCTCATCGCTGTAGCTAAAGAAATCAACATGGACCTCGATACGCCGGTTTCCGTTTATTATAAATTAGTCGGGGAGAAGAAGGGCTTCATCCTGGAATCCGTCGATACGACGCACCAGCAGTTTGGCCGCTTTTCGTTCATCGGGGCGGAACCGTTTGCCCGCCTGCAGGTCTTCAAGGACAAACTCATGATTAACGAGAACGGCCTGATGAAATGCATCATGGGCGAGCCGGTCGCGGCCATTAAGCAATACATGCAGGGCTTCAAGCCGGCCGTTGAGGATGCCTCGCTGCCGCTTGCGAACGGCGGCATGGTCGGCTATCTCAACTACGATATCGTCGCGACCTTTGACCGCGTGCGCGGCATGGAGCTCGGCGACGAAGAGCTTTTGGGGCAGTTTATGATTTGCCGCGTGCTCGTTGTCTACGATGCCCTGCACAACAATGCACGGCTCATCTGCCTGGCGGATACAAAGGGACGCGGTGCGGACGAGGCCTATGATGCTGTCTGTGAAAAAATCGCCGAAGTCGAGGCGAAGCTCGCGGCACCGCTTGCGCCGCAGGCAGCACCTAAGGCGAAACCAAGGGAGAAAATCGATTTTCTCAAGAAATTCGGCAAGGCTCCGCAGGATTTCCTCGATGCCATCCATAAGGCCAAGGAACATATCTTTGCGGGCGATATCTTCCAGGTCGTACCGTCGCGCCAGTTCCGTGAGAAAATCACGAAGCCGTGCTTCCATTTCTACCGCCGTCTGCGTCAGGTCAATCCGTCGCCGTATATGTTCTACTTCAATTTTGGCCCCGTCAAGCTCGTCGGTGCTTCGCCGGAGATGCTCGTCAAGGTGGCAGGCGACCATGTCTATACGTACCCGATTGCCGGCACGCGCCGCCGCGGCAAAGATGCAGCCGAGGACGCAGCCCTCAAGAAAGACCTGCAGAGTGATACGAAAGAATGTGCCGAGCATTCGATGCTCGTCGACCTTGCGCGCAACGATATCGGCCGCATCAGCGAGCCGGGCAGCGTGCGCGTGACGAAACTGCGCGAAGTCGAGTATTTCAGCCATGTCATGCACATGGTCTCCGAAGTTGTCGGCAGACTCAAGAAAGGCTACACGCCGATGGATGTGCTGCGGGCGACGTTTCCCGCGGGCACAGTCAGCGGCGCGCCGAAACTCAGGGCGATGGAAATTATCAACGAACTTGAGCCTGTGAAGCGCAATTCGTATTCCGGCACCGTCGGCTACATGGATTTCTGCGGCAATATGGATATGTGCATCACTCTGCGCACGATGCGCATCGAAAACGATGATACCGCGGTCATCCAGTCGGGCGCGGGCATTGTCGCGGATTCCGTAGCGGAAAAAGAGTATCAGGAAATCCTGCAGAAGTCGAAAGCTCTGTTTGAGGTCGTGGAGGAGGTTGAAAACAATGTTGTTGCTTTTAGATAATTATGATTCCTTCACGTATAATGTCTACCAGCTGCTCGCAGAGCTCGGTGCTGAGGTCGAAGTCATCCGCAATGACCAGACGACCGTCAAGGAGGTCGCGGCGAAGCATTACGACGGCATCGTGATTTCGCCGGGGCCCGGCGTGCCAAAAGACGCGGGCATCAGTGAAGATATCATCCGCGAGCTCGGTGGCACCGTGCCAATCCTCGGCATCTGCCTCGGCCATCAGGCTATCGGCGAGGTATTTGGCGGCAAAATCGTGCGCGCCGGTGAAATCATCCATGGCAAAGTCTCACCGCTTCATCATAATGGCCGCGGTCTTTATGAGGGTCTGCCGCAGAATATTGAAGTCGGCCGCTACCATTCGCTGATTATCGACCGCGCGACGCTGCCGGACTGCCTTGAAGTCACGAGTGAGCTCGAGGGCGGCATGATTATGGGCGTACGCCACAGGGAAAAGGATATCGAGGGCATCCAGTTCCATCCCGAGTCCATCCTGACACCCGATGGCAGGGTCATGATGCAGAATTTCCTGCGCCATCTGCAAAAATAACAAATAAATTTCAGGGAAATCTAGGAAATCCTTCTTTGGGGAAGGATTTTTCTGTTATCTCAGAGAATACCATAGAGTATCGAACAAAAGACAAGCAAAAGAAAAGAAGCACAGCAGGAAAAGTCTGCTGGGGCAGACTGGGAAATAGAGGAGGGATGTTCGATGCGGTTCATGACGGTCACGACGGGATTTACCAAAAAGAAGAAAAAAATCATGGCAGTACTCTGCGGTATGGCCATGGCCGCGGCACCGTACGGCATGAATACGGGCTTTGCTGCATCAGCGGCGGCACCGGCAGCAGCGGTGACGGCGTCAGCAGGTGCACAGACAGCGGCGGAGACCACAGCGGCTGTGCCGGCTGAAAAAGCAGAGGCGGCAACAGAAACGGGGAAAACTGACAAAGATGCTGCCGGCGTAAAAGCAGAGAAAAAAGATACGGCTGCAGAAAAAGCGGGGGAACCCGCTGCGGTAAAACCAGCTGATGCAAAGAGCTCACTGGACATGGCTTTTGACCATCTGGCCGAAGTGAAGAACGGCACGTATGACCTCGACCTCGCAACGTCGGCGCCGATGGGCAGTGCGGTCATGTCGAGCAATATCACATTTGTCTCGGAACCGTACACGCGTGCGAAGGGCAGCCTCGACATCACGTTTACCCTGCCGGGAGCACCCGCTTTTGAGCGCGAGATTGCCTATTATATCCGTGAGACCGAGAAGGCCACGGCCTTTTACTGCAAGCTCGGTCATGGCACCTGGGAAAAATCTGTGACACCGCGCAAGCCGGCAGACAAGAAAGTCAATGACTTCTGGGCCGAGGCTTTCACGAACGGCTTCATCGATATGGCGAAGAATGTGCAGTTCGGCGTGCAGGATGGCAGCTGCCAGACGTATCTTGTGACGGTAGACGGCAAGGCCTTTGGCAAACTCCTGCTTGAGCAGCTCAAACCGATGGCCAAGGATGAAGACATGCAGAAGACGATGGAAGAAATCTGCCGCAGTCTGCCGGACTTCACCTATACGGTCACGATTGATACGGAGAAAAATCTGCTGACGGATATGCATGCGAACCTAACGGAGCCTATCCGCAAGGCTGCCTCCATCATCGTCAAGCGCCGCGATTTGACGCGCGCAGAACGCGAAGAAATGCTCAAGGACATTCGCGAGAGCACGGTGGACCTGCATCTGCAGGGCAAAGATTTCAATGCTCTGGAAGATGTACAGGTGCCGGCAGAGATTTTGGCTAGTGCCAAGGCGACGGAACTGCCCTTGGAAAAATAAGGATATATAAAATTGAATTATTTGCGGGGGAACCATGTGTTGAGAAGGCTTTGGCCTGACCCTTAGAACCTGTAGAGTTAATACTCGCGGAGGGAGCAGATTTCATATGCATTGAATTGGAAGTGCCCG